>JBBSUJ010000026.1:0-36192 GCA_038235025.1 Burkholderiales bacterium
CCCCAGGTCAGACAACTCAAACCATTGCTGCATGCAGTGCGCCCGCAGCATGGTCTCCAGTGCGAAGGGTGGGCGGCCGTGCTTGCCTTCGGGGTAAAACGGGGCGATGAGCTCGACAAGGGCTGCCCAAGGAACTACGCGTTCCATCTGTCCCAGGAACTCCTGCTTGCGGGTTTTTTTGACGGCGAGGTTGGGATCAAGGCTCGATTGCTTGATGGGGTGACGATGCCATGAAAATCCGACTGCTACCAGACCGTAGGCAGAGTTATGCAGGATGTCCCTAACATCGTCAACTTAACGTCTTTCCCAAATCTTTCATGTGTCAACACTGCACCGACGTACCGCTGTACGTCGGTAGTTACGGACCCCCGGGCTCACTGCGGCATTAATGCGCCGCAGTTCCAGCATTGCTCAAAGCCGCCCTCCACCAGCTCTTGGCAAGCGGGACAGTGCCAGCGGCGCTGGGGCACGTTGCGCAGTTCTTCAAGCAACGCCAACGCCGCGTCTTTGTGCTCGGCGTAGCGCAGCCAGATTTCCGGCAGACATTCATGGGGCGGCAGTTCGCCGGCGGCAGCGCCCAGGTGCTGGCGCTGCACAGTAGCGGGCATGCCTGCTTCGCACAGCAGATCGGCCCACAACGTGGCAATGGCAGCGTTGGGTGCACGGGTCAAGCGCTGCATAAAATTGCTCCTGTAACAATAGCTTTTCGTCCTTATGAATAAAGCGCCAGAACCCTATTTTGCTTGAACTTTTTGATAGGGGTTGTCCAGCGCGAAACCGCAAAGTGTTTTAATGCCTCGACTCGAATCGGGTGACCCTGCCCCATCGCTTTGGCACGCTGCGCCGGCACAGCAAAGGCTTTTCATTCTTTTACCGGGCCTGGGCACAACGCGGTTGCGGCCTGCACGCCAGGACTTGCGCCCGCTTCGACAAACCTTCAACTTGAACACCTGCAGCAGCTTGGGCCCAACGCGCGCGGCGCGGCATTCGCGCCACCAGGCCTGTCGCTCCTTCTCCACGCCCTCACTTCACGCGCGACCCTTCCCCCGAAAGATTTGCATGGAACAGTTTTTGACCCCCGAATTTTGGGTCGCCGTGGGTCAGATCGTGATGATCGACATTTTGCTCGGTGGCGACAACGCTGTCGTCATTGCGCTGGCCTGTCGCAAGCTGCCCGCGCACCAACGCACGCGCGGTATTTTGTGGGGAACGGCCGGCGCCATCGTGCTGCGCGTGGTGTTGATCTATTTCGCGCTGACACTGCTGGCGATTCCGTTTTTGAAGGTGGCCGGCGCGCTTCTGCTGGTCTGGATCGGCGTGAAGCTGTTGGCGCCGGATGCGGACGACCACGGCAACATCAACGCCAGCGACCGCTTGCTCACCGCTATCAAAACCATCATCGTGGCCGACTTGGTCATGAGTGTGGACAACGTGATCGCCATTGCCGGTGCGGCGCAAGGCGCGGCCGACCACCATGAGCTGCCGCTGGTGATCTTTGGCTTGGTCATCAGCATTCCCATCATCGTTTGGGGCAGCCAGCTGGTCATCAAACTGATGGACCGCTTCCCCGCAATCATCACGCTGGGCGGCATGTTGCTGGGCTGGATTGCCGGCACCATGCTGGTGTCCGACCCCGCCGTGGCGGTGCACGAGACCCTACTGTGGATGCCCAAGCTGGACCAAGAAAGCAGCCTACTGAGATACAGCGCAGGTGCGGTGGGTGCGCTGCTGGTGCTGGCTTTGGGCAAATGGATCGTCGCGCGGCGCGGTGCGACGTCGCCCCCTGCGGCGGACTGACAGGGCGCTGCGTTATCCTGATTGCATGCTAAAAATTCTTGCTAAGTGGCTGCTAAGCGCCATCGCCCTGCTGTTAGTGGCTTACCTGTACAGCGGTGTTCAGGTGCAAAGCTTGGGCTCTGCGCTGATCGCCGCTTTTGTCATTGGCCTGCTCAACGCCGTGGTGCGGCCCGTGTTGGTACTGCTGACCTTGCCGGTCACCATCGTCACAGTCGGCCTGTTTTTGTTCGTCATCAACGCGTTGATGTTTTGGTCCGCCGCTGGCGTGCTGCAGGGCTTTCACGTCGCCGGTTTTGGTGCGGCGCTGATTGGCTCGCTGCTGTATTCGCTGCTGGGCCTGGTGATTGAGTCAGCGCTCGGCGGCCTGTTCACGAAGAAGTAACTGCACCTCGCGCAGGCGGGTGTCGATGATGGACGCCTCCACGTAGTCCGCCGACGTCACGCTTTTGGCCGCCAGCGCTTGGCCGGCCTTGAATCGATCTGCCGCCGCAGCGTAGTCGTACTGGGCCACACGGGCTTCACCCTCGGCCCGCACCGCGCGCAGCACTTGGCCTAGCGCCTGCCAGTTGGAGGCCAGAGCTTGCCAAGCGGTGGCATCGCGCGGATGCAGCGCCACCCAGCTTTGCAAATCGCCCGATGCCTCTTGCGGGCGGCCCAAGGCCAATAACGCCTGGGCGCGGAGCAGCAGTTCCGGGCGACGGGTTGGATTGCCTTCGGCCTGCGGTGCCAATGCATTGGTCGCATTAACGGCATTAACGGCATTAACGGCATTACCGGCATTGACCGCATTGGATGCATTGGATGCCTTGGATGCCTTGGATGCCTTGATGGCACTCAATGCACTTAACGCGAGCGCTGGCTGCTTCGCATGCAACGCTAAATCAGCATCCAGCAAGCGTACTTGCCGAGTGGCGGCGGGGTCCTTCGCCACCAGCGGTTTCAATGCGTCCAACCACCTGCGTGCCAATGAAAAATCATCCAGCTCACTGGCTGCCAGCGCTGCCGCATACAGTACCGGCGCCCGCGCAAGCGCGTCTTGTTCGGCAAACCCGATACCGTCTGGTTCCTGCGACCACTGGCGCAGCACATCCACACCGGGACGGGAAAGCACCCGCGCGCGTGCAGCCAGCAAGCCGTGCGCCGCCAAAGTGAAGTCGCCTTGATCGGCGAGAAGCACCGGCGGTTGGTCCCGCTGACGCGACTGCATATCGGCAATGCGCTGCGTGGTGAGCGGGTGGCTGCGCAGATAGGGCCAGGAGCCGTTGTCGTTGATGCGGTTTGCCCGCTGCAGCTTGTCAAACATGCTCACAAAACCGCGCGGCGAAAAACCGGCAGGCGCCATCAGCCCCAAGCCCACACGGTCGGCCTCGCGCTCCATGTCGCGCGAGAAATTGAGCTGTGTTTGCACCGCCAGCGCTTGCCCGCCAAGCGCCACAGCCTGGGCCGCCTCCGGGTTTTTGCTAGCCGCCAGAACCCCCAGCACCATCGCGCCAATCAGCAGCGGCGTCATGCGCTCCTCCTGCCCAATCAACCGCGCAATATGCCGCTGGGTGATGTGGCTCAGCTCGTGCGCCAGTACCGAAGCCAACTCATCCGGCGTAGTCACCACGCCAATCAAACCCAGGTTCACCCCCATAAAGCCACCCGGCAGCGCAAACGCATTGACCGTGCGGTCGCGCCCCAGAAATAGCTCAAAGGCAAAGCGCTCATCCAGCTCAGGCGACACCTCGCCCTTGGCGCGCGCAGATGCCAGCAAGGCCTGCCAGATGGACTGCACGTATTCGTGAAGCTGCGGATCGTCGATGTAGTCCGGATCGCGGTACAACGCACGCGCAATGCCGTCGCCCAGCCGCCGCTCGGCGCTGGCGCTCATTTCGCCGCCATCGCCCAGAGTAGGGAGGCGGGGTGAGGTGCCGGGGGTCTGGGCAGCCGAAAACCCACTAAACACTATTAAAATAGTAGCTAATAACGCATACGGGATAAGCGCTATAGGCTTATTTTTCATAAAGTTTTCTCGCGTTATTCAAGTTCATCGCGTTCGAGTCATCGGCGGACTCTGCCTGCTGCGCTCAATTCGCGCAACGTGAGATCGCACGTCCAAGTCAACTCAGCGTTAGTGCCAGAAGGTGCTCGAGGTGCCAGGGGTTGCGGCGGTGCGGTGCAGAGCCTCCTTATGATGACCCGCTGCCAGGAGCGTCCGCCGCCACCCCGCTGACGACGTCACCGCTCACCTCCGCTTCACCCACCATTCTTGACCATGTCCCCACTGACCCACTTCGACGCCCACGGCCAAGCCCACATGGTCGATATTGGCGGCAAGCTGCTCACCCATCGCATTGCCATCGCCACCGGCCGTATTGAAATGCTGCCCGCTACGTTGGCCTTGATCGAAGCCGGCAACAGCAAAAAAGGCGACGTACTGGGCATTGCCCGCATTGCCGCCATCCAGGGCGCAAAAAAAACCAGCGACTTGGTTCCCTTGTGCCACCCCATCGCCCTCACGAGGGTCGCCGTGGAGTTTGACGCGGCCAGCCGCCAGCAAGCGGGCGTTATTGGTATTGCCTGCACAGTGACGGCGGAAACGGTGGGGGCTACCGGTGTGGAGATGGAGGCGCTCACTGCGGTGCAGGTGGCGCTGCTAACCATTTACGACATGTGCAAGGCAGTGGACCCCGGCATGCAAATCAACAGCGTGTGCGTGCTGGAGAAGCACGGGGGGAAGTCGGGGAGTTTTGTGGCGGAACCGTCGCAACACCCATTACCTCTGTGAAACCTTTTTCTAAGGAACGTTCGCAGGCTCACGCGGCAGGTGTATTCACTTACTCCGAAGACGCATTGCTACGACTAAGCTTAGATTCACCCGGCGGCGACAGTTTTTGCAACCTTCCTTTTTTTGACCCTTTTCGGATTTGTGTTTCATGACCACTGACAACATTCCGCGCCATCGAGGAGCGCTTCTGGCCATTTTTGTGCTGTCCGGTTTTGCTGGACTCATTTACCAGTCTATATGGACGCACTACTTGGGCCTTTTTCTAGGCCACGCCGCTTATGCGCAAGCGATGGTGCTGGCAATTTTTATGGGCGGAATGGCTGCAGGTGCAGCATGGATCGCGCATGCGGGCCAACGTTGGCGAAACCTTATACGTGCATACGCCATTATTGAGGCAATCGTTGGTGTATTCGGCCTACTTTTTCATTCTATCTTTACCGGTGTGGTTGCCTTTAGCTACGAATCGCTGATCCCCGCTGTCAGTTCGCCGTGGGCTGTAGATATTGTCCGCTGGGTAATCGCCGGGCTTCTCATTCTCCCGCAAACTATTTTATTGGGCATGACGTTTCCATTAATGAGCGGCGGGTTAATTAGGCGCTTTCCCGGTCGGGACGGAAGCTCGCTCGGAGGGTTGTACTTCACCAACAGTATTGGAGCAGCTGTCGGCGCACTAGCTGCTGTATTTATCCTTTTGCCTTGGGTCGGTCTGCCGGGCGCCATGGTCACCGCCGGCATTCTGAATTTCCTCGTCGCCGCGCTAGCTTGGTGGCTCGCGCGTGAACCCGAGCCGGTCGTCGCTGCGCCCTCAATGGTCAAAATAGCACCAGAGCAACGGCTTCTTCATAACCCCTTACTGCGGTTGGTTCTCTTTGGCACAGCCCTTTCGGGCGCCGCCTCTTTCGCTTACGAGATCGTCTGGATCCGCATGCTCAGCATGGCTGTAGGCAGCACCATGCATGCGTTCGAGTTGATGCTGGCTTCTTTTATCGCCGGAATCGCACTGGGTGGTCTGTGGGTACGCAAGCACGCCGACCGCACCGAATCGCCCCTTCGCCTGGTCGGTTGGATGCAGGTCGGCATGGGCGTCGCTGCGCTCATGTCTCTTGCGGTGTACGCGAATGCCTTCAGTTGGGTGGGATGGTTGATAGGTTCGCTGACCAAGACCGATGGCGGCTACGCGCTCTTCAATCTAGGGACGGCCACCATTGCCATCACCATCATGCTTCCAGCAGCTTTTTTCGCTGGAACCACGCTGCCGTTGTTTACGGTGACATTGCTGCGCGAAGGGCAAGGCGAGCGCGCGATTGGGCGGGTGTACGCATGGAACACGCTGGGCGCCATCATGGGTGTGTTTACTGCCATTCACCTATTGATCCCCACGATTGGGCTGAAACTCACGCTGTGCGTCGCAGCTACCGTGGATATGGGCATTGGTCTGATGTTGCTTCGCTTGCAGGCCAACAACAATCGATCGATGGCGCGTTTTGGTTTGGCTGCCGGCGTGGCAGCCATTGCCCTCATCGTCGCAGTGCGTGTGCCATTTGACCCACTCAAACTGGCGTCCGGTGTATTTCGCAACGGCAATGCAAAATTGCCGGCGGACAGCCGCATTTTGTACTACCGGGACGGAAAAACAGCCAGTGTGTCCGTCATTGCGTTGCCCAATGGAATCGTGAGCATAGCCACCAACGGCAAGCCAGATGCATCGATCATGATGCCCGACGCAAGTCCGCCCACCGAAGATGAGCCCACCATGGCGCTTCTCGCCGCATTACCTCTGGCCATGCTGGAGTCGCCTGAGCGAGTGGGGGTGATTGGCTTTGGATCAGGCCTGACCACGCACACATTGCTGGGAGATGCGCGTTTAAAACGCGTGGACACGATTGAGATCGAAGCGGCGATGGTCGAGGGTGCCCGCGCCTTCGGGCCTCGGGTGGCACGTGCCTATACCGATCCGCGCTCGCACATAGTGCTTGACGACGCAAAGTCCTTTATCTCTGGACAAAACGACAAATACGACATCATCATTTCAGAGCCTTCGAATCCTTGGATCAGCGGTGTCGGAGCCTTGTTTTCGAAGGAGTTTTATCACTTTGTGCCACGCCATCTCAATGAAGGTGGCTTGTTCGTGCAATGGGTCCAGCTCTATGAAATAGATGACCGTTTGGTGGGATCTATCCTCAAGGCGTTGACCCCCGCCTTTGAAGACTATTCCGCCTGGATTTCCAACGGAACTGACCTCTTGATTGTGGCGAGCCCAAAAGGGAAGCTGCCCAAAGTGGACTTTCAACGCCTAATGGCAAGCAATTTGCTCAAAACAGAACTCTCGCGTTTGGGAATTACCCGACCTGAGCATGTCGATTTCCGGAAAGTGGCGGACGCGCGCATGTTGCGTACGCTGAGCAGGCTCCATGCCACTCCCGACGCCAACTCCGACTACTTTCCAGTGCTGAGCCTGGCGGCTCCGGCGAGCCGGTTCAAACACCTGGTGGCCGAGACGACCCTCACCCTGCCAACCATGAATGCAGCCGTGCTCGAAGCCCTTGATATTCGCAGCCCGCTTACTGCCAAGGTCGCGCCGACCAATTTGCGGCTGTTCCGCGCGGAAGGCGCTACTTGGGAGGCACGTGCCAGGGTTGCAGATCTGCTGGGGGCCACGGGCACACCAGCATCGCCGAGTACCACACTGCGGCGTCTGGCCGCTGCCTGTCCTGCAGCCCTGACGCAAGCCCAACTCAACCAACTCTCGGCGCTAATGCAGGAAGAGTCCGAGTTGGCGATCAAGTTTCTCCCTGCAGCGGAACTAGAAGGGAGCTGGATCAACCCAGTCTGGCTGCAATGCAAACTCTTACCAAAAGACTTCGCGCGAGCGTTCGCATTACTTGAGGCGCACGCACGTCGACACTATCCTAGTATGGAAGCTCTTGGCCGCAACTGGCTTGAGATTAAGCCCGATGACCTGAGTCTGCGACGAGATTTTGACGCTGTTGCCCTGTCAGGCGTACTGCTAGCCTCGGCACACCAAGGTCGGACTAAGCTGCCGGAGGCGGAACGCCGGTCTTATACCAATGTGAACGTTAGTGACGAATATGCGATTCAGTTCAGATTGTTAAATGCTTTGGCTGCAGACGGGAAGGGCCTAGAAAAGTAGCCCAGATTTCTCAAGGCAGTGCCAGCTAGGAGAAGGCGCCTGTTTCTCCTAGTGGTTCAAAATCCGTCGAGAGCAGCATAACCGCGAGGGCGCGCGGTGGAAGGGTCGAGCAAAACAACCCAATCCATCGAACGCCTACTGACCAGAGGCAGCCACCGCAACTGTGCGGCGTCGGTGGTTTCACCGACGCGTACATCGGCCAAAGCTTGTCGCACGGCCTTATCTAGAATGCCCTGCTCCGTGGGATGCTTTTGTCTTAGCTCCGCCAACGGGCGTGCACGCTGCAGCACACGCGGCACGCTCAGAGAGTAGTCCTGCCACCATTCGGGGCGTTGGCCGGGCTGCACGCCCTGGAACCATGCGTCCAAACTGTTCATTTGATCGTCCAGGGTGGTGGCCGGGCGCGTTCCAATCACGCTGATCTCGTAGAGTCTCCATGGATGAGCCCAATCCGGCGCTTTCACACCTTCAGTCTGGGCGATATCTGAAAAGCTCACCATGCGGAACCGGTCCACTTCATATACAAGTGCCAATGGGCGGGAAAGGCTCAACACATGCATCCCATAGGCGAGCGCAGCTGATTGAATTGCCACGACTAGGACAAGGTCCACCGCCAGGGCCAAGCGGGACTTGCTTCGATTGAATAGCAGCCAGGTCAGAAACGGCCCGCACACCGCGTCAATGCCGATGATGATCCAGAAGATTCTGGTCCCTCCGCCCAGTTCGCCCAACGGTGCAGGAAACCAGACACCGAAAATCAGGACGGCTATGCACGTTACGACAGCTAAAGACACCAGCAAATGCACCACGGGTACCGACCATCTTCTTGATGGCAGTGCCTGGCTGGCTCCCAATGCCTCGCCGCGAAGGCGCTCGGTTTCGCTCATAACGTCTCTGTTTTAATACTCGCAATAATATTTTGTACCACTATCCATCAAACAACAGACACAAAAACGCCCGCATGCAGCGGGCGCTTTTGTGATCAAGCGCATGGAGCGCTCATGGTTACTTCAGCGGCACTCGGCAGGCACGTATTTTGCTGGCATGGTGCCCAGTGGGCGCGATCCCAACAGCTTGTTGCCCGCCGTCGTAGCGCTGGTACTTGCGCACGCCCAGTCAATTGCACCTGCCGTTGCACCGAGGGCCACCTTTTGGACATTCGGTGTGAAGACGACGGTCTTAGCCAATGCTACCGCCGGCAAGCCAGATGCGGCTCCGACGGCTGCAGAAGTGACCGTAATTCCGCCAGTAGTGTTACTAATTACAATGTTTGAGACATATTTAGACTGTTTCTCGACTAGAGCGGAGCCATTGTAGGTGTCTGCCGCGGCTTTCACACCTGTAATTCCATCGGTTTGAAAAGCCTCGCTAATCAAGGCTTTGGGAGAGGTGGCTGCGATCACCATTTCCGTAACCTTCGCACGAACCGTGTAGTCCTGATAGGCAGGCAGCGCCACGGCAGCCAAAATACCAATGATCGCTACAACGATCATCAATTCGATCAGGGTAAAACCTTGTTGCAGATTGCGCTTCATGAAATTCTCCTAGGTCAATAAAACTTAAACCTGGAGAATTATTTCCCAGGTTGTAGTGATGTCAGCAGGTTTTGTGCCAGCTTGCGAAACCGCGGAGATGCTTACCAAAAGACACTGCGCACAAGGATAGACCGCGAAAACCACGACACAAATTGGCACGCTTTGCGCATTTTTGTCATTGTTTTCCGGCTCGCATCGTGGGTTGGGCGCACCGCACTTCCTACCTATCACTTACTAAAAGTTGGCTGCAGCAGTAGCGGCATAGACGTAAGGCGGCCCAGCCGTTAGGGCGAAGTTGAAAATTAATGGCCAAATTGGCCTCTAGCGCTTATGGGAAAGCGCTCTCAGCTATCAAAATAAGACTAACCAGTGCGGTTTCCGGCTACACCTCAAAAGCCTGCCCTGCCTGCAGCCACCGAATGTCATGTGGTTTGCTAACCTCACTGCTGCTTGCGCCAGCCTCCTCGCCTCCGCCGTCACCCGCACTAGGCCGCGCCTCCATCTCGCACACTTCCTGATAAATCAACCCCGTCTCAGACGGCTTGGTGTGCGTGATGTAGACCACGCAATCGCCCACGCAATGAAACTGGGCCAGTTCCTGCGCCAGCGTTTCAGGGCATAGGTGGCGGCTGCGTTCTGCCAGGGCGCGCTCGCGGCTGCTGAAGGCAGTTTCTATGACCAGCATGGCGACGGGTAGTTGGTTCACGCGCTCCCAGAATGCGGGGTTGCGGCCGGTATCGCCGCTGAATACCCACCAACCTCGCTCGCCCTCTACGGCGTAGCCCACGGCGGGCACAGTGTGCAGGGCCGGCAGCACTTCCAGCGTGGCGCCGCCTACGGTGATGATGTCGCCAGTGGATACAGGGCGCAACTCCAAAAAGGGCGCTTCGGCGCTGGGGATGCGGGTGAAGTCGGGCCAGATAATGTTGTTAAACACGTGGGCGCGCAAAGCGGCCAGGGTTTCCTGCAGGGCATATACCTGCACAGGCTGCGTGCGCAGGGCGGCAACCGAGTCGACCACGAGCGGCAGGGCGGCGATGTGGTCGAGGTGCGAGTGGGTGAGAAACACATGGTCAATAGCGACCATTTCTTCGAGCGTGAGGTCGCCCACGCCGGTGCCTGCATCCACCAAGATGTTGTGGTTCACCAGAAACGAAGTGGTTCGGCAGCCCTTGGCGATAGCGCCCGAGCAGCCGAGCACGCGAATTTTCATGCGCTGGCCTTTTGTGTTTATTTGGCATCGAAACGGGTGGCTCCGTCCCAATCAGTTGGCAAGGGTAGCACCCGCAGCTCCTGCAAACGTCGGGCGTACCAAGCGTTGAGCGGGTTGGCGGGCCACGCTTGTTGCAGCGCTTTCAGCGCGTGGTCGCAAGCGGGCCAATCTTGCCTGCGCAGCGAGGCCAATGCTTGGTGCCATAGCGGTAGTGAGATACAGATGTCTTCGGGCACGGACCCCACAGCGCCTAGCGGGCTGAAGATAGTGACGGCGTCTTCCTTGCCTTTGACGCGCACCCGATCTAACTCTTGCCAGACGAAACCTGGGGCTTGCTGACGGGTGGCGCAGCTTGCCACAATTTCCACGCCGTAGACCTTGCAGAGGCCTTCAAGGCGCGAACCGAGGTTAACGGCGTCGCCGATGACGGTGTAGCTGCGGCGAATGTCGGAGCCCATGTCGCCTACGCACATGCTGCCGGTGTTGAGGCCGATACCGATACCGATTACGGGCAAGTTTGCGGCGCGGTGCTGCGTATTGATCAGGGCAACGGCCTGCACCATGTCGAGTGCCGCCTGCACCGCCAGCGCCGCATGGTTGTGTGCGGGCACGGGTGCGCCCCAAAATGCCATGACGCAGTCGCCCATGTATTTGTCGATGGTGCCTAGCCGGGCGCGAATGGCTTGCGTCAAACGGCTAAAGATATCGTTGAGCAGCGTTTGCAGTTGCACCGGCTCCATGCGCTCGGACATGGCGGTAAAGCCGCGCATGTCGCAGAACATCACGGTGAGTTCGCGGTTGGCCGCCTGCATGCTGTAGCGCTCGGGCGCCTGCACCATTTGCTCGACCAGCTCTGGCGGCACGTAGGTGCCGAAGAGCTGCGCCAGGTTGCGCTTGGTGCGGCTCTCCGTCAGGTAGCCATAGGCCATATCCAGTGCGGTGGTGAGTAGCACCACTGCCAAGGCTGTTGCCAGGGGCAGCGCCAAACCGTAGCAGAGGTAGAGGCCCGCGTTGATCAGAACCAGACCGGCAAACACTGAGGCAGCCGCCAGCAGGGCACGCCCGGCACCTAGTAGCGGTAAAACGAGCGCAAGCAGCAGTCCCGTGACGAGGATTTGCAGCACATCAAAGGCCGGTGCGTAATCAGGCCGGTAAATGGGCTTGCCATCCAGCAGCCCCGAAAGCAGGCTGGCGTGCACTTCCACCCCAGCATAAGCTGGGCCTACCGGGGTTGCACGCAGGTCCAGCAAGCCGGGCGCGGTAGTGCCGACCAACACCATCTTGCCGCGCAGGCTGTTGGCGGGCAAACGGCCGTTCAGAAGGTCGGCCGCCGACACATACCGGAACGAGCCGCCGCGCGCACCACCGAATCCACGATACGGCACTAGTGCCGCCAGGGTTTCATCGACCGGCAGGAAACGGGTGGTGTCGGCGCTTTGCAGTGTCACACCGCGCAGCGCAGCCCGCCGAACGGGCGTGGGGGCTGTGGCCAAAACAGGGGTAACCTCCGCGCCGCCCAAAGCGCTGCGGTACATCGCCAGCACCAGCGATTCGTAATAGGCCCCTTGGTATTCGGCCAGCAAAGGGAGCGAGCGCACCACGCCATCGGAATCGGTGATGGAGTTGAAAAATCCCGCGGCAGGAGCCGCCTGCGCGAGGCCCACAATGTTGCTGCCGTAGCCGTTCCATACGGTGGCGCGCAGGCGTTGTCCCTTCAGTCGATTGCTGGTGATCACAGGGTGCGGCAATATGCCATTGGTCAGTCCCTCACGGTCGCTGGTGAAATAGAAGCCCAGCACCGCGTTTTGCGCATCGAGCGCGTTGGCAAACCGGGCGTCGTAATCAAGGCTGGGGGTGAGGCGCTTCAGTTCGCGCGCGAACTCGGCGTTACTCTGCAGCGGCCCGGCGGCCAGTTGCTGCAGGCGCGCCAGACCCGAGCTGGCATCGGGTTCGGCAAAAACAATATCAAAGCCGACGACTGCTGCACCTTGCTCGTCAAACATCGCTTGGGTGAGCGCGGCCATGCGGTCGCGGCTCCAGGGCCAGCGCCCCAAGGTCGCTAGGCTGCGCTCGTCGATATCAACAATGACGATGCGCTCGTCAAGCGTGTTCGCAAGTGTGGCGCGCAGCCGTGTGTCGTAGACCAGGTGATCCAGGCGCTCAAGCACCCGGAGCGGTATCGCTTCGGTGGCGTGCGCCAGCGCCAGCAGCAGGGGCAGCAGGGCAAGCGCCATGCGACGCCACCGGCGGCGCATGAGGCCACCCATGCGCAGCATCACGGCTAGGCCAGCCAGCAGCGGATCAGAGGTGGACGAACTGCATTTCCGTGCCGGCTAGCGCCAAGAGGTCGCCGTCTTTCAGTGCCACGGTACCTGCGCCTATCCCCTCGCCGTTCAGGCTGGGTGGCTCTGGGCCTTCGACGTGCGCGAGCACAAAGCCATGGTGGCGACGTGTGACAGAGGCAACTGCCACACCAGGTTTTCCGATGGTGGTGACTACTTTGGTCAAAGGAACTTCGCGCCCGGCTGCCGCGCCAGAGATGACCCTGATAGCGGCCGCTTGCGGCGGCGTGCCTGCAGCGCCCAGTGGGGCGCTTCCCGTTGCGGGGCCGGCATTCGGGCGCGATGCCAACCCCGGCGGCAACATACCCGGCTTGAATATGACGGTTTTGTCGAACTGCTCAAGCGCTTCGTTGTAGTAACGAATTTTGTATTTACCAACTTCCAGCGTGTCGCCATTGCGCAGTTCATGGCGCTTGACGGCTTTGCCGTTCACGTAGGTGCCGTTGGTGCTGCGCAGATCCTCCACAGCGACATCGTTGCCGGCCGTGTGAAATGCCGCGTGCTCTCCACTGACCGCGAGGTTGTCGATCACGATGTCGTTGTAAGGACGCCGACCCAGGGTCGTACGCTCTTTGGTGAGCTCGACTTCCTTGATTACGACACCGTCAATCGATACGACCATTCTTGGCATAACCCACTCCCGATTTTTGCTTTGATTTGTGATGCGTGCGGAGGCAACCGCCTCAGACACGCAGAAGACGAGACATCAAGCCCTGTTTGCGCACGATTCCGCGTGTTTGCGCCAATATGACACTGATATTGTCGCGCCCGCCGTTCGCGTTGGCCGCCTCAATCAGGCGCGCACTTTGGTCTTGCAGTGTCGTGCCTTGCTGCAATACGCGCAGTATTTCGGCATCGGACACCATTTCGCTCAAACCATCCGAACACAGCAGGTAGAGGTCGCCCGCCTGGACTTCGAATTCGTTGACTTCCAGCTCCACCAGCTCCTCAACGCCCAGCGCTCGGGTCACCAAATTGCGACTGCAAGAGACTGCGGCTTGCTGATGGGTCATGAGCCCTGCGTCGATTTGCTCCTGCAGCCAGGAATGGTCGCGCGTGATTTGCTGGAGCAAGCCGTCGCGCAAACGGTAGCCGCGTGAGTCGCCGATATGCCCAAGCATGAGGCGAGCCCCCTGGAACAGGCCCACCACCAAGGTGGTTCCCATGCCCGAATACTGGGGATTGGTTTCCGAGGCACCCAAAATGGCCTGGTTGGCATTGTCGACAGCGCGCTCCATGGCTCGGCGAACCTCCGAAGCCTTGACTTTGGGACCCGCCTGCGCCGCCCAAACCGAAAACTCGCTGCGCACCGTAGAGACGGCCATGGCGCTGGCAACTTCTCCGGCGTTGTAGCCGCCCATGCCATCAGCAAGCAAAGCCAGCTGGCCTGCAGTGTCAACGTCCACGGCGTCTTCGTTGTTGCCTCGTACGCGGCCCGCGTGCGTGGCAGCGCAAAACTGGTAGTGCATGACTTCGGCCATCACACAGCAGCCCGCATGGGCAACGTGGCGTCGAATGGCTCTACGCTTTCCACTACTGTGTCTGGGTAATCCGGCATCGGTTGCATTTTGAAATCGTTGGGCGAATGATAGTCGACTGCGGGACACGCGAGCGGCGCCGGCACTGCCGAACTCGCGAGCAGACACGCGTGAAACGCCGCCGCCAGCTGAGCCCCCGTCTGAAAACGATCGGCGGGTTTCTTCTGCAAGCAAAGGCGCACGATATTCGCGACCGGGGCGGGAATGTCCCGGCGGAGACGCCGCACGTCCGGAGGAACTTGGTGCGCGATGGCCTGCATCAGCTGGCCAAGGGATTCACCTCGCAGCGGCAGTGCCCCGGTCAGCAGCTGGAATACCGTAACGCCCAAGGCATAAATATCGGCGCGCCCATCGACGGGCGCACCGGCAAGCTGCTCGGGGGCCATAAAACTGGGGGTTCCAAGAACGACGCCAGTGCGAGTCTTATTGCTGTCGGTAATGCGCGCGATACCGAAATCGGTCACCTTTACAGCATCGGTAGCTGCGTGGAAGACGATATTGGATGGCTTGATATCCCGGTGCACCACCTGCCGGCTGTGCGCATAGTCGAGCGCAGTGGCAACCCGCTGCGCAATGGAGAGCACCTGTTCAAGCGGTAGCAATTGTTCGCGTTCGCAGTGCTTGGACAGGTCGAGCCCGTTCAAATACTCCATAGCAATCCACGCCTGAGAGCCATCATCGCCCACGTCGTGAATCGCCACAATGTTCGGATGTGCCAGCCGCCCCGCGGACTCCGCTTCCCGAAAAAAGCGCTCGCGGGCATCCACCAGGCCTTGTCCATCAAACTCGGCGCCCAGTGCCAGCGTCTTGATAGCAACTTGCCGACCAATCAAAGGGTCGCGGGCAGCGTACACGTGCCCCATGGCACCACTGCCAAGGGTGCCGGCAATCAAGTAGCGCCCAAGCTGTAACGGGGCCGCATTTTTCTCCGGCTTTTCCAGAGCCCGTCGAGCGGGCGGCGCGCTGCCAGGTTCGGCCTGGGCTTGCACCTGAGCCACCGCCAGTTTTTGCGCGCGTGCCATTCGTACGGCCACATCGCGAAATTCAGGCGACTCGGCATCGATACGCTCAAAAACTGCAGCCGCGTGCACAAAATCGCGCTTTCGCTCGAACGCCTTCGCCAAATAGTAAAGATCGCTTCGCAGCACCTTGGACGGGGGCTGCGCTGAAAACTCCTTGAGCGCTAATTCAAGTCGACCACGCGCTTGGAGTGCAAGCGCCGCGAGCCTCACGGTAGCCGTGCTAACCGCTGTAGCAGTGTCAACCGCATGGCGTGTGGAGCGCCGTGTCGCATGGATGAAAAGTCCGGCACCCAGAGCCAGCAGCAGGGCAACCGGAATATTCGCCGCATCGTTACTGGAGCCCAGCACCAGCACCACAACAAGCATAAAAATCGCAGCGCCGACCGGCCATGCGGCGTCTTGCCACCGCACAAACCACTGGGCAAGCCGCTCTTGAAACGGGCGACGCTCAGAACTGGCGGGTGACGGGATTTTAACCATCGGGCTCCAAAGGAAGGGCGTGCAAGGAAAGCAACCCACTGAGACAACTGCGGGCGCGCGTTATAGGAAACCAATGCCAGTAGCGTCAGCGTTTCAGTGCGCGCGACACTTCCGTCATTTCACTAGAAACCTGCCAGTTCTAAAAACAAAACCCGCTCATGGCGGGTTTTGTTGTGTCATTTTGGTCTCAGAGCTGCGCTTTGAGAAGTTTACCGAGCTCAGACGGGTTGCGCGTCACGATAAAGCCGGACTCTTCCATCACAGCCAGTTTCGCATCCGCAGTGTCGGCACCACCCGAAATCAGCGCGCCTGCGTGGCCCATGCGTTTGCCAGCGGGAGCGGTAACACCGGCGATGAAACCAACAATAGGCTTCTTCATATTGGCTTTGCACCACAACGCGGCTTCAGCTTCGTCTGGACCGCCGATTTCGCCGATCATGATGACGGCGTCGGTATCGGGGTCGTTATTGAAAGCCTGCATCACATCAATGTGCTTGAGGCCATTGATCGGGTCGCCGCCAATGCCCACAGCGGTCGACTGGCCCAGGCCTACTTCGGTCAGCATGGCGACGGCTTCGTACGTCAAGGTGCCTGAACGCGAGACAACGCCAATGCGGCCTTTGCGGTGGATGTGGCCGGGCATGATGCCGATCTTGATTTCATCGGGCGTAATGATGCCGGGGCAGTTGGGCCCGAGCAGCAGCGTCTTTTTGCCACCAGCATCTTCTTTGGCGCGCATGCGGTTGCGCAATTCCAGCATGTCGCGCACAGGTATGCCTTCAGTGATGCAGATGGCCATGTCCAGATCGGCTTCTACCGCCTCCCAGATCGCAGCTGCAGCACCCGCTGGCGGCACGTAAATCACAGAAACCGTCGCGCCCGTTTGGGCAGCAGCTTCTTTCACAGTGCCGTAGATTGGGATGTTAAAGATCGACTCACCGGCTTTCTTTGGGTTCACGCCGGCAACGAAGCAATTTTTGCCGTTTGCGTATTCCTGGCACTTTTCGGTGTGGAACTGGCCTGTCTTGCCCGTGATGCCCTGGGTGATGACCTTGGTGTCTTTGTTGATGTAGATGGACATGTGTGTTCTCCGGGCTTACTTCACTGCAGCGACGATTTTGGTCGCAGCCTCTGCCATGGTGTCTGCGGCGATGATGGGGAGGCCCGATTCGGCCAGCAGCTTTTTGCCCAGCGCTTCGTTGGTGCCTTTCATGCGGACCACCAGCGGCACTGACAGGTTCACCGCTTTGCAGGCCGTGATGACGCCCGTAGCGATGGTGTCGCACTTCATGATGCCGCCGAAAATATTGACCAAGATGCCCTCAACGTTCTTGTTCTTGAGCATGATCTTGAAGGCCTCCGTCACCTTCTCGGCGGTGGCGCCACCGCCGACATCCAGGAAGTTGGCTGGCTCGCCGCCAAACAGCTTGATGGTGTCCATGGTGGCCATGGCCAAACCAGCGCCGTTCACCAGGCAGCCGATGTTGCCGTCCAGGCTGATGTAAGCCAAGTCGAACTTGGAAGCTTCCACTTCGGCAGGGTCTTCTTCGTCCAGATCCCGTAGGGCCACCACATCGGGGTGGCGGAACAGCGCGTTGGGGTCAAAGTTGAATTTGGCATCCAGCGCAGTCAACTTGGATTTTCCGTCGAGGTTCAGCGGGTTGATTTCGACGAGCGAAGCGTCGGTTTCCATGTAGCACTTGTAGAGCTTCTGAAAAATATCAACCGCTTGGTCAAGCGCCGCATCAGGCAGGCCGATGCCGCGGGCAATCTTGCGCGCTTGCTCGTCGCCCAAACCCTTGATGGGGTCGATGAATTCGGTGAGGATTTTCTCTGGCGTGGCGTGCGCCACTTCTTCGATGTCCATGCCACCTTCGCTAGACGCGATGAAGGCGACGCTTTGCGTGCCCCGATCGGTCACGAGCGACACGTAATATTCCTTTTGGATGTCGGCACCATCCTCAATGTAGAGGCGGCGAACTTTTTGGCCTTCGGGGCCAGTCTGGTGCGTTTTGAGCTGCATGCCCAAAATTTCGCCAGAAATGCGCTTGACGTCTTCGATGGTTTTGGCGACCTTGACACCGCCACCTTTACCGCGTCCACCTGCGTGGATTTGGGCTTTGACGACCCAAACGGGCCCGCCCAATTTTTGAGCCGCTTCTACGGCTTCCTGAACAGTAAATGCAGGGATGCCGCGTGGAACGGGCACACCAAAATGGCGCAAGATTTCCTTGGCCTGGTATTCGTGAATCTTCATGAGTGCTTTCTCAGGAACTGAAATTCACCCGTCTGCCAAGCGTGCGTGCCTGGGGGCGGGCGGTGGACATGGCAGCCGACAAATGTATCATGCTGCGATGCACCATTGCAGGGCGCTGCGGCAAGCGACTGCATTTCAGGAAGTCGCAAAAGCAGGAGACAAGCGCTATGTACAAGGTATTTATCGACGGTGAAGCGGGCACGACCGGCCTGCAAATTCGCGACCGATTGCAAGGCATGGATCAGGTCGAGCTGGTCAGCATTGCACCTGAAGACCGCAAAAACCCCGCCGCCAAACGCACATTGATTGCGCAGGTGGACTTGGTCATTCTTTGCCTGCACGACGATGCAGCGCGCGAGACAGTGCAACTGGTCGACTCCATTGCGCAAAGCGGTGGCCGGAGCGTCAAAATTATCGACGCCAGTACTGCGCACCGCACTGCTCAGGGTTGGATGTTTGGTTTCCCTGAGCTGTGCGCAGGTCAGGAAGAAGCCGTACGCACCGCACAGCGTGTGTCAAATCCCGGCTGTTACGCCACTGGTGCCATCGCACTGCTGCGCCCGTTGATTGACGCGGGCTTGGTGCCCAAAGACTTTCCGGTGGCTCTGCCGTCCGTTAGCGGCTATTCGGGTGGCGGCCGCACCATGATCGAAGCGTACGAAGCAGGCTCTGCACCAGCGTTTGAGCTGTATGCGCTGGGCCTGTCGCACAAGCATCTGGCAGAAATCATGCAGTTCACGGGTCTTACCCGGCGGCCTATCTTTGTGCCGGCGGTGGCCAACTTCCGCCAGGGCATGCTGGTGCAATTGCCGCTGCATTTGGACTTGCTACCTGGAACGCCCAAAGCATCGGACCTGCACGACGCACTAGCTACTCATTACGCGCGCAGCAACACGCAAGATCAATGGGTGAAAGTGCTGCCACCTACGGACGATGGCAAGCTTGATGCGCATTCCTTGGCCGACACCAACACGCTGGAACTGCGGGTGTTCAGCAACGAAGCCTACCGCCATGCGGTGCTGGTTGCACGCTTGGACAACTTGGGCAAAGGCGCGAGCGGTGCAGCGGTTCAGAACTTGCGATTGATGTTGGGGGTCTGACCCAAGCGCAGCACTGGGACGCCCCGCATAACCCTAAGCGCCTCGTCGGCGGCCGTGCGGCGCTGCAAAAAAAGTAAGAGGAGTGCCGCAGCTCGCTTTCGGACCTCGCTTTCGGACCTCGCTTTCGGACCTCGCTTGCGGACCTCGCTTTCTGGCGACCGCACTCCGTGGGGCGGTTCAGCGGCTACAGGTTCGCCGCGCCTAGGCGGAATGCCCGACTCACTACGTCGCCCGAGAAACCCCGCGCCATCAAAAACCGCATTTGCCGCGCGCGGGCTTTGGCATCTTCTGGCGGCGCGCCAAACTTGCGACGCCAGACCTCGCAAGCGCGCTCCAGCTCAGTGGCGTGCAGTTGCGCCAGCGCCTGCTGCACCACGTCACCGCCTAGTCCCTTGGCGCGTAGCTCTTGGCGAATGCGCGCCGAGCCCAGCACGCTAGCGCGGCGGTTCACTACCGATTCGACGACACGGGTTTCGTTGATGAAATCCTTGGCCTGCAGGTCATCCAAAATCGCACCGAGGTCGTCGCCCTCCTGTACGTGCTTGGCCAGCTTGCGCTCCAACTCCGCGCGCGAGTGCTCCCGTTGCGAGAGCAGCCGCAGGGTTCGGGCCTTGAGCGAGAGCGGGGGGGTCAGCATGGATCGTGGGTCAAGCAAGCAGTGAAATTGCCAGTGCTTAACGATATGTATTTAATAGCTACTAACCCTTTCTTTATAAGCGCTTAAGCCACTTTTTCGTCAGATTTTTTGCCGCGTCCGCTTGGTGCAGGCACCACGCCATCGGCGGCCTTGTCGGCAGGGCGGGCGAGCTCCAGGGCGGGTGGTGCCAACAAGTTCACGCCCAGGCTCTCGCGCACTTTGTTTTCGATCTCGTAGGCCAGATCAGGGTTGTCACGCAGAAATTCGCGGGCATTGTCGCGGCCTTGGCCAATTTTTTCGCCGTTGTAGGCGTACCAGGCCCCCGATTTGTCCACGATGTTGGCGACCACGCCCATGTCGATGATTTCGCCCTCGCGCGAGATACCTTCGCCAAACAAGATGTCGAACTCGGCCGTTTTGAACGGCGGGCTGACTTTGTTCTTCACCACCTTGACACGGGTTTCGTTGCCGATGATTTCGTCGCCCCGCTTGATGGAGCCAATGCGCCGAATGTCGAGGCGAACCGAAGCGTAGAACTTCAGCGCGTTTCCGCCGGTGGTGGTCTCGGGGCTGCCGAACATCACGCCGATCTTCATGCGAATTTGGTTAATGAAAATGACCATGCAGTTGGTCTTTTTAATGCTGGCGGTGAGCTTGCGCAGCGCCTGACTCATGAGCCGCGCTTGCAGGCCGGGCAGGGAATCGCCCATGTCGCCTTCAATTTCAGCCTTGGGCGTCAGGGCTGCAACCGAGTCAATCACGATCAAATCCACAGCGCCAGAACGCACCAGGCTGTCGACGATTTCGAGCGCTTGCTCGCCCGTGTCGGGCTGGGAGATAAGCAAGTCTTGCAGGTTTACGCCCAGCTTCTGCGCGTATTGGGTATCGAGCGCGTGTTCGGCGTCCACAAAGGCGCACTGGCCGCCCTGGTTCTGCATTTCGGCGATGACTTGCAGCGTAAGGGTGGTTTTTCCCGACGACTCAGGCCCGTAGATTTCGACCACTCGGCCGCGCGGCAAGCCGCCAACGCCCAAGGCCACGTCCAAGCCCAACGAGCCGGTTGAGACGACCTGAATGTCGGCAATCACCTCGCCCTCGCCGAGTCGCATGATGGTGCCTTTACCAAACTGCTTTTCGATTTGGGCGAGCGCCGCTTGCAGCGCTTTGGCCTTATCGGTGTCGGCCGGCATACGGCTGGTGTTTGAAATCATGGGAAAGCTCCTTGAATGGGCGAATAAAACGTAAAACCTGCCACCAGAGCCGCCTGACATTAACAACAGCGCTGGATGCGTGAACAGTAGTTTAAAGCGGCATATTTCGATATTCCACTCATTTATAGTCAGTTTGCCTGACAATTTAGTATGACTGATACGCAGCCACCTTCATCGGTACAAGACAGTTGGCGAGAGACCCATTTAGGCCGAGTGATGGGTCATGCTCTGCGCCGCTTTGATGCACGCGTGTTGCAGCTGATGGCGCGCGATGTGGAGGTGCCGCTGGCGCTCTCCAATTTGGCCGCGCGCGACCAAGTCAGCGCGGCGCACATCCACATCACGCGGCATTTGTCGCAAAAAGGCGACCGCTTGACCGATTTGGCCGCCCGCGCCGGTATGTCCAAACAAGCCATGGCCGCGCTGGTCGACCAGTGCGAAGCCTGGGGGCTGGTGCAAAAGCAGGCCGACCCCGTAGATGCGCGCGCTCGGCGGGTGTGCTTTACCCCCACAGGTTTGGTGTGGCTGGAGGCGTTTCGCGGCGCAGTTGCCCAGGCCGAGGACGAATTCAAGGCCGAGGTGGGCGACGCAGTAGCGGCCGTAGTCGCCATAGGGCTGGAAACCTACGCCAGCGGCGCGGGGACGTGAAATCCCGCAGGGGTTTGGCGGCCCCCACCTTCTAAAATTGCCCCATCGCTGACGTCCGGCTGCACCCATTAGGAAACCCCATGCGCATTCTGATTGCCGAAGACGACCAGGTGCTGGCCGATGGCCTGTTGCGCACATTGCGCGGTTCGGGCGCGGTGGTTGACCACGTCGCCTGCGGCACCGAGGCCGATGCGGCCCTGATGACGCAACACGCGTTTGACTTGCTGATTCTTGACCTCGGCTTGCCGCGCATGCATGGGCTGGAGGTGCTGCGGCGGCTGCGTTCGCGCGGCTCCAAGCTGCCGGTACTGATCCTGACCGCGGCCGACGGCGTAGAAGAACGCGTCAAAGGCTTGGACTTGGGGGCCGACGATTACATGGCCAAACCGTTTTCCTTGCAGGAGCTGGAAGCGCGCGTGCGCGCCTTGGTGCGCCGCGGCATGGGCGGCGCAAGCAGCGCCATCAAGCACGGGCCGCTCACCTATGACCAGGCTGGCCGCGTGGCTACCGTAGACGGCAAGATGCTCGAACTCTCGGCCCGCGAGCTCGGCCTGCTGGAAGTGCTGCTGCAACGCGCTGGTCGCCTGGTGAGCAAAGAGCAACTCGTCGAGCGCCTGTGCGAGTGGGGTGAGGAAGTCAGCAACAACGCCATTGAGGTCTACATCCACCGGCTGCGCAAAAAAATTGAAAAGGGACCGGTGCGCATTGCCACCGTGCGCGGGCTGGGCTACTGCCTGGAGAAAATCCCGGACTAGGCGTGTGCGCGGCCGAAGGCGGCGAAACGAGAAGCCGACGCTCCTCCTGCCGCGCAGGCTCCTAAGCCAATTCACTCCTTTTTTAATAGCTGAGTGCGCAAACTCCATAAGTGCTGGAGGCCTTTTTGTTACTATTTTCTGGTCGTTTGACCGCTGTACCACACTGCCAGCATGGCGCGCTGTTTCCAGTCGCCCCGCACCCATGGACGTCGTGAAAGCGCCGCAGCGCGAGCAGCGCTCGCTGTTTGGCGAAATCCTCGACTGGATGCTGACGCCTTTGCTGTTGCTGTGGCCGATCAGCCTTGCGCTGACCTGGGTCGTGGCGCAAGGCATTGCCAACCGGCCCTTTGATCGCGCGCTGGAATACAACGCGCAAGCGCTGGCGCAGATGGTCTCTGTGCAAGGCGCGCAAGTGGCATTTGATTTGCCGGAGGCGGCTACCAACCTGCTGCGCTCTGATGATTCCGACATCGTCTACCACCAGGTATTGGGGCCGGGCGGCGAGCTGCTGTCCGGCGAGCGCGACCTGCCGCCGCCCACCGACAACCCGGCGCAGGACACCGGCGTGGTGCACCTGCGCGACGCCGAGTTGTACGGCATGGACATTCGCGTGGCTTACGTGCGTGTGCGGGCCAATGGGCCTGGCACGCCGGTTGCGCTGGTGCAACTGGCAGAAACGCGCGAGAAGCGCAGCAAGCTGGCTACCGAAATCGTCAAGGGCGTGATGCTGCCGCAGTTCGTCATCCTGCCGCTGGCGGTGCTGCTGGTATGGCTGGCGCTTAGCCGTGGAATACAGCCGCTGACCCGGCTGGAGGAGCGCATTCGCGCGCGCAAAAGCGACGACTTGAGCCCGCTGGACCACCGCGCGGTGCCTTTGGAGGTAGCGCCGCTGGTGAAATCGGTAAACGACCTGCTGACCCGCCTGAATGATTCGCTCGCCACCCAAAAGCGGTTTTTGGCGGACGCGGCGCACCAACTCAAAACCCCGCTCGCCGGCCTGCGCATGCAGGCCGAAATGGCGCAGCGCGAGGGCAGCAGCCACGCCGAGCTCAAGCGTTCGCTGGAGCAGATTGGTCGCTCCAGCATTCGCGCCACGCACACGGTGAACCAGCTTTTGGCCATGGCGCGCGCCGAAAGCAGCAACACCCACATCGCCCTGGTTCCCTGTGATGTGGCGCAAATCACGGTCGACGTGGTGCATGAAGCCATCAGCCGTGCGTTGGACGCACACATTGACCTTGGTTACGGCGGTGCTCAACCCGGTGCGCCAGGCGTGCGCGTGATGGGCAACCCCACACTGCTGCACGAGCTGATTCACAACCTGGTCGATAACGCCATCAACTACACGCCCTCGTCGCCGGACCGGCCCGGCATGGTCACCGCCCGCGTGTTGGCAGATGTTTTTGGCCATGTGCTGGTCGTGCAAGTGGAAGACTCGGGCCCTGGCGTACCCAAGCATGAACGTGAACTGATCTTTCAGCCGTTTTACCGCGCACTGGGCAGCGATGCCGACGGCTCAGGCCTGGGCCTGCCTATCGTGCAGGAAATTGCACGCCAGCACGGCGCGCACATTGCGGTGGAAGACGCGCATCCAGGCAAGACGCCGCCGGGAGCGTGTTTCAGCGTGCGGTTTGTGGCGTTGCCGGGTGACGTTTGAGGTTGCGGCAGACCGTGCGCAACTGAGCAGCCGCCAGAGCGTGCCCCGATGAAGTAGGCCTAAGAGCCTGTGCGCAAGTTGGAGCGCTCTGCAGGTTGCCGCAGCGCATGCTGCAGGGCCGTTGCGCACGGAGTTTAGCTACACGCCCGCAATGTCTTACCTGCCAACGCGCCGCCCAGTGCTTGCGCCTGCGCCTTCAACTGCGCGTCGGCGGCGGGCAGGCGCAGCATGAAGCCAGGCAAATCCAGGCGCTCTTGCACCACGCGGGCCGAACGCACGCCTTTTTTCGTCAAGGTAACCAGCCCGCGCTGCGCCGCCTCTTCGGTTGAAAACCGGCCGAGAGAAAGGCCGGGCTCCAACGATGCGCCGGGGCGGTCGTAATCCACACCGATTTCGCGCAACTCGGTACGTTTTTTGGAGACGGTTTCCGCGTCGGCCAATCGCCCCATGTACACCATCCATCGGCCCGGTAAAGTGGCGGTTTCAAGCTGCCAACTGCCGCGCGGCAAGACTGCAGCGGCCCGGCGCAGGGCTTCTGCCTGGCCGTTGTCAAAGATACCGGCTTGCAGGCATTCGGTTGCGTTCTGGCGGTTGGCCGCGGCGCCCTCAGGCGCGCTAGCGGTGGTGCTTGCCACCTCTGCGGAGCCAACCGGGGACGCTGCATTGCTCGGTATGGCCGCAGCCGGTGTAAGTGGAGGAGGAACGACGTTCGCCTCGGCGGGGGGGGGTGCAGATACGGGCGCGTTTGCCTTGCCTGCTTTGGCACGCTGCACCTGGGCGGGAACCACTTGCAGCAACTCAGCGCGCACCTGTTGCCTCAGCCGCTCAGGCTCGCCTTGCTGCTCGGGAGCCAGACCCATGCCTTCCAGCCAGTGGTGCGACCAAGCGAAATAGCCGCCGTTGGCGAGAAGCAAGACAAGAACAATGGCGCGCAGCATGGGCGCTGTTTATAAGCCATGCGGGGCTGGTGCCAGCGGCCGCACCGAAATTTCGGCGCTGCTGACCTCCCAAACACCGCTGCTACCTGCGCTGCCCGTGCCGCCCTGCACGCGAAGCGCGCCGTTCGCAGCAATCCCCAGCGCCGTGCCTTCGCGCCCGTCGGACAAGCGCACGTTGCGCCCGGCCAGTGCGTCGCGCGCAGCAAAGGCTGCAGAAAACGGCGCAAACCCCTTAGCTTCAAAGAGGCGCAGGGCCTCAACGATCGGCACCACCACGCGCGCCAGCGCAGCAGGCGCGTCCCAGCGCGGATCCAGCGTGCGCAGCCCGGCAGGCGGGATCGACATGTCGGCATCCGGCGGCTGCGTGATGTTCAGGCCCACGCCCACCACCACCCAGCGCGATGCCTCCTGGCCCGGCACAGGGCGCAGCAAGCTCGCGGTTTCCACCAAAATACCGCCCAATTTGCTTTCTGCGCCTGCGACTTGCAGCCACAAGTCGTTGGGCCATTTCAGCGCGATGCGCGGTGTGTCGCCGCCTTGCGCCGGCAGGTCAGGCTGCAGGGCCTGCGCCACCGCCACTCCCACCGCGAGCGACAAGCCCGCCCAGGCCTGCGGCGCAAGCGGCAGCGCCACCGAAAACGTGAGCGCCGCGCCGCCCTGGTCGCTCTGCCAGATGCGGCCCATGCGGCCGCGCCCCGCCGTTTGGGCCTGCGCTACCAACAGCAGTGGCTCGGCCTGGCCAGCGCGCAAGCGGCGCATGCATTCGGAGTTGGTGGAGTCCACCTGCGCCAGCAGTTCGGCGGTAAAGCCGGGCAGGCGAGGCTCAAGCGCCTGCCACAGGGCTTCGAGCGGCCAACGCTGGGGCGCGTTCATGTCTCGCTTGCCCGTGCTACGGGTTGCGCGCAGCCTTGCCAGGCGCGACCGCTTTTTTGGCCGCTTTTTTCTTGATCGGCGCTGGGGCGCGCGCGCCTCGCTTCGGCGCCAGCAGCGTGCCGCGGCAGCCGTCGCCGCCGCACCAGCAGGGGTATTCGGCCTTGAGCTTGGGCGTGTAGCGCTCTTCGATGATCAGCCCGTAGTCGTAGTTGAGCTCTTCACCCGCTTCGATGTTGCGCAGCGCGGTGATGAAGATGCGACCGTCCTGCTCGTCGGCAAAGCAGTTGGGGTTGCAGCTGTGATTGATCCAGCGCGACGAATTACCGCCCAACTTTGCGTCAATCACCCGGTCTTCGTCCACATGAAAATAAAACGTGTGGTTGGGCTGCAGCGGGTCATGCGGGTGGCGGTCTTGCGCCTCCTGCCAGCTGACGATCTCGCCGGTGTACTCGATTAACACTTCGCCTTCGGCCAGCGGTTGCACCGCGAACACGCCCTTTCCATGCACGCCCGAGCGGCGCGTCTGAAGCCGACGCCCGGCCACTGCGGCGGGTGGGGATAAAGGGAGGGCGGACGCGGTGTTTCGGGCCATGGCTAAAGTTCTGTTACTTTGAAAGTGCACACCTGCGCGTGCGCACGTACGCGCGAGGACCCTGATTGTAGGAGCGTGAACTGCCTTTGTTTGAGAGGCCGTCACCAGCCAAAAGAAAACCCATGAGCAAGACCCTCGTCATCGCAGAAAAGCCCTCGGTCGCACAAGACATCGTGCGTGCCCTTACCCCCGTTGCCGGCAAGTTCGACAAGCACGACGACCACTTTGAGAACGACAAGTACGTCGTGACCAGCGCCGTCGGCCACTTGGTCGAAATACAAGCGCCGGAAGAATTTGACGTCAAACGCGGCAAGTGGAGCTTTGCCAACTTGCCAGTCATTCCGCCGCACTTTGACCTCAAACCCGTCGACAAAACCAAAACGCGCCTGAACGCGGTGGTCAAACAGGCCAAACGCAAGGACGTCACGCAGCTCATCAACGCCTGCGACGCGGGCCGCGAGGGCGAGCTGATCTTTCGGCTCATCGAGCAGTACGCGGGGGGCGCAAAACCATTGGGCAAGCCGGTAACGCGCTTGTGGCTGCAGTCCATGACCCCGCAGGCGATTCGCGATGGCTTTGACAAGCTGCGCACCAACGAACAAATGCAAGGCCTGGCCGATGCCGCACGCAGCCGCTCGGAAGCCGATTGGCTGGTCGGCATTAACGGCACCCGCGCCATGACAGCGTTTAACTCACAAGGTGGCGGCTTCTTTTTGACCACCGTGGGCCGGGTGCAAACGCCGACACTGTCGTTGGTGGTGGAACGCGAAGAAAAAATCCGCAAATTCATCAGCCGCGATTACTGGGAAATCCACGGCGCATTTGCCGCGCAGGCCGGCCAGTACGCGGGCAAGTGGTTCGACCCACAGTGGAAGAAAAACGCTGAGGACGCCGAACAGCGCGCAGACCGCGTGTGGTCTGCCAGCCAAGCCGCTTCCATCGCCGACGCCTCGCGCGGCCAAGCCGCTACCGTCACAGAAGAAAGCCGCCCGACCACGCAGGCCCCGGGCCAGTTGTTTGACCTGACCAGCTTGCAGCGCGAAGCCAACGGCAAATTCGGCTTCTCGGCCAAAACCACGCTGTCTTTAGCGCAGTCTTTGTATGAGCGCCACAAGGCCCTCACCTACCCGCGAACCGATTCGCGCGCGCTGCCCGAAGACTATGTGCCCGTGGCCAAGCAAACGTTGGAAATGCTGGCCAACAGCGGCATGAGCCACCTAGCGCCACACGCCCGCACCGCCATTGAAGGCAACTACGTGCGCCCCAACAAGCGCATCTTCGACAACGCCAAGGTGAGCGACCACTTCGCCATCATCCCCACGCTGCAGGCACCCAGTGGCTTGTCGGAAGCGGAACAGAAGTTGTACGACCTGGTGGTGCGCCGCTTTATGTCGGTGTTTTTCCCCAGCGCCGAATACCTTGTCACCACCCGAATAAGCAAGATTGAGGCCGCAGCGCCGGGCCGCCCCAAGCAAGGCACGGCCCCCTCGGGGGGCAGCGAAAAACACGAAGTGGCGAGCGTGGGGGCAACGTCCTTCCACCACTTCAAGACCGAAGGCAAGGTGCTGGTCAAACCCGGCTGGCTGGCTATCTACGGCAAAGAAGCCGCAGGCGAAGTGCCGGAAGCCAAGGAAGGCGATAAAGGCCAGAACCTGGTGCCAGTGCAACCGGGTGAAAAGCCGCTGGCCGAACAGATGGACGCCAAAGGCCTTAAAACCAGGCCGCCCGCGCGGTATTCAGAAGCCACGCTTCTGGGCGCCATGGAGAGCGCTGGCAAGCAGGTGGAAGACGAAGACATGCGCGAGGCCATGCAGGAAAAAGGCCTGGGCACGCCCGCCACCCGCGCCGCCACCATTGAAGGCCTGCTGGCAGAAAAATACATGCTGCGCGAAGGCCGCGAGCTGATTCCCACGGCCAAGGCGTTCCAGCTGATGACGCTGCTGCGCGGCCTAGAAGTGAAAGAGCTGTCCCGCGCCGACCTGACTGGTGAATGGGAATACAAGCTGGCGCAGATGGAGAAAGGCCTGCTCAGCCGCGACACCTTCATGCAGGAAATCGCCGCCATGACCGAGCGCATGGTGAAAAAAGCCAAGGAATACGACCGCGACACCATCCCAGGCGACTACGCCACGCTGCAAGCGCCCTGCCCGAACTGCGGCGGCGTCGTCAAAGAGAACTACCGCCGCTACGCCTGCGTGGGCAAACCCGGCGCGGAAGCCTGTGGCTTCTCGTTTGGTAAATCGCCCGCAGGCCGCACCTTTGAACCGGCCGAGACCGAGCAGCTGCTGCGCGACAAAAAGATTGGCCCACTGGATGGCTTTCGCTCCAAAGCAGGCTGGCCGTTCACGTCTGAAATCGTCATCAAATACGACGACGAAGCGCACAACTACAAGCTGGAATTTGACTTCGGCGACGACAAGAACGCCGAAGGGTCTGGCGAGCCGGTCACGTTTGAAGATGCGGCTTTGGGCCCTTGCCCCATCTGCGGCTCTGAAGTGCACGAGCACGGCAGCAACTACCTGTGCAGCAAGGCCGTGCCCACGGCTGACCAGCTGGTGCCCACGTGCACCTTCAAAAGCGGCAAGATCATCCTGCAGCAGGCAGTGGAACGTGCGCAGATGGAGAAGCTGCTGGCGGAGGGCAAAACCGATTTGCTCGACAAGTTCGTCAGCATGCGCACCCGCCGCGCTTTCAAGGCGCACCTAGCGTGGGACAAAGAAGCAGGCAAAGTGAACTTTGAATTTGCCCCCAGCAAGTTCCCACCGCGCAAACCGCCGGCAGGCGGAGCTACTAAAACCGTAGCTGCTCGCTCAGTCGCAGCAAGCGCTGGAGCCCTAAAAGGCGTAAAAAAACCGGCCACCAAGAAAGTAGCGGTTAAAAAGCCAGCCGCTGCCAAAACCCCGCGCAAGCCCGCCGCCGGCAAGGCCCCCAGTGCTGCGTTGGCCGCCGTCATTGGCACCGAGCCGGTGGCTCGTCCCGCCGCCGTCAAAAAGCTGTGGGATTACATCAAGGCGCACAACCTGCAAGACCCCAAGGACAAGCGCACCATCCTGGCTGACGACAAACTCCGCGCCGTATTCGGCAAAGACAGCGCGGGCATGTTTGAGCTAACCGGCCTGCTCGGCGCGCATCTGGGCTAAGGCACAGAGCAACTAAAAGATGCGTAGCCCCCAGGAACGTACGTGGTGGACGGGCGTTATTGTTGTGCTGCTCGCTGCCGCTGTGGCAGCGTGGTGGACGGCCGACCAATGGCGGCCGCACGCAGGGCCTTGGGCCAAAAAGGCGTGGCGCACCGCAACCCGCCCGCCGCCGCCCCAGCGCGGCGAGGGTGCGGCGGCAGCCCGCAAACCGGCGGACGCCACTGCACCTGCCGAGTTGCCGCAGTCGCGCAAATGCCTGCAGGGCAACCGCACCACCTACACCGACAAGCCCTGCCCGGCTGGCAGCGATGAGCAGCTGTTGGACCCGGCCATCAACGTGCTGCGCCAGTGAGCTTTCGCGCATTCGCGCAGGTCGCAAGCGCGGCTTCTTCACCGTCATGAGCGCCTTAATGACCCCTGAGCGATGTTCCCGGTAAATCGCCTCGGTCAGAACGCAAAGGATCGGCGACCAGTCGAGGCGTCTCGCCAGGAGCCTGTGCGGCAGAAGAAACGTCGGCTGCAAAATGGTCGCACATTACCCCGCCGGCGATGGCACCTTCTCCCTGTCCAAACGCGCTCCACATTCATCGCCGGGCAAGCGCACCGCGCGATGAAGGTCTCCGCAGACACCTACATTTCCGGTGCGCGTAGGACCGCTCTTTTCCAGAGATGTGCCATGCCGCCCGATTTCGCGTCCCTTTCGGCGTTCCACCGCACGGGTAGACCTGCCATCACCCGCACCGGCACACCTGCCGAAGCCCACACCGGCACGCCTGCGTTCAGCCACGACACGCGCTTGATCAAGCGCTTTTGTCATGGAGTTCACGCGCTACGTGGCGGACGGCAATAGTTGTCAAGTGGCGCTGGATACGCGCACTGCGCGCGGGTTACGGCATTGTGGTCGGCGGCTCGATAGCGGGGCCGCGCATCTGAAGCGCCCCTGCCGCAAGCGCGCCGCCGCTCAAGCCAGCGGCAGCGCTTGCTGCACGGCTTGCCCTTCCGCGGCCAGCGTGCCGCTTTCCAGGCGGTTGCGTCCTGCCGCCTTGGCCCGGTAGAGCGCGCGGTCTATGGCGGCATACGCACGCGACATGTCTGCCGTGTCCAGTGGCAGCACCTCCAGCACGCCCATGCTGACGGTCATCGGCACCGCGCCCTGCTCGGTCAGCAGGGTTTGATCCTGCACGCTGATGCGCAGCTTTTCAGCGCATTGCAGCGCCGCGCTCAGGCGCGTCTGCGGCAGCAGCACGATAAATTCCTCACCGCCCAGGCGCCCCACCAGATCAGACCCGCGCACGCCCGCACCCAATAGCTTGGCAACATGGCACAGCAACAGGTCGCCCACCGGGTGACCAAATCGGTCATTGACGTGTTTGAAATGGTCCAGGTCCAGTAGCAAAAACGAGGTGTAGTGGCTATGCCGCCGAGCCCGCAGCAACTCGGTCTCGGCACGCCGCATGAATTCGCTGCGGTTGCACAGCCCCGTCAGCCCGTCGTACCAAGCCATGTGCTGCAACTGTGTTTGTTTAAGTGCCAGCGCTGCGTTGGCCTCCTCCAGCGAGCGGCCCAGTAAAATACGCACCGTGTTGCGGCGCCATGACAGCACCGACAGCGCCAACGCCGCCAGGGGAATCAGCACCGCACTTGCCCGGCCACTGATCAGCAAAGCGGGGTCTGACTGCGTCAGCGGCAAAGTGGTAAACCCCAGCACGGCCAGCCCCACATACAACACGGCGGACAGCGGCGGACGCAAATACAGCGTGAACGCCACGCCAACAGCCGTCAACGTCATGGGCGATGTTTTGGGCTCTATCCATTGGTAAAAAAGGTTAAGCAGCAAACCCGCCAGCAAAATGGTGAACGCCGCCGCACCGGGCAGCCAGCGGGCCACCCAGCCTGTGTGATGGCGGCTCAAGGCCCGCTGCGCCAGCAGCCCCAGCAGCACAAACGCCAGCGCGTCGATCAAGTGGGTGAGCCCCACCGCCAGCGGCCAGTTGGCACCGGCAGCGGCAGGGGCGGGCAAGGCCTTCGGCAAAATCAGCGCGCTGGCCAGCAGCGACAACGGGACCAGCAGCAGCGCGCCAAACCGAACCTGGCGCAGGTTGTCCAGCAGCACCTGGTCGCGTACCAGTGCGTCATCGGCAAACGTTTGCCTGATTCGCGAAAGAAGTTGAAACGGCGTGGCCATAAGAATGATCAGAGAAGTTTTTGCCAAGCGCCATGCTTGTCACAAGATGTAGATCGTGCCCCCATTCCGGCGTCTGTGCAGTCACCACGGTAATGTCCTGCCCCGCGTCACGCGCGTGACGAGCCCGCGCGGCCGCTTGCTTTATCGTGTTGCATGTCCACGTTCACCCGTTCCCTCCCCCTCGCTGGCGCCAGCAATTTTCGCGATCTGGGCGGCTATACAGGCCGGGGCGGACGCACCGTGGCCTGGCGCAGCCTGTTTCGATCTGACCATCTGGCATCACTCACGCCAGCAGACCACGCCGCACTGGCCGCGCTGGGCATCGTCCGCACGGTGGACTTTCGCGGCGAGCGGGAACGCGCGCAAATGGCGTACTTACTGCCCGGCGTGGAGCACCACCAGCTCGCCATTGAACCCACGGTGGTGCAGCGCGCCCTGGCCCTGCAGCGCCAGGGCCAAGCCATCAGCACGGTCGATGCCGTGGCGTTGATGCAGGAGACCTACCGCAACTTTGTGCACGACAACGCCCCGAGCTTTGCCGAGTTTTTTCGTATCTTGCTGTCGCGCGATGCGCCCATCGTCTTTCACTGCACCGCTGGCAAAGACCGCACCGGCTTTGCTGCCGCGCTGATCCTGCTGGCGCTAGGCGTGCCGCGTGATGTGGTCATGCAGGACTACTTGCTCACCAACGACCTGTACCGCCGCCCTACGCACGTCACGGGCCACGCGCCCGGGCCAGTGCTGGCGGTTCTGTGGCGCGTGCAGCGCGAATTTTTGGATGCAGCGCTGCACAAGCTGGACGCCGATTACGGCGGTGTTGAACGCTATTTGGCGGATCGGCTGGGCGTGGACCCAGGCGCGCAGCAAGAGCTGGAAGCGCGGTACCTGCACGTCGCCTGATGCATGCAGGCCGCGCGCAGCCGTGATGGTTGAGCGGTTAAGCAACTCGGCGGCTGGGCGGATAAGCGGCAACACGGCAGCGCGGATAACACAGCCATCTACCGCGCGAGGCTCTACAACTTTTCTCACAAGCCTGGGCTGCACCGCCTAGTAAAACTGCCCACACCGAGCGCTAAATACCGATCCCAAGCGCCCGCTAGCTGGGGCAGACAAGCGACTGGTGCGCTCCCAGCCAGCGTGCCAGCACGCCAGGCCATGCCAAGCCAAGCCATGTCACATCCGTCTCGCATAATCCGCCCGTTCGCGCTGCACAGCCCGTGGCGGTTTTTAGCCGAACCTGCGTTTTTTAATAAATCAACAAACCGGCGCTGGGAGGCGTCACACCATGAAGCAACAAGTCACTCGACTCTCACCGCACCAGAACGGCAAAGTATTCGGCGTGTTAACGGCCGTCACCTCGCTGGTGTTCGTCGTTCCATTCTTTTTGTTCTCACTCACGTTTGCCGGCGGCGGCTCTAACTGGATGATCCTGCTCATGCCGTTCATGTATTTGATCTTTGGCTACATTTCGGTCGCCATCGGCTGCCTGATTTACAACTTCACGTTCAAAATCATCGGTGGCATCGAGTACGACTACGAGCCGACCGCCTAAAGCATTAGCTCAGCGTCAGCGCAGCATGGGCTGAGCACCGATCAAGCTCATCAAGCCAGCCCCAAGCGCACCCAAGCTCCATCCCATGCAAAGCCGCTCACCGCAAGACTTTGTGGTTCACGTTGCCGTATTTGCGGTGGTTGCGCTTTGCCTGCTGGTGGTGAATTTGTCCGATGCGTACAGCGCGCGCAAAGTAATCGGCGCAGGCTGCCTCGACATCGCCGCGCTGTTGGCCTTGCTGCCCGACCTGGCCGTTTTTCTGCGTATTGAAGAGTTTTGCGAAATCACCGGCTGGCGCAAAGCCTGGGTATGCGCCCCGCTGGTCGCCGTTGGCAGCTATTGGCTTTTTCAGCCATGAAGCCGCTCCGACTACCGACGCCCGCCTGCGCACTGAGCCCACTACCGCCAACGCCGAACCCTCACCGTAACCGTAACCGTAACCGTAACAAGCGGTTGCAATAGCGGCGCAGGCGTTCCAGAATGGAGCAACCCTGTTTGCCGCCTGCCGGAGCCCCCCACATGACCCTTACCGTCGACACCCTGCTGACCAACGTGGCCAAACACTGGTCGTATTGGCAGCCCGATGTGCCCTACCAAACCGTTTTCGCCGCCCGCACTGACGGCCAGCCAGAACGGCGGCGCTTGGGGCAAGAGCGCAAAACCATCGCACTCGCTAACTTTGACCCCTCTGCGCAACCGTTTTCGCTCGATTCAGTCGACCAGGACTTGGCGCTGATGGAGCGCCTCAAGCATGAGCTCACCGGCCTAAGCGCCCGCTTTGCAACGGATAAACAACAAAAACTGCTCATCGTCATTCAAGGCACTGACGCGTCTGCCCCCGGCGAAGTGATTCACGACCTGTTGGAGCCCGCAGCCGCTTCCAACGTGTGCGTCTCGCACTGGCGTGCGCCCACCGCTGCCGAACGCGAGCGCGACTACCTGTGGCGCTTTCACCAGCAAACCCCCGCCGCCGGCGAAATAGCGGTGTTTGACCGGGGCCACTACGCCGAGCTTTTGTCCCCCATCGTCAACCGCTGGGTAGAGCCGGTGGAATACCACCAACGAATCGGCCACATCAACGACTTCGAGCGCATGCTCAGCCACACCGGCACCGTCATCCTGAAGTTCATGCTGCACGTCGGCCCGGTCGAACACCAAAAGCGCCTGCAAGAGCGCTGGAGCAACCCCGAACAAAGCGCCTCGCTCACCACAAGCGATTTCGACACCGCCAACCAGTGGGAAAGCTACCAGCGCGCGTATGAAACCATGCTGTCCGCCACCCACACCCCGTGGGCACCGTGGACCGTGGTGCCATCCAACAGCCCCCAGCACCGCAACCTGATGATGGCCGCCGTGCTGCACCAGGTGATGAGAAATCTGGAAGCGTAAAAACCGCGCCGCCCGTCGCGGGCTTTCAGCTTTACTGGCCACACCGCGTGGCCAGTCGCTTTTTATGCCGCCTGCGCAGCCCCCACGTTTCCCACGTTACGCACCGCTGCGCTGCCCCTTACAGTTCCCCACAAAAATAGACAAGTGGGGCGTGGGAGGACATGGATTGCACACCGCCAGCCTGGTGGCCGCTGACCTGCTCACGGCAGACGACCAAAACGACAAGTCCAGCGATGACGCTGTATCTGGAGACTTTGTGCCGCTGCTCAAACCCGTGAACTGCGGCCGCGACGGGCAAGCCCCCGTCATCATCAAAGTGCCCACCCTGCGCGATGAGGCGTTTGCCATCGCCGACCACCTGGCCAGCGCCCACCAAGAAGGCTTCGCCTGGGGCGACATGACAGTGCTGTGCGCCGACTGGAAAACCATAGACCTGTGCGCCAGCGCCTTGGCGCACCGCAAGCTGCCGCACCGCGTGCGGAAGAAAAGCGGGGAATACCGGCCAGGGGCGGATGCTATTCAGGTGATGACCATGAAGGTCAGCAAGGGGCTGGAGTTCCCCGTGGTGGCGCTACCCGGCGTGGGGCACATGCCTGCGCCGGGGGAGGACGAGAAGGAAGCGGCTCGGGTGGTTTATGTGGCGGCTACGCGGGCTACACAGAGGTTGGTGATCACGACGAGTGGAGATGGCGGTTTTGGGAACCGACTGGGTACATGACAAAGGCAACCATCATGGGCGAATCAACGCACGGAGTGGTGCTCACACTTGCCGACAGGCAACACGCTAATCTGGCTCGTCTCTAATGCACAGCCGGGCAACGGTTGAAAGAAAGCAAAGCATGAGTACGAACACAACCTTATTGGTGCCGCATATTGAGAGCCGAATCCAAGTGATTCGCGGCTTACGGGTCATGATTGATGCGGACTTGGCTACCTTGTACGGGGTGCCGACTAAGCGACTCAACGAGCAGGTCAAACGCAACCGGGACCGATTCCCCAGCGACTTCTTATTCCAACTCACGCAGGATGAAAAAACCGAGGTGGTCGCACATTGCGACCACCTGCAAAACCTGAAGTTTTCCAAAGCGCTGCCGTTTGCGTTTACTGAGCACGGGGCGATTCAGGCAGCCAATGTGCTGGCCTCCAGCCAAGCGGTGGAGATGGGCATTTATGTAGTACGCGCGTTTGTGCAGTTGCGCCAGGCGCTGTCTGCCAATGTGGATGTCGCCAAGCGCTTGGCCGATTTGGAGATGAAGACCGAAGCGCTAGGGATGTCCTGCATAACCCTCGCGAGGATGTGATAGCGCGGATCGGGATGGGCCGCGAGGCGTCTTTTTGCAGCCAATAGCCGTGCTATTGGCAAGAAAAGCAACGAAGCGGACCGCCCGAGGCCGTGCTATCACAGACCGC
>JBBSUJ010000027.1:0-35974 GCA_038235025.1 Burkholderiales bacterium
ATGTGATGGTGCGGATCGGGATGGGGCGCAAGGCGTCTTTTTGCAGCCAATAGCCGTGCTATTGGCAAGAAAAGCAACGCAGAGAACCGCCCGAGGCCGCGCTATCACAGACCGCAGGGAGTTATGCAGGACGTCCCTAGAGAGCTACTACGCCGCCATTCGCGCCGCCGCCGCGCACATTGGCAGCCATGGCGAGAAGCAAACCTTCCTCAAGGTCATCTACGAAAACTTCTACAAGGTCTACAACACCAAAGCCGCCGACCGCCTGGGCGTGGTCTACACGCCCAACGAAATTGTGCGTTTCATGATCGACGGGGCCGACTGGCTGTGTGAGCAGCACTTTGGCAAAAACCTGATCGACAGCGGCGTGGACATATTGGACCCGGCCACCGGCACCGGCACCTACATCTGTGAATTGCTGGAGCACTTTCGCGGCCAGCCCAAAAAGCTGGCGCACAAATACCTTCACGAACTGCACGCCAACGAAGTCGCCATCCTTCCCTACTACGTGGCCAACCTGAACATTGAAGCCACGCATGCCGCCATCACCGGCCAGTACGCCGAGTTCCCCAGCCTGTGCTTTGTCGACACGCTCGACAACGTGGGCTTGCACACCGCCGCCAAAGGCAGCACCGCCGATATTTTTGGCAGCGTGAGCGAGGAAAACGTCGCCCGCATCAAGCGCCAGAACAGCCGACGCATCAGCGTGGTCATTGGCAACCCGCCGTACAACGCGAACCAGGCCAACGAAAACGACAACAACAAAAACCGCGAATACCCGCACATCGACGCGCGCATCAAGCAAACCTATATTGCCGAGAGCACCGCGCAAAAAAACCAAGTTGTATGACATGTACGCCCGGTTTTTCCGCTGGGCCAGCGACCGGCTAGACGCTAACGGCATCCTGGCGTTTGTGACCAACCGCAGCTTCATTGAAAGCCGCACTTTTGACGGGTTTCGCAAAACCGTGGCGGCCGAGTTTGCCGATATTTACGTGGTCGATTTGGGCGGCGACGTGCGCGCCAACCTTAAGCTCAGCGGCACCAAGCACAACGTGTTTGGCATACAGACCGGCGTGGCCATCAGCTTTATGGTCAAGAGCCAGCACGCGACCAAAGACAAAAAGCCTGCCCGCGTGTACTACGCGCGCCGGCCCGAGATGGAAACGGCGGAAGAAAAGCGCAACTACCTCGCCAGCCACCCGATGCGGGCGATGGATTTTGACGAGGTGTCGCCCGACAAGAACGCCAACTGGGTGAACCTGACCCACAACGATTTCGACAGCTTGATGCCGCTGGCGAGCAAGGAGACGAAGGCCGCGAAGACGAGCCGGGATGTGAAAGCGATTTTTAGGAAATTTTCGCTGGGCGTGGTGACTGCGAGAGACGAATGGGTTTACGGAAATGATGCTGCGGAAGTCGAGCAAAAGGTGCGCTTTCTAATTGAAGAATACAACGCGGAGCGAATGCGATTGGTGGGGAAACTGCGTGCTCGCAAAGGACTGGAAGACCGTATTGAGTACCGCATCAAGTGGTCAAGGGCTGTGAAAAATGACTTGAGCAAGCATGTGCCTTACAACTTCGCTTCATCATGTTTGATCTCGTCCGAGTACCGGCCATTCAATCGCCGGGCGCTCTACTTCAGTAAGCAGCTCAACGAAATGCAATATCTGCTTCGTGAGATTTTCGGAGTCGGTCAGGGAAGTCTGGCCATTGCCATTTCTGGTGTGCCAGCGTCAAAGCAGTTCCAGACTTTGGCACTTGCATCTGTGCCGAGCTACGACTTTCTAGAGAAGACGCAAACGCTGCCACTCTTTAGGTACGAGATGGGGCAGCAGTTAGACAACATCACCGACTGGGCGCTCAAGCAATTCACCGCGCACTACAAGGCGTCCGAGCCCTCACCCCCGCCCTCTCCCAGTGGGAGAGGGAGTCAGGCAGACGCCGGGGAGGTTAGCGATCGGCTGGGCGGTGAACTGGGCGGCGTGACGGAGGATGTGACCCTGCCCTCATCCGGGGGGAGGGAGAGTCAGACAGAGGCCGGGGAGGCTGGCGGTGTGGCGAGCGGCGCTGCGAATAACGCCACGCATCGCGCGGCCAGCGGTGCGGCCAAAGCCCGCAAGATCACCAAGCCCGACATTTTTCACTACTGCTACGCCGTGCTGCATGACCCGCTGTACCGCGAGAAGTACGCGCAGAACCTGAAGCGCGAATTTCCGCGCATTCCTTTCTATGCCGACTTTTGGCGCTGGGCCGACTGGGGCGCGGCGCTGATGGCGCTGCACATTGGCTACGAGGCGGTGGAGCCGTTTGCCCTCACCCGCACCAACGAACCCGACGCCCGCGCCCGCGCGGCAGGCCAGTCGCCCAAGCCCGCGCTCAAGTCCGACGCGGCGGCTGGCAGCATCACGCTCGATTCAGAAACTGTTCTGCGCGGCGTGCCGCCCGAAGCCTGGGCCTACAAGCTGGGCAACCGCTCGGCCATCGACTGGGTGCTGGACCAGCACAAGGAAAAAAAGCCCAAAGACCCAACGATTCGCGCCCAGTTCGACACCTACCGCTTTGCCGACTACAAGGAAAAGGTGGTTGACCTGCTGATGCGCGTCACCACCGTGTGCGTGGAGACGGTGCGCATCACCGAAGCCATGCGCAGCGCGGCGCGCTGATTGCGCTGGGCGGCAACGGCAACGGCACTGGAACTGGAACTGGAACTGGAACTGGAACTGGAACTGGAACTGGAACTGGAACTGGGGGTAGGCTAAAAATATGAGTCAAAATTGACTCTAGCGCTTACTCCATAAGGGATATCAGCTATCAAATTCTTACTAAAACCAGCCATGGACCTTTGCGAGCCAAAACGATCTGAAGGAAGGACCACGACGACCCAACAGCAAAATGACGTGGGTCAGACGTTCCTTTTTTTGTACGCCCGGCCGGTTCCCAGATTCCGCCGCTTCCCCAGTTCTCCAGTTCTCCGATTCACAGTTTCTCTGCGCGGCCAGCGCTTTGTGCACACTGTTCCACCATGACCCTCACCGAACTCAAATACGTCGTGGCCGTGGCGCGCGAGCGGCATTTTGGCCGGGCGGCCGAGGCCTGCCATGTGTCGCAGCCCACGCTGTCGGTGGCAATCAAAAAGCTGGAAGAAGAGCTCGATCTCAAGCTGTTCGAACGCAGCGCCAGCGATGTGTCGGTGACGCCGCTGGGCGAGGAAGTGGTGCGCCAGGCGCAGGTGGTGCTGGAGCAGGCGCAGGCTATCAAGGAAATTGCGCGGAGCGGAAAAGACCCGCTGGACGGCCCGCTCACGCTGGGCGTGATCTACACCATTGGCCCCTACTTGCTGCCGGAACTGGTGCACAACGTGATTGCGAACACGCCGCAAATGCCGCTGGTGCTGCAAGAGAACTTCACCGTGAAATTGCTGGAAATGCTGCGCACCGGCGAGATTGATTGCGCCATTCTGGCCGAGCCGTTTCCCGATGCTGGGTTGGCGGTAGCGCCTTTGTATGACGAGCCGTTTGTGGCGGCGCTGCCGGGCGCGCATGCGCTGGCGAATCACACGTCGATCTCCAGCGCCGAGCTGCGCGACGAGCATGTGTTGCTGCTGGGCGCGGGCCACTGCTTTCGCGACCATGTGCTGGAGGTGTGCCCCGAGTTCGCCCGTGTCGCGCCGCAGGGCGAGGGCATTCACAAACGCTTTGAAGGCTCGTCGCTGGAGACCATCAAGCACATGGTGGCCGCCGGCATGGGCGTGACCTTGGTGCCGCAGCTCGCGGTGCCGCAAGCCGCGCTGGCGGTGGGCGGCCAAAAAACCCCCAGCCGCCGCCACGGGGACTCCGACCGCTTGCGCTACCTCCCCATTCAAGAGCCCGACGGCACGCCCCCGCCGACCCGCCGCGTGGTGCTGGTGTGGCGTCGCAGCTTTACCCGCTATGAAGCCATTGCCGCGCTGCGCAACGCCGTGGTGGCGTGCCAGCTGCCCGGCGTTACAAGGCTGACCTAGGGACGGCTTGCATAACTCCCTGCGGTCCGTGCTAGCACGGTCTCGGGCAGTTCGATGCGTTGCTTTTCTTGCCAATAGCGTGGTTGTTGGCTGCCAAGAGACCCCTTGCGGCCCATCCCGGCCCGCGCCGCCGCATCCTCGTGAGGGTTGTGCAGGGCATCCCCGGCGGCCGCACTGTCGCCGGCGCTTGTGCCCGCGGCCGCCGCGCCGCTGAACATGCAACGAGGGCAGCACCAGGTGGGCGGGCTGGGGAGCTGCGCAAGCCGTTCACATGCACACTGAACACGCGCCGCAGGTGCGGGCAATCGCACCGGGTGCGTTGCTGGACAAGTGGGCGTTCGGCGTTGGCGTCCAGCGTCGGCTGAGGGCCTTCGATGGGGTGCGTTCCGCAGTTTCCAAATTCGCCTTATCGTTCACCATCCAACTTCAGGAGCAAACATGGCCCAATCGCCCACCAAAAAATCCCCCGAAAAAGCCCAGCCTAAGTCGTCAGCCAAGGCCAGCAGCGTAGCCAAAGCGTCCATGGTTATGCCCGTCTCAAGCCGCGGCGCGCCGCGCATTGACATTGGCATTTCCGACAAAGACCGCGCCGCCATTGCCAGCGGTCTATCGCACCTGTTGGCCGATACGTACACGCTGTACCTCACCACGCACAACTTCCATTGGAACGTGACCGGCCCCATGTTCAACACGCTGCATGTGATGTTCATGGGCCAGTACACCGAGCTGTGGAACGCGGTGGACCCGATTGCCGAGCGCATTCGCTCGCTGGGCCACCCCGCGCCGGGTTCCTACGCCCAGTTCAGCAAGCTCGCCAGCCTGCCCGACGCGCCAGCCATGCCGCCCCAGGCGCTGGAAATGGTGCGCATTTTGGTAGCCGGCCATGAAGGCGTGGCCCGCACCGCGCGCGGGCTGTTCCCGACGGCCAACAAGGCGTCGGACGAGCCCACTGCCGATTTGCTGACCCAGCGCTTGGCCGTGCACGAGCAGGCGGCGTGGATGCTGCGCTCGCTGCTGGAGGGGTAGAAAAGTAGAGGCTGCTGCCCAGGTGCGCGCTCTGTGTGTGGTTGTTATGCGCCTGGTGCGTGGCAGCAGTACTCTGAGCGCGCGCTTGGGCTGCCGGGGGCGGGCTGTAGCATTGGCCTCGGGCCTGGTTTCGGTTTCGTCCTACACCGTTACGGTGCCAGTGCGTTCATGATGGCAGCTCTACCATTTTCGCGCCGATAGGCGCATTTTTTTGGGAGCCCGGCGCACGTCATGAGGATTCTGTACGTCGAAGACAACCGCGATTTGCGCGAAACCATTGGCATGCTGATGGAAGGCGAGGGCCGCACAGTGGTGGCGTGCGAAACCGCCGAAGAGGCTTTGGAGCTCGACCGCGGCGGCGGCTTTGACGTGGTGGTCACCGATGTCAGCTTGCCGGGCATGTCGGGCACCGACTTCGCCAAACTGCTGCTGGCGAACGCCCCCAACCGCTGGGTGGTGCTGTGCACTGGCTACGAGCTGGGTGCCCATGCCGAGGCTTGGGGCCTCCGCGTGCGCACGCTGCGCAAACCTTTTGAAATAGAAGACCTCGATGCACTTTTGGAAGAAATTTCCAAAACCGTGGCACCCATTGCCTGAAGAGCCGTGTAAGCGCCGCGCCCTCCGGTTTTATCCCGCTTCGCTTTTCGCCTGGCTTACTGCTTGGACCTGTGCCGCTTGCGCTACTTGCGGCAGTGGAGGCAGATTCGCTGCGCCCTCTTGAAGGGCAGTCACTGAAGACGTTTGGCGCGGGATGACTACTGAAAATGCGGTGCGGCTATCCGCGCTTTTCATCGCGATGCTGCCGCCATGCCGCTGCACAATTTGCTGCACGATGTACAGGCCCAGCCCCAAGCCGTCCTTGCGTTCGCTGTGGTGAGCGTTACCGCCAAACGGTTGAAAAAGCGCCGGCAGGGCTTCGGGTGCAATCGTCCCGCCATTGGCCACACGCATCTGCACGGTGTGGGCGTCAGTGCCATCCAAGGTCAGGGTGATGGGGTGATCATGGCTGCCGTGGCGCATGGCATTGCCCAGCAGGTTGCTCAGCACTTGGCCCAAGCGGCTGCCATCCCAAACCCCATTCACGTCGCCGGTCTGCTCGATGGACACCGAGCGGTCTGGGTATTGGCCTTGGGCTTCGTCAACGGCGTGTTGGCTCAGCGTCAGCAGCGAGACAGGCGCAGTTTTCAAAGCCAGGCCGCCGTGCTGGCGAATGCGCGTAATGTCCAGCAGGTCTTCGATCATGCTGCTCATGCGCCGGGTGCTGGCGGCGATGCGCCCGGCCATGCCCTTGGTGCGGTCATCCACGCAAACGCGCTCCAGCGCGCTGGCATTGGCCAGCACCGATGTGAGCGGGGTGCGCAGGTCGTGCCCCAGTACGGCCATGAACAGGTCGTTAATGCGCAATGCCTCGGTGCGCTCGGCCAGTTGTTCGGCCAAGGCCACTCGCTGGCGGTGCAGCGTAAAGAAAACGGCGGCTTTGCTTGCCAGTTCAAAGGACTGCACCGGCTTGTAGATAAAGTCCACAGCGCCCGTGTCGTAGCCCTTGAACTGCCAGTTGGGGTTGCGCACGCCCGCAGTGATGAAGATCAGCGGAATATGGCGGGTGCGCACGCGGCCGCGAATCATCTGGGCCAGCTCAAAACCGTTCATCTCGGGCATTTGCACATCCAGCAGTGCCAAGGCAATGTCGTTGTGTACCAGAAGCAGTTCCAGTGCCTCGGCACCGGACTGGGCTTGCAGCACGGTCACGTCGTCCTGCTGCAGCAGCGCTTCAAGCGCAATGAGGTTCTCGCGCTTGTCGTCCACGATCAGGCATTTGACCGGCTGTGGGGAGGAGTCCGCATGTTCAAAGGTGCGATTCACAACAAGCTCCGTTGGTGCAGATAAGTAAGGTAGTCGGCCAGGCCCTCGGGCGTGGCCACACACGCGGGCTCAGCGCTGCTCCCGGAGGATGCCAGAACTTTCAGCGCGGCTCGTGGCATCGCATCGGACGAAGCGCTCTCTGGTGATTGCACCAGCGCCAGTCCACCGGCCGCCGCAATAGCGCTCAAGCCTTGCGCGCCATCGCCATTGGCCCCCGACAGCAACACGCCAATCAGCTGGGGGCCGAGCACGTCGGCGGCGGATTCAAACAGCACGTCGATGGACGGGCGCGAATGCAGCACCGGCGCGTCGACCGACAAGCTGGTGGACGGTCCTTGGTCCAGCAGCAGGTGGTAGTCGGGCGGCGCAAAGCAAATACTGCCGGGCTCCAATGGCCGGCCGTGCTGCGCCTCGTACACCTGCAATGCACAGCGCGGCGCAAAGATGTTGACCAGCAGGCTGGGCTTGTCGCGCGGCAAGTGCAGCACTATCAAAATGCTGGCGCGCAGCGTGGCTGGCAGGCGCGGCAGCAGGGTCATCAATGCGTCAATAGCGCCCGCGGAGCCGCCTATGGCGATGGCGGAAAAGTCGGGCCGGGGTGCGCTCAAGCGGGCATCCTTTTGCGGTACACGCGCTGCTCGGGCGCGAAGTCGTCAAACGCATCGGCACAGCCGGAAAAGCGCAGCGTTTCCTTGCTGCCCAAACCGAGAAAACCTCGGTGGCACAGCGCATCGCGAAACAAACCCAGAGCGCGGTCTTGCAGCTGACGCTCAAAATAAATCAGCACGTTGCGGCAGGAAACGAGATGCACTTCCGAGAACACACTGTCGGTGGCCAAGCTGTGGTCTGAGAACACCATGTGCTCACGCAGCATCTTGTCAAACACCACGCGGCCATAACCAGCCGTGTAGTAATCCGATAGCGAATTGGACGCGCCCGACGCGGCGTGGTTTTGGGTAAACGCAGGCACCCGAACCGCGTCGAACACACCCGCGCTGGCTGCTTGAAGGGCCAGCGGGTTGATGTCGGTGGCGTAAATCAGCGTGCGTTCAAGCAGACCCGCTTCATGCAGCAACACGGCGAGCGAATACACCTCTTCGCCCGCGCTGCAGCCTGCCACCCAGATTTTGAGCGAGGGGTAGGTGCGTAGCACTGGCAGCACGCGCTCGCGCAGCGCCCGAAAATACAGCGGGTCGCGGAACATGTCGCTGACCTGCACGGTGAGGTAGGGCAGAAATTCAGAGAAGGCCTCGGCGTCGTGCAGGATGCGGTCTTGCAGTTGGGAAAGTGTATGGCATTGAAAGCGCACCAGCGCCGATTGCAAACGCCGCTTGAGCGAGGCCTGCGCGTAGCCGCGAAAGTCGTAGTGGTAGCGCAGGTAGATGGCCTCGAGCAGCAAGCGCTGCTCGATATCGGCGGTGCGGGTCGGTTTACTGAAGAGCACTGAAAAACCTCTGATGACTCACTATTTGGGCATCCAGACGCGTACCAGCGACATTAATTTGTCCACATCCAGCGGCTTGGCGATGTAGTCGCTGGCACCGGCGGCCAGGCACTTTTCCTGATCATCGCGCATGGCTTTGGCGGTCAGCGCAATGATGGGCGTGCGCCGCCACGCTGGGCGTTTGCGAATTTCTTGCATGGCGGTGTAGCCGTCCATCTCCGGCATCATGATGTCCATCAGGATAAGGTCGGCGCCCTGCGGGTTGTCGCTCTTTTCCATCCATTCAAGTGCTTCGCGACCGTTGCGCGCGATTTCCACGCGCACGCCGGTGGGCTCCAGCACGCTGGCGAGCGCAAACACGTTGCGCACATCGTCCTCCACCACCAGGATGGTGCGGCCTTCAAAAGCTTCTTCGCGGTTGCGTGCGGTGCGCAGCAGTTGCTGGTGCGCCTGCGACATGGTCGACTCGATCTGGTGCAAGAACAGCGTGACTTCGTCAAACAGCCGCTCGGGGGAATGCGCGTCCTTGATGATGATGGAGCGCGAGAAGCGGCGCAGCTTTTGCTCTTCATCGCGTGTCAGCGCGCGGCCTGTGTACACGATTACGGGCGGGAACGACACCTCTTCCTGTTCGGCCATTTTCTCCAGCAGCTCGTAGCCACTGAGGTCGGGCAGGTTGAAGTCCATCACCACGCAGTCAAAGGTGGATTTGCTGAGGTGCTCCAGCGCCTGCGCGGCGGTTTCCACGCCAATGATTTCCACGCCATCGGCAGCAAGCAAGGCCAGTACCGACTCGCGCTGGCGCTGGTCGTCTTCCACCACCAGTACGCGGCGCAGGCTTTGGCTGAACTTGCCTTCCAGCCGTTCCAGCGCCCGCACCAGTTCCTCGCGTTTGACGGGCTTGAACGCATAGCCCACGGCCCCGCGCTCCATTGCGGTTCGCGAATAGTCGGCCACAGAAACAATGTGCACCGGAATGTGCCGCGTGGCGGCGTTGCGCTTGAGCTGGTCAAGCACGCCCAGACCCGAAAAGTCGGGCAGGTTCACGTCCAGCACGATGGCAGCGGGGTGTTGTTCTGTGGCAATGCGCAGGCCTTCGGCGGCGGTCGGCGCTACGGTGCAATCAAAGCCCATTTCCTGCGCCAGGTCGTGCAGGATTTGGCCAAAGCGCGGGTCGTCTTCAATGACCAACAGGCTGCGCGGGCCCTTGTTCCAAGGCGCAAGGGCGGCGAGGCCAACGGCGGGCGCTGCCAATGGCATAAGCGCTGCGGCGGGCCTTGAAAATGTGCGCGAAGCTGTCGATGGAGGTGATGCGGGCGCATGCAGCGGTGCCGTAGCGCTGTTGGAAAAGCTGCCAGGACCGCTGACCGGCAAGGCCAGCGTGAAAATGCTGCCTTGGCCCGGCACGCTTTCCAGCGTGACATCGCCACCCAGCCGCTGGGCCAGGGTGCGGGAGATGGACAGGCCCAGGCCTGTGCCGCCGTATTTGCGGTGGGTGCTGCCATCGGCTTGGCGAAAGGCTTCGAACACCAGGCCCTGCTGGTGCGGCGCAATGCCAATGCCGGTATCGCGCACAGCAAAAAATACCGTGCCGTGTACATCGCCGGAGGCCTGTACGTGAACGCTGCCCGACTCTGTGAACTTGATGGCGTTGGACAACAGGTTCTTCATGATCTGGCCGAAGCGGCGCGGGTCGGTTTGCAGTTCGGCAGGGGCAGAAGCGTCGACGGTTGCGGTCAGCCGTAAATTCTTCTCGCGCGCCAGCGGTTGCAGCGGGCCGAGCAAGGTTTCCAGTGTTTTGGCGACCTGCGCGGGCTCCAATTCCACATCGGCCTGGCCCGCTTCAATTTTGGCCAGGTCCAGGATGTCATTGATCAGTGCCAACAGGTCGTGGCCAGCCGCAGAAATCGTCTCGGCATATTTGACTTGGTCCGCGCTGAGGTTGCCATGCTTGTTGTCGGCGAGCAGTTTGGCCAAAATCAGCGTGGAGTTGAGCGGCGTGCGCAGCTCGTGGCTCATGTTGGCGAGGAACTCGCTTTTGTACTGGCTGGCCAGCTCCAGCTCACCTGCTTTGGTCGACAACACCTCTTGCGCATCCATCAGCTTTTCGCGTTGCTCCTCGAGCTGGCTGGTTTGCTCTTCGAGCTGTACGTTGGTTTGTTCCAGCTCGGTTTGTTGTAGCTCCATTTGCGCCTGCGAGGTCTGCAGCGAGCGGCTTTGCTGCTCCAGCTCTTCGTTCGATACGCGCAATTCCTCTTGCTGGGTTTGCAAGGTTTCGGCTTGGCGCTGGGTTTCGCGCAGCAGACGTTCCAGCTCGGTGCGGTCCAGGGCCGCGCGAATCGACAGCGCCACCATCTCTGCGGCGCGGTTCAGCAGTTCTTTGTCTTGTGGGCGCACGGTGCGAAAGAAGCCCAGTTCCATCACCGCAGCTACGCGGCCTGCATAACAGGCAGGGACCACCAACAGTTCGCGTGGAGTGGCAGCGCCGGTGGCGGAGGTGACGCGCAAGTACTGGTCTGGCACGTCGCGCACATGCAGCAGGGTGCGCGAGCGCAAGGCCTCGCCCAGCAGGCCTTCGCCAGAAACGAGCTGGCCTACCGTGTGCTGTGAGTCGAGGGCGTAGGCGCCAAACAGCTCCAGTCGCTGGCTGCCGCGCACCACGTAAGCGGCGCCTACTTGGGCACCCATGTAGGCCGCCAGATGGCGCATGGCAACGTCGCCAAGCTCGTCCAGCGCATGGTCGCCTTGCAGTTCCACGCCCAAGCCTAGAACGCCCCGGTCCATCCACAGCTGGCGCGCTTTCGCGGCCTGCTCGCGCGCGGTCATTGCAGCGGCCATGCTAATGAGCACCAGCAGCAGGGCCGAGCCGCCCCACGTCAGCCAGGCTGACCATTTCGCAGCACTCGCCCAATCGTCGCGCCGGTCGTCGGCGCGCTGGCGCAAGTCGGAGGCAAATGTTGCGCCCGTTTCCCGCAGTTCTTCCATGGCCGCCCGCCCCTGGCCGGATCGCACCAGCTCCAACGCCGCTTGTGTTTCGCCGCTTCTGTGTAGCGCCAAGGTTCTGGATAGTTCGTCGAGCTTGGCATGTAGCAGCGCGGAAAGATCTCTGTGGCCTTGCACCAGAGAATCGCGGTTGTTGAGCGTTTTGAGCAGGCTTTGCAGTTGCCTAGGAACCCTGGCGACTGCGCTGTCGTACACCGTGAGATAGTTGGGCTCTGCGGTAAGCAGGAACCCGCGCTGGCCGCTTTCCGCTTCAATCGCAGACCGCATAACGTCCTGCAGCAATTCCACAGATTGCTGGGCATTTCCCATACGCGCCACAGCGCGCTGGCGCTCAACCGACGAGAAGTACGTCACGATGCCGATCAGCACGGTGGCAAGCGCCGCCAGCAAAAAGCCGATCAGTACTTTGCGTGAGACGAGCAGGTTGTCGCGAATCTCGTTTTCCCACGCGTCGGATGCGTCGGCGGCTTGGGGAGCTGGGGTGTTGGTGGAAGGTGGCATGGACTTTATTTTTTGAGCGCACAGCGGCTTGAGCAGGCGCTTATTGTCGCCAATGCACCGGTGCGCATGAATCGGTGCGCTTGCGGGCACGGCGGCTGCTACATTCTTTCGTCCCTCCCGCCAGCGCGGCCAGCAGCGCATGTCCATCGGGCAGCGCGCCCGCTCCAGTCGTCTTTGACCTTTGTTTTCGGACCCGCCGTGCTTGTCTTGCGCCAACGCCTTTGTCTCTACCTTGACCTGATTCGCTGGAGCCGCCCTGCCGGTTGGCTGCTGCTGCTGTGGCCCACGCTCGCGGCGCTGTGGATCGCTGCCGGTGGCTTTCCCGGTTGGAAGCTGCTGGCAGTCTTCACGCTCGGCACCATCCTGATGCGCAGCGCCGGCTGCTGCGTGAACGACGTGGCCGACCGCGAATTTGACCGGCACGTAAAGCGCACCGCTGCGCGCCCCGTCACCACGGGGGCCGTCTCGCCGCGAGAGGCGCTGGCGGTAGGCGCGGCGCTGGCGCTGGCCGCCTTTGGGCTGGTGCTGCTGACGAACGCGCTCACGGTGGCCTGGTCGTTCGCTGCGCTGGCGATTGCGGTGGCTTACCCGTTTGCCAAGCGCCATGTGTCCATGCCGCAAGCGGTGCTGGGCGTAGCATTTAGCTTTGGTATTCCAATGGCGTTTGCCGCAGTGCAAGGCCATGTGCCGCTGCTGGCGCTGTGGCTCGCGCTGGGCAATATGTGCTGGGTGCTGGCCTATGACACCGAGTACGCCATGGTGGACCGCGACGATGATTTGAAGATCGGCATGCGCACTTCGGCCATCACACTGGGCCGCTTCGATGTGATGGCCGTGCTGTTGTTCTATCTAGGCCTGGTAGCGGTCTGGGGTGCGGCCCTGTGGCAGCAAGGCTTTGGTGCTGTTCTGGGGCTGGCCCTGCTGGCGGTATTGGCGCAAGTCGCTTGGCACGCCCGCATGATTTGGCAGCGCAGCCGCGACGGCTGCTTTCGCTCGTTTCGTCTGAATCACTGGATTGGGCTGACCCTGTTTGCGGGTGTGGTGCTCGATCTGTTTATGCGCGTACCGATTTGATGCTTCTCTATTAATAGCTACAAGCCTATTCTGGATAATCGATATAGGCCTAAAAGGTATAAAGTTTAGGTGGTGCTTCTGGCTCTCTGGCTCTCTGGCGCGCGAGGTAGGCGCACGGTGGGCGCATCACCGTAACGCCCGTCACCGCGTGTGCCCGCATCCCATCAGGTTCCGAATTCCTCGCCCAGTTCACGGGCGCGGCGCTCGGCGGAGACCATGGCGCGGGCCAGCGCATCGCCCACATGGTCGTGTTCCAGGCTTTCAATGGCGGCGTGCGTGGTGCCGCCCTTTGAGGTCACGCGCTGGCGCAGCACGGCTGGGGCGTCTTCCGAGCGGTGGGCCAGTTCGGCCGCTCCGCGAAAGGTGCCAATCGCCAAGCGCAGGGCGTCGTCGTGCTTCAAGCCCATGTTTTCACCGGCGCGGGTCATGGCCTCCAGAAAATAAAACACATAGGCGGGGCCAGAGCCTGAAACAGCGGTTACCGCATCGAGCAGTGATTCTTGCTCGACCCACAGCATTTCACCGGTGGGGGCCATAAGCTGCTCCACGCGCTGGCGCTCTTGTGCATCTACCGCTTTGCGGGCGAACAAACCGCTCATGCCGCGGCCGATCAGCGCGGGCGTGTTGGGCATGGCCCGCACGATGCGTTCGCTGCCCAACCACTGCGCAATGCTGCTACTCAAAATGCCGGCGGCCACGCTGACATGCAAGGAGTTGCTCGTGAGCGGACGGGCTTTGATGGCTGCATCTCGGAACACTTGGGGTTTGACCGCCCACACCACCAAACCAGCGGCGCGCAGCTGGGGGCCGGGTTCTGCGTGCGCCGTGATACCGAAGTTTGCCTGCAGAGCTTCGCGCGCGACTTCCCAAGGTTCCACCACTTCTATTTGCTCCGCCGCCATGCCTTGTGCCACCAGTCCGCCGATTATTGCGGTGGCCATGTTCCCGCCGCCAATAAAGGCGATGGTGGAAGAAGACGTTGTGGGGCTGGACGCCGACGGTGCAAGGGCGGACATGGTGGTATGGACCGGTTAGGTTTGCAGGAGCCCCGCCGCAAGGCAGGGCAAGGCAGTGGTGGCATTGTGACGCGGCCGGCACAAGCGACCCTGGGTCAACGCGCAGTTGGGCGCGTGCGCCTACACCGCTCACCGCACCTGCAGCGTTCTACGGCGCGAAGGTGCGTTGACGCGCAGGGTGCCCTGGCGACGCTATCCCAATGAGTGGGTGCTGTGAGTGCGCAAAGCTCAGGGTGCCAGCGTCGCTTGGCGAACAGCGTACTCCCAGCGTGCCATCAATTCTTGCGCCTTTTCCCTGGAAATTTGGGGCTCAAAGCGTTTGTCGGCGCGCCACAGCGCAGACAGTTCCTCCGTGCCAGCGTACACGCCGCTGGAGAGCCCGGCAAGGTAGGCCGCGCCTAGCGCTGTGGTTTCAATCACCGCCGGGCGCACCACCGGGATACCCAGCAAATCGGCCTGGAACTGCATCAGCAAATCGTTGACACAAGCGCCGCCGTCTACGCGCAATTCGCTCACTGGCGCGCTGCCAGCGGATACCGCGTCGCGCGCCATGGCTTGCAGCAGTGCGGCGCTTTGGTAGGCAATACTTTCAAGTGCAGCGCGGGCAATATGGCCGAGGGTGCTGCCGCGTGTCAGCCCGGTGATGGTGCCGCGTGCGTCCGGTTGCCAGTAGGGCGCACCCAGGCCGGTGAAGGCAGGCACCATCATTACGCCGCCGGCATCGGGCACGGTTTGCGCCAGGCCTTCTACATCGCTGCTGGCGGGGAACGCGCGCAGGCCGTCGCGCAGCCACTGCACCACGGCGCCGCCGACAAATACGCTGCCTTCCATGGCGAACTGCGGCGTGGCCAGGGCGGACTTCTCCCCAGGCGTTGGCGAACGGGGGGCGATTTGCGCGGCGCTGGTGGTGAGCAGCCCGTTTTCTGACTGCCGAAAATCCTCGCCGGTGTGCATCAGCAAAAAGCAGCCAGTGCCATAGGTGTTCTTGGCCATGCCGGGCGAGAAGCACGCCTGCCCGAACAACGCACTTTGCTGGTCGCCCGCCACACCGCCGATGGGCAAGCGCTTGCCTAGCAGGCCCGGCGCGACATCGCCAAAGTGGCTGCTGGACGCCTGCACCCGCGGTAGCAAGGACGCAGGTATGCGCAGCAAGCCCAGCAAATCCTCGTCCCACTTGTTGGTGTGGATGTTGAACAGCATGGTGCGCGACGCATTGGTCACATCGGTCACGTGGACCGCACCCTCCGTAAGCTGCCAAACGATCCAGCTGTCCACCGTGCCAAAGGCCAACTCGCCGCGCTCGGCCTGCGCGCGCGCGCCGGGCACGTTATCCAGCAGCCATTGCAGCTTGGTGCCTGAAAAATAGGCATCGATCAGCAGGCCTGTTTTGGCAGCAATGGTTGGCGCGTGCCCTTGCTGGCGCAGCTGGGCGCAGGCGGGCTCGGCGCGCCGGTCTTGCCAAACGATGGCGTTGTAGACCGGCGCGCCGGTGTGGCGGTTCCACAGTACGGTGGTCTCACGCTGGTTGGTGATTCCAATGGAGCGCACATCGGCTGCCGTAATGCTGGCGGTTTGCAGAGCTTCGCGTGCCGTGTTGATCTGCGTTTGCCAGATTTCCATCGCGCTGTGCTCGACCCAGCCCGGCTGCGGATAAATTTGCGTCAGTTCGTGCTGCGCCCGCGCAACCACGCGGCCGCGCTGGTCAAAGACGATGCCGCGTGAGCTGGAGGTGCCTTGGTCGAGTGCGAGTAGGTAAGTCATAGGGTGGGTCATGGGGTGCCGTTTCCTTTCATTGCCGAGGGGCTTTTGACCGAAGATACCGGCGCTGACGCTCGTGGGAGAGGATGGCCATACCTGAATGACCCCGTCAAAATGAAGTGCGCTGTACCCTTACGACGCTTGGTCTCTTGCCTCAATTTTGTGACTCTTTTAATGAACCACATCGCATCGCCACTTCCGACTCACCGTGCTGAGCTTGTACAGCGCCTGCAGCAGGGCGGTGCTTATGACATTGTGGTGGTCGGGGGCGGCGCTACGGGCCTGGGCGTTGCGCTTGACGCAGCCACGCGTGGCTTGCGGGTGGCCCTGGTCGAGTCCCACGATTTCGCAAAAGGCACATCCTCGCGCTCAACCAAACTGGTGCACGGCGGTGTGCGCTATCTGGCGCAAGGCGACATTGCCTTGGTACGCGAAGCGCTTCACGAACGAGCAACCTTGCTGCACAACGCCCCGCATCTGGCGCAGCCTCTGCCGTTCGTTATGCCGTCGTACCAATGCTGGGAAACGCCTTTTTATGGAGTCGGCCTCAAGATGTACGACGCGCTCGCGGGCGCAGCGGGCATTGGAGCGGCGCAGCTATTAGGGCGCACGCGGGCGCTCAAGTGCCTGCCCACCTTGCAGCCGGAGGGTTTGAAAGGGGGCGTCAAATATTGGGATGGGCAATTCGACGATGCACGGCTGGCCCTGGCTATTGCCCGTACCGCTGCGCAGGCCGGCGCAATCGTCTTGAACTATGTTGAGGCCGTTGAACTGCTGCACGAGGGCGGGCAGGTCAGCGGTTTGGCGTGCCGCGACACCGAAACCGGCAGCACCTTCCGGCTGACTTCGCGCTGCGTAGTGAACGCCACCGGGGTATGGGTGGACGGCCTGCGTGATCAAGACGCCGCAGCTGCAGGACGCAGCGTGCAAAGCCTAGTGGCACCGAGCCAAGGTGTGCACCTGGTGGTGGACAGAGAGTTCCTGGATTCAGACCACGCGCTCATCGTCCCCAAAACGACCGACGGGCGTGTGCTGTTTGCCGTGCCCTGGCTAGGCAAGGTGATTCTGGGCACCACGGACAGTCCCCGCAACGACTTGGCGCGTGAACCAGTCGCGTTTCCAGACGAGGTCCAATTTATTCTGCGGGAATCGGCGCGTTATCTTCGGCGTGCCCCGCTTGCGTCTGACGTGCGCAGCGTGTGGGTGGGGCTTCGGCCGCTGGTCAAGCCGCAAGACGAAAACCGCGAAAACACCAAAACGCTTAGTCGGGAGCACACCGTTTTGGCTAGCAAGAGTGGCTTGGTGACCGTTACCGGCGGCAAATGGACCACGTACCGCGCTATGGCGGAAGACGTGCTGCAGAAATGCACCGAAGTCGGCGTGTTGCCCGTTTTGAAAAATACATCAACTGAAACCTTGCGGTTGGTGGGCGCGCAGTCGGCTGTCGGAGCTCCTCGAATTTCAGATGCGCCCGGCTGGCACAGCTACGGTGCCGAGGCAGCCAATGTGAAAACGATGATGGGCGCGGATCGCGCTTTGGGCATGGGCCTCACAGAAGCGATGGTGCGGTTTGCCGTGCGGTACGAGTATGCTCGTACCGTCGAGGATGTGCTGGCGCGGCGCTGGAGAGCGCTGTTTCTAGATGCAGCCCAGGCCGCCGACATGACAGAACCTGTAGCCAAGATCATCAGCGAAGAAACCGGCGGGGATCCCGGCACGGACGCCTTTGTGCATCTGGCTCGGCAATACGCCTCTGTGCCTACATAAAACCAGAGCGGAGCGCGCCAAGTCGCCGATCTTTCAGAGGCGCAGCACAAATAAATCACCTTAGCGCTTGACGAGGCCGAAATTTTTTGCAACAATCGCGGGCTTCGCTAAGAAATTTGCGAAAACTCTGCTCAACGGAAGTGCTTCAAATGGTTTGAAGTGCGGACGACGGGCCCAAGACTGACTGGTTTGCGAGCTGATCTCAGGGTGTTCCCTGTAGGCGGCTCCATCCCGGTGCAAGTTGGGAATAAACAAATGATCCAGACTGAAACTCGGCTAGACGTTGCCGACAATACCGGCGCGAAATCCGTCCTGTGCATCAAGGTACTCGGCGGCTCCAAGCGGCGCTACGCCAGCGTGGGCGACATCATCAAGGTGAGTGTCAAAGAGGCTGCGCCTCGTGGCCGCGTTAAAAAAGGCGAGATTTACAGCGCCGTGGTGGTTCGTACCGCCAAGGGCATTCGCCGCGGTGATGGCTCGCTTGTGAAATTCGATGGCAACGCTGCGGTGTTGCTGAATGCAAAGCTGGAGCCTATTGGTACCCGCATCTTCGGCCCCGTCACGCGTGAACTGCGTACCGAGCGCTTCATGAAGATCGTGTCCCTGGCTCCTGAAGTTCTGTGAGGGCAATGCGATGAACAAGATTCGCAAGGGCGACGAAATTGTGGTGCTCACCGGGCGCGACAAAGGCAAGCGTGGCACTGTTACGCAACGCAAAGACGACTCTTACGTGCTGATTGACGGTATCAATATGGTCAAGAAGCATGTGAAGCCAAACCCCATGAAGGGGTCGACGGGCGGCATCGTGGAAAAGTCCATGCCAATCCATCAGTCGAATGTGGCAATTTTCAACGCAGTTACTGGCAAGGCCGATCGCGTTGGCATTAAGCAGCATGCAGACGGTTCGCGCACCCGCGTGTTCAAGTCCAGCGGTGCTGACATCAAGACTGCCTGAGGAGCAATAAATGGCACGACTCCAAGAACACTATCGCAACAAAGTAGCGCCTGAGCTGATGAAGCAGTTCGGCTATACGTCGCCCATGCAAGTCCCGCGCTTGACAAAAATCACCCTCAATATGGGTGTGAGCGAGGCAGTTGCAGACAAAAAGGTGATGGACAACGCGGTTGCTGACCTGACCAAAATCGCAGGTCAAAAGCCCGTTGTTACAAAGTCCAAAAAAGCCATTGCCGGTTTCAAGATTCGTGAAGACCAAGCCATTGGCTGCATGGTGACGTTGCGCGGCGTTCGCATGTACGAATTTTTGGATCGTTTCGTCACCGTGGCACTGCCGCGAGTACGTGACTTTCGTGGTATCTCCGGTCGTGCATTCGATGGTCGGGGTAACTACAACATTGGCGTAAAAGAGCAAATCATTTTTCCTGAGATTGAGTACGACAAAGTTGACGCTTTGCGTGGTCTCAACATCAGCATTACCACGACGGCACAAACCGACGACGAGTGCAAAGCACTGCTCGCTGGTTTCCGTTTTCCTTTCAAGAACTGAGGCGGCGTATGGCAAAACAAGCTTTGATCCAGCGCGAGCTCAAGCGCGAGAAACTAGTTGCGAAATATGCAACAAAGCACGCGGAGTTGAAGGCGACGGCGTCCAACGTAAAGTTGAGCGATGGAGAGCGCGAAGCGGCCCGCTTGGGTCTGCAAAAAATTCCACGCAACGCAAATCCAACTCGGCAGCGCAACCGCTGCGCGATCACGGGCCGCCCCCGTGGTACATACAGCCAATTCGGTTTGGGTCGCGCCAAGATTCGTGAACTGGCTTTCGCCGGTGACATCCCAGGTGTCACCAAGGCCAGCTGGTAAACCGGCAGGAGAATAAATATGAGCATGAGTGATCCAATTGCCGACCTGCTGACCCGTATTCGCAATGCGCAGATGGTTTCTAAAGCTTCGGTTGCGGTTCCATCGTCAAAGGTCAAGGTTGCTATTGCCCAAGTCCTGAAAGACGAAGGCTATATTGACGGTTTTGAAGTCAAGACCGAGGACGGTAAGTCCAACATCGAAATCACCCTGAAGTATTACGCAGGACGGCCGGTTATTGAGCGCATTGAGCGTGTTAGCCGCCCTGGTCTTCGCGTGTACAAGGGCCGAGATTCCATCCCCCAGGTCATGAATGGCCTTGGCGTGGCTATTGTTACCACGCCCAAGGGCGTGATGACTGATCGCAAAGCGCGCGCTACCGGTGTCGGTGGTGAAGTGCTTTGCTATGTGGCTTAAGCCGCGACATTGAGGAGAAACTGAATGTCACGAGTAGGAAAATCACCGGTCGTCATCCCCAAAGGTGTGGATGTGTCGATCGCGAACGGTCTGATTAACGTAAAGGGTTCTGGAGGCAATTTATCTCTAGTACACAACCCATTGGTAAGTGTTGATAGCAAGGACGGCAAACTCAGCTTTGCGCCTGCTAACGACAGTCGCCAAGCAAACGCCATGAGCGGTACGCTGCGTCAGCTGGTAAACAACATGGTCGTCGGTGTTAGCAGTGGCTTCGAAAAAAAGCTCAGTCTCGTCGGTGTGGGCTACAAAGCGCAGGCGTCGGGCAATAAGTTAAATCTGACGGTGGGATATTCGCATCCCGTTAACAAGGAAATGCCTGAAGGCATTACTGTTGCTACGCCAACGCCTACCGAAGTGGTTATCAAAGGTGCGGACCGTCAACGCGTCGGCCAGATCGCTGCTGAAATTCGCGCCATCCGTCCGCCAGAGCCTTATAAAGGCAAAGGCATTCGCTATGTCGGCGAGCGGATTGTGATCAAAGAGACCAAGAAGAAGTAAGGGGCTGCAAAATGTTGACCAAGAAAGAGCAGCGCCTTCGCAGGGCTCGCCAAACACGTATTCGTATTGCGCAACAAGGCGTCGCGCGGCTTACCGTGAACCGCACAAATTTGCACATCTATGCTGCCGTCATTTCCGAATGCGGCGGCAAGATATTGGCAAGCGCGTCTAGCGTTGAGGCTGACATGCGCAAAGAGCTGGGTGGTTCTGGCAAAGGCGGTAACGCCAATGCTGCGCAGATTATTGGCAAGCGAGTTGCCGAGCGTGCGAAAGCCGCCGGTGTCGAAAAAGTTGCATTTGATCGTGCAGGTTTTGCATACCACGGCCGCGTGAAAGCGCTCGCCGATGCCGCTCGCGAAGCGGGCCTGCAGTTCTAAGCGGAACGGAAAAAAAAATGGCTAAATTTCAACCCCGAGTCCAAAACGACGGCGCCGAAGACGGCATGCGCGAGAAAATGATCGCCGTTAATCGTGTCACCAAAGTGGTGAAGGGCGGTCGAATTCTGGGCTTTGCCGCCCTGACGGTGGTCGGTGACGGCGATGGTCGCGTAGGTATGGGAAAAGGCAAGTCCAAGGAAGTGCCGGCTGCTGTGCAGAAGGCCATGGAAGAAGCGCGTCGCAACATGGTGAAGGTGTCCCTGAAAAACGGCACAATCCATCACGAAGTTAAAGGCCACCATGGCGCAGCTTTTGTCATGATGGCGCCAGCTCCAAAGGGTACCGGTATTATCGCCGGAGGACCTATGCGTGCTGTTTTCGAAGTAATGGGTATGACCGACATCGTGGCCAAAAGTCACGGTTCTTCGAACCCTTACAACATGGTTCGCGCAACATTTGACGCGCTAACCAATTCCACTACACCGTCGGAAATTGCGTCCAAGCGCGGCAAGTCGGTTGAAGACATCTTCGCCTGACAGGAGTGCATGCTATGGCTAATCAAGAAACCGTGAAGATCCAGCTGGTACGCAGCCCGATCGGAACTCAGCAGTCTCACCGCGATACCGTTCGTGGTCTGGGTCTGCGCAAGCTTAATAGTGTCAGCGAACTCCAGGACAGCCCTGAAGTGCGCGGCATGATCAACAAGATCAGCTATCTGGTCAAAGTCCTCTAAGGTTGATGATGGAACTCAATAGCATCAAGCCGGCAGCCGGTTCGAAGCACGCCAAGCGTCGCGTAGGCCGTGGTATCGGTTCCGGTCTCGGTAAAACCGCAGGTCGTGGCCATAAGGGACAAAAATCTCGTTCTGGCGGTTACCACAAGGTTGGTTTCGAAGGCGGTCAAATGCCCTTGCAACGCCGCCTGCCCAAACGTGGTTTCAAGTCGCGGACATTGAAGTACAACGCAGAAGTTACCTTGACCGCGCTGTCCCAACTAGGTTTGGCAGACGTGGACATGCTCACCCTAAAGCAGGCTGGTCTGGTCGGCCAAATGGCTAAAGTTGTAAAAATTATCAAAAGTGGTGAGCTCAAGAATGCAGTCAAACTGACTGGTATCGGTGCCACCGCGGGTGCTCGCGCTGCCATTGAGGCAGCGGGCGGCACTCTCGCGTAATCAACGGTATCCAAGGAATCGCGTGGCAACCAGTGCAGCTCAAATAGCAAAAACCGGCAAGTTCGGCGACTTGCGTCGCAGGCTTGTATTTTTGCTTCTCGCACTGGTGGTGTACCGGGTCGGTGCCCACATACCGGTGCCGGGTATCGACCCAGATCAGCTCAAGCAGCTCTTTAATGGGCAGCAAGGCGGCATTCTTAATCTGTTCAATATGTTTTCGGGTGGTGCCCTATCCCGATTCACGGTATTTGCGCTTGGCATCATGCCCTACATCTCTGCATCCATCATCATGCAGTTGATGACATATGCGGTGCCTACGTTTGAGCAGTTGAAAAAAGAAGGTGAAGCCGGTCGTCGCAAGATTACCCAATATACCCGCTACGGAACTTTGGGACTGGCTCTGTTTCAGTCGTTCGGGATAGCAGTAGCGCTCGAGAGCTCTGCTGGGTTGGTACTGGAGCCCGGGTTTGGTTTCCGTATGACTGCTGTGGTGAGTCTCACAGCGGGTACGATGTTTTTGATGTGGTTGGGTGAGCAGATCACTGAGCGCGGACTTGGAAATGGCATTTCCATTTTGATCTTCGCAGGAATTGCCGCGGGTCTTCCTGGCGCAGTTGCTGGATTGCTTGAACTGGTTAGTACGGGATCCATGAGCATTTTGGCTGCTCTTTTGATCGTGGTTGCAGTCGGTCTGATCACTTATTTCGTGGTTTTTGTTGAGCGCGGGCAGCGCAAGATATTGGTCAATTATGCAAGGCGGCAAGTAGGCAACAAAGTTTACGGTGGTCAGTCCTCGCATTTGCCACTTAAGCTGAATATGGCGGGTGTCATCCCTCCCATCTTCGCCTCTTCCATAATTTTGTTGCCGGCTACAGTCGTGAATTGGTTTAGCGCAGGTGAATCCATGCGGTGGTTGAAAGATGTATCCGGAGCGTTGACTCCAGGGCAACCGGTTTACGTGTTGTTTTATGCGACTGCCATCATTTTCTTCTGCTTTTTCTACACAGCACTTGTTTTCAACAGTCGCGAAACGGCAGATAACCTGAAGAAGAGCGGAGCGTTCATACCGGGCATACGTCCTGGTGACCAGACGGCCCGTTACATCGACCGGATATTGGTGCGTTTGACCCTCGCGGGGGCAATTTACATTACATTTGTTTGTCTTGTCCCTGAGTTTCTGATTCTTAAGTACAACGTTCCGTTTTATTTCGGTGGCACGTCGCTTCTGATCATCGTAGTCGTAACGATGGACTTCATGGAGCAAGTGAAGAACTATCTGGTGTCTCAGCAGTATGAATCGCTTTTGAAAAAAGCAAGTTTCAAGGGCGGGGCAGGGGCATAACTGTAGGGTGACCGGTTTTCGTTACCGGACAATACGCATTAATGCGCTTTGTCGGGCTATTTACATAAACGCGCTCTGGCGCTCACAACACGGTGTTCGGTGCAACAGCCCCGCACCAAGACTGGTTTTAGGAGAATCAAAATGAGAGTTTCGGCTTCGGTCAAAAAAATCTGCCGCAACTGCAAGATCATCCGCCGCAAGGGTGTCGTGCGTGTGATCTGTACGGAGCTGCGTCACAAGCAGCGCCAAGGTTGAATAGAAAGCAATAGAGGACGCATATGGCACGTATCGCTGGCATTAACATTCCGCCGCATCAGCACGCTGAGATTGGCTTAACCGCAATCTTTGGTATCGGTCGCACCCGCGCACGCAAAATTTGCGAAGGCTGTGGCATCGACTACGCTAAGAAGATCAAAGACCTCACGGACGACGATCTTGAGAAGATTCGTGATTACATCGCGCAGTTCACCATTGAAGGTGACTTGCGCCGTGAAACCACGATGAATATTAAGCGCTTGATGGACATCGGCTGCTACCGTGGTTTTCGTCATCGTCGCGGACTGCCTATGCGCGGTCAGCGCACGCGTACCAATGCACGTACCCGCAAGGGTCCACGCAAAGGTGCCGCGGCCCTGAAGAAATAAAAGAGATTGAAAGAACCATATGGCCAAGTCTCCAGCCAATAACGCGTCACAACGCGTTCGCAAGAAAGTTCGTAAGAACGTTTCTGACGGTATTGCGCACGTGCATGCGTCGTTCAATAACACCATTATCACGATCACCGACCGCCAAGGAAACTCGTTGGCTTGGGCTTCTTCGGGTGGTCAAGGTTTTAAAGGTTCGCGCAAGTCCACGCCTTTCGCTGCGCAAGTCGCATCTGAAATGGCCGGCCGCGCCGCAATCGACCAGGGTATTAAGAACCTTGACGTTGAAATCAAAGGTCCCGGCCCCGGTCGGGAATCTTCAGTTCGCGCTCTAGGCGCGTTGGGTATCCGCATTACCTCCATTTCTGATGTGACGCCAGTCCCGCACAACGGTTGCCGCCCTCAAAAGCGTCGTCGTATTTAGTTCTACACCAAGCCCACCGCCGCCTGCGACCGTTTCTACGCCGCAGGCGGCTCCCGTATTGATATGCGGCAGATGACATAGAAGGATATTCAAGTGGCACGTTACCTAGGCCCCAAGGCCAAGCTCTCCCGCCGTGAAGGCACGGATTTGTTTCTTAAGAGTGCCCGCCGCTCGATTGCTGACAAATCGAAATTTGATTCCAAGCCCGGCCAACACGGTCGGACTTCTGGTCAGCGTACGTCAGATTACGGTCTGCAATTGCGTGAGAAGCAGAAAGTCAAGCGCATGTACGGCGTGCTCGAAAAGCAATTCCGTCGTTACTTCGAGGCGGCCGAGCGAAAAAAAGGCAATACGGGAGCAAACCTTCTGTCGCTGTTGGAGTGCCGTCTTGATAACGTCGTCTATCGCATGGGCTTCGGCTCTACGCGGGCAGAAGCTCGTCAGATGGTTTCGCACAAGGCTATGACCGTCAACGGACACTCGGTGAACATCGCGTCTTATTTAGTGAAGGCGGGAGACGTGGTTGCTGTGCGCGAGAAGTCTAAAAAGCAGATACGCATTGCCGAAGCGCTACAGCTTGCAGCGCAAGTGGGTATGCCCGCTTGGGTAGACGTCAACGCCGACAAGGCGGAAGGCACGTTCAAGAAAGTTCCTGATCGTGACGAATTCGCTGCTGACATCAACGAATCGCTGATCGTCGAGTTGTACTCGCGTTAAGCCTCACAAATCTGTTTTGTCAATAACGGTCCCAGCAACGCGAGGCATCGCGTAGCTGGGCGCTTCACCAGCCTTACCGGTTTAACGAGCTGGGGGTATTGAGAGGAAGTCTGCATGCAAACAAATTTGTTGAAGCCCAAGAATATTAGCGTCGAACAGCTTGGTCACAACCGAGCTAAAGTCACACTCGAACCATTCGAGCGTGGCTATGGACACACTCTCGGAAACGCTATACGTCGTGTTCTTCTGTCCTCGATGGTAGGCTATGCCGCCACCGAGGTAACCATTGCCGGTGTGTTGCACGAGTACTCGTCTGTGGACGGAGTCCAAGAAGATGTCGTCAACATTTTGTTGAACCTCAAAGGCGTGGTGTTCAAGCTTCATAACCGCGACGAGGTAACGTTGAGCCTGCGCAAGGATGGCGAGGGTATCGTTAGAGCTAGCGATATCCAGACGCCCCACGATGTTGAAATCGTAAATCCTGATCACATCATCGCGAACCTGTCGCAGGGTGGCAAGCTCGACATGCAGATCAAGGTCGAAAAGGGTCGCGGTTACGTCCCAGGTAATCAGCGTCGCTACGGCGATGAGGCTACGAAGTCGATTGGCCGTATTGTTTTGGATGCGTCGTTCTCTCCCGTCAAGCGTGTCAGTTACACGGTTGAAAGCGCTCGTGTTGAGCAGCGTACCGACCTTGACAAGTTGATCGTAGAAATTGAGACCAACGGTGCGGTTTCTGCTGAAGATGCTGTACGTTCGTCGGCTCGGATTTTGGTTGAGCAGTTGGTCGTGTTTGCGCAGCTTGAAGGCGAAAGCATCTCTCTGGATCCTCCATCGGGTGCCCGCAGCAACGCGAGCTTTGATCCGATCTTGTTGCGCCCAGTGGACGAGCTGGAGTTGACTGTACGTTCGGCCAACTGCTTGAAGGCTGAGAACATTTACTACATTGGTGACCTGATACAGCGCACTGAGAACGAGCTGCTGAAGACGCCTAATTTGGGTCGCAAGTCCCTGAATGAAATCAAGGAAGTGTTGGCATCCCGGGGTCTTACCCTTGGTATGAAGTTAGAAAACTGGCCGCCAGCTGGCCTCGATAAGCGTTAACGCTAAAATACTGCGCTCCACCCAGTGGACGTGCCCGGGCAGTACCTGATACGGCTGCCCGTTTTAATTAATCAAAGGATAAGCACCATGCGCCACGGTCACGGCCTCCGCAAACTCAACCGCACCAGCTCGCACCGCCTTGCAATGTTGCGCAACATGATGAATTCGCTCATTGAGCATGAAGCCATCAAAACAACGCTGCCCAAGTCGAAGGAACTGCGCCGCGTGATCGAGCCCATGATCACCCTTGCCAAAGTTGACACGGTGGCCAATCGTCGTTTGGCTTTTGACCGCTTGCGTGACCGTGACAGTGTGACCAAACTCTTCAACGTACTTGGCCCGCGTTTCAACGCACGTCCGGGCGGCTACACGCGCATTTTGAAAATGGGATACCGCGTGGGGGACAATGCGCCCATGGCCTTTGTCGAAATGGTTGAGCGCACCGAAGAAACTTCGGACGTTCCGGCACAGACCGAGAAATAAGATATAATTTCAGCTTACCGCGCGATGGAGCAGTCTGGTAGCTCGTTGGGCTCATAACCCAAAGGTCGGAGGTTCAAATCCTTCTCGCGCAACCAAGTTTCAAACGCCCACCTTTTTAGGTGGGCGTTTTTTTTGGCGGCCGTACATCTCGTGCACGGGATTGAGGTGGTTGCCGGGTCGGAACTGAATGCCGCAAAATCCATGGCTTATGTCTGAAGTTGACCGGATTTCTCCCGCGTCCTCCATATCCACTGGATTGATCGCCCTGCACGGCAACCGTACCGAAGAATTGGCCGGTACGGTGCTTGCATGGATCGCCCGCCATCCGCTTGAGCCGCTTGAGCCTGAGATCGTGCTGGTGCAAAGCAACGGGGTCGCCGAGTGGTTTCGCATGGCGATGGCTTCGCGCAGCGGCGTTTGTGCGGCGATGAAGGTTGAGCTTCCCGGGCGGTTTCTGTGGCGCAGTTATCGGCAAATTTTGGGTGCTGCCAACGTGCCGCCGCGTTCGCCAGTCGACAAGTCGGCGTTCACATGGCGACTTATGAGAGATTTGCCGTTGCTAACGGAGCAGCCAGTTTTCTCGGCTCTGGCGCATTACCTGCGAGCTGCCGAACCAGAGCGCCTTTGGCAGCTTGCCAGTCGTTTGGCTGATCTCTTTGACCAGTACCAGGTGTATCGACCTGACTGGTTGGGCGACTGGGCAGCAGGCAGGGATTGGCTGGCGGCGCCGCAGCGCGGTGGAATGAGCGTTCCGCCGGACCAGCTCTGGCAGCCCCAGCTCTGGCGAGCGGTTTTGTCGGATCTGGGTGACGAGGAGCGCCAGGCCATCCGTCCGCAAATCCACCAGCGCGCCTTGGCGGCATTGCAACGTGAGGGTGCCCGCGAGGAGGAGGTCAGTGCCCAGAATGACCTAATCGCTATGCGCCTTCCACGCCGCGTCGTGCTTTTCGGCATGACGCATGTGCCGCTACCGGTGCTCGAAATGCTAACCGCGCTGGCTCGCTATTGCCAGGTGCTGCTCGCCATTCCCAACCCGTGCCGATTTCATTGGGCCGATGCGATCGACGGCCGTGAATGGCTGGCGATGGAGCGCCGGCGTCAGCCACTGCGCGCGGGCGTCGATCTGGCCGCCTTACCGCTCGAGAGTTTGCATGCCCATTCCCATCCGCTGCTGGTGAGCTGGGGCCGACAAGGGCGCGATTTTGTGCGCCAGCTCGATGCGTTTGAAGAGGACGCTGTGGCTGAAACACGTCCGGGATTGCCTCGCCTTGATCTATTTGGTGAAGGTGAGGATGACGACGCGTCATGGTTGCTACAAGTGCAAAACCGCATTCGCGATTTGGTGCCCTTGGCAGAGCATGAACCGTTTACGCTCGCCCCCGATGACCACTCAATCGTCTTTCACAGCGCGCACAGTGCACTGCGCGAAGTCGAAGTGCTGCACGACCGCCTGCTGGCCTTGCTCGCAGACCTAACCGGCGGGACGCCGCTTGCGCCGCGCGACATTGTGGTGATGGTGCCGGACATCGAGCAATTTGCCCCTGCGATACGCGCCGTGTTTGGCCAACTACGGCCGAGCGATGCGCGCTTTATTCCCTGGGGCATTGCGGACTTGAGCGCACGCGCCAGCCACCCGCTGATTGGCGCATTGGACTGGCTCCTGAAGCTACCTCAGCAGCGTTGCACCCTCAGCGAATTGCAAGCGTTGCTGGAAGTGCCCGCTATCGCCGCTCGTTTGCGTCTGTCGCCAGATGACGCAGCGCAACTGGTCGCGTGGATGGCCCATGCTGGCATTCGCTGGGGAGTTGATGGATTACAGCGCAGCGACTTGGGCCTGCGTGCTTGCGGTGATCAGAACACCGCCGACTTTGGTCTGGAGCGCATGCTGCTCGGTTATGCGGCCGGATGCACCAGCTTCGACAACATTGCCGGCTGGGACGATATCGGCGGGCTGGACGCAGAGCTGGCCGGGGTTCTGGCCGCGCTACTGGCACGGCTGCGCGCGTGGTCTGAGTTGGCCCAGCGTCCCGCTAATCCGCTGGAATGGGTGGTGCGCTTTCGAGGTTTGGTGACCGACTTTGCAGAAGCGGTTGATGACGAAGATCGCCAATTACTGCAAGCGCTGGAGTCGGCGCTGGGCGACTGGCTAACCGCCTGCGACGATGCCGATTTTGACGCTCCGCTGCCGCTGGAGATCGCGCGTGAAGCGTGGCAGCAAGCGCTCGACGCACCGCACCTGACGCAGCGTTTTCGTGCCGGTGGCGTCACGTTCTGCACATTGCTGCCGCTGCGTGCAATTCCCTTTGAAGTGGTGTGTCTGCTGGGCATGAACGATGGCGACTACCCGCGCCGCAGCCCGGGCAGCGACTTTGATTTGATGGCGCTGCCGGGCACGGCGCGGCCGGGCGACCGTTCACGCCAAGGCGACGACCGCCAGCTAATGTTAGAGGCTTTGCTGTCTACGCGGCGCGTGCTGTACGTCAGTTGGGCCGGCCACAGCGCGCGTGACAACAGTGAGCAGTCGCCTTCAGTACTGGTATCCCAGCTACGTGATTATTTGGCCGCAGGATGGGGCGAAGCGGCATTGAAGCATCGCACCACGCAGCACCCGCTGCAGCCGTTTAGCCGGCGCTACTTTGAAGGCGACGCGGCACTGTTCACCCATGCCCGAGAGTGGCGGGCAGCGCACGAAACCGTGAGCGCAAGCGAGAACTCCTCGCGTCCTGAAAATGTGACCCCGTCAGACGACGTCAACCTTGCGCCACCCACAGCGACGCTGGCCAGGCTGGTCAGCTTTGTGCGCCACCCGGCGCGCAGCTTTCTACGTGAGCGGCTGGGCGTCGTGTTTGAACGCGCAGCCGATGCTGTGCCGGACGACGAAATATTCGCCGTCGCAGGACTTGATGGACACCAGATTGCGCTGGAGGTGTTGGCGTCGCTGGACATCACGTGGGGCATCGACGAAAGTGATCGCGACTCCGCCGTCGCCGTCGCCAACGCCCCGTCCGTTGCGGGCGCCATGTCCAGCGCTCTTAGTCAGCTGCGCGCTGCGGGTCGCTTGCCCATCGCAGGCCTGGGCGCACGAGCGGAACAAGCGCTGCTAGACGAACTGCTGCCGGTGGGCGAGGTCTGGCAGGCGCAACTTCAGCTCTGGAATGAACCGGCTCCCCGTGTGCATGCACTGGTGTCTGCGGAGGCGGGTACAAAAAATCCTGATTTAGGAGCTATAGACCCAAGCGGAATAAGCGCTGGAGCCCCATTTGACTCAAAAAATGTCATTCCTGTGGTGTTGGACGATTGGATAGAACCGCTGCGTAGCGCTAGCGATGGGCGCGTGGCCGCCGTGCAGCGCAGTGCGTCTCGCGTGCTCCAGCGCACGGCAGCCACCAAACCGCCGCGCTTGCGCCCCGAGAAGTTCGTCACCTGCTGGCTGCAATCACTCGCCGCCGCCGCCAGCGGCGCGCAGGTGCACGGCGTGCTGGTGGCGCGCGACGCCACGGTCACTTGGCCACCCATGGAGGTGGAATTGGCCCGGCGCGTCTTGGCGGATGTTTTGGCGCTGTGGCGCGACCACTTGCAGGCAGCTGCCCCAGCGCCTCTGCCACTGGCCACCGCATTGGCCGAAGCTCAGGGATTCGATGCCGCCAAAACCTACGAGGGCGCGGACAGCGATGCCGGTGCACCGGGTGAAGCGACCGAGCCCGAATGGGAGCGTTTTTATCCAGACTTTGAAACGTTGAGCGCCGACGGCCACTTTCGGCACGGCGCTGCGTTGATCCACGCTCCGCTGGCCGAATGGGTCGTCACGCAATTGCAGATCACGCGGCATGAAGTAGCGGCACCAGCGTTGCACGCTTCTGGATGTGCCAGCGGCGCGGAGGAGGGCGCATGACATCTCCCGCCACCACCAACGGCGCAGAAAACCACACGCCCAACGCGCTTACCGCGCCCAGCGCGCTCAACGCCCTCACATTCCCGCTGCATGGCAGTCGGCTGATTGAAGCCAGTGCCGGCACCGGCAAAACCTGGACCATCGCCGCGCTGTATCTGCGGCTGGTGCTGGGCCACGGCGGAGATGCCGCCTTTGTGCGCCCCCTAATGCCGCCAGACATATTGGTGATGACCTTTACCCGCGCCGCCACGCGCGAGTTGTCGGAGCGCATTCGCACCCGCCTGGCCAGCGCGGCGCGCGTGCTCCGCGGCTTGCAAGAGCCCGATGCCCGCGACCCGTATTTGGTCGCGCTGCAAGACAGCTACCCGCCCGGCCCCACACGCGAGCAGGCCGCATGGCGTTTGGCGATGGCCGCAGAAGGCATGGACGACGCGGCCGTGCAAACCATCGACGCCTGGTGCCAGCGCATGCTGCGCGAACACGCGTTTCACAGCGGCGCGTTGTTTGACGAAACGCTTCACACCGATGAACGCACCCTGCAGGCGCAAGCGGCGCGGGACTATTGGCGCCAGCAGGTCTATCCGCTGGCACCGGTTGATTTGGAGCGGGTGCTGGAGGTTTGGTCCGGCGTGGAGGCCTTGGTGCAGGACGCCATCGCCCTGGAAAAAATCGAGCTGCCGTTGACTGCGGACAATGAATCGACGGACACAACGACGGGCATACCGACGGGCACAGGGACTGGCATTTCCGCCGTCTTTGCGCTAGCGGATGCGCAGTACGCGCTAGACGTCGCCGCATTGAAACAGGGCTGGCAACAGCGCGCTGAAACGCTGGCCGATTGGTCCGAAGCGCAAATCGCCCGGGGCAAATCGGCCTGGGATCTTGCCAAGCTGCGCTCTATACCCAAATGGCTGCGAGCCATTGCAGACTGGGCCCGCAGCCCCGATGCAGCGCTGCTGGAGCTCACCCCCACAGCGCGCGACCGGCTGTGCACCAATGCGATTGCAGCACTGCGCCAACCCGGCGCATCCGAGGGTGCGTTGACGGACGCCGTTCCACCTGCATTTGATGAAATTCCCCAACTATTGGCAGCCCAACAAGCACTGCGCAGCCCCGCCATCGTGCTGCGCGAACACGCCGCCAGAACCATCAGCACGCGGCTGGCCACCCTCAAGCGGCAAAGCCGCAGCTTCGGTTTCCACGACATGCTGGTGCGGCTGGATGCGGCCTTGCACGGCCCCAACGGCGATGCCCTGCGCGCCCGCATCCTGGCGCAATACCCGGTGGCAATGGTGGATGAATTTCAGGACACGTCGCCGCTGCAGTACCGCATCTTTGAGCGCCTGTACCGCCCGCAAGACAACGACCCCGCCACCGCGCTGCTGCTGATTGGCGACCCCAAACAGTCCATCTACGCCTTTCGCGGGGCCGACATTTACAGCTACCTTTCGGCACGCCGCGCCACCACCGGTCGGCATTCCATGCTGGACACCAACCACCGGTCTACGCAGGTGCTGGTCGATGCGGTGAACCACTGGTTTGCACAGGCGGAAGAGCGCCTGCCCGGTGGTGCCTTTGGCTTTCGCGAGGAGCAAGTTAATACGAAGCAGAACTGGCAGCAGGCCGTGCAGCAGAACGGGCAGCAAAACGCGCAGCCGAACGCGCAAAGAGAAGCCGACCCGTTGCCCTTTGTGCCGGTGCGCGCCCGCGGCCGTACCGAAACATTCGTTGCAGGTGGCAACTCTGTTCCTGCCATGACCTTGGTGCACGCCTTGCAGCCCGCCAGCGCACCGGTGCAACGCGCGCGTTTTGCAGCGCGGTGTGCGGAGCAAATCGTCGGCTGGCTCAACGACACGCAAGTGGGGTTTTTGAAGCCTGATGGCGCGTTTACTCGCTTGCGTCCTGCCGATATTGCGGTGCTGGTGCGCAGCGGCACCCAGGCGCAGGCCATGCAGCGCGCGTTGCAGCGCCGGGGCCTGGCGTCGGTCTATTTGTCGGACAAAGATTCGGTCCTCAAAAGCCGCGAGGCGCGCGACCTGCTGTGGTGGCTGCAAGCCGTGGCCGAGCCGCTGGATGCACGCCGCCTGCGCACGGCGCTGGCCACGGCCACGCTGGGTTTGCCGGTGCGCGAACTAGAGCGTTTGGCGCACGACGACACCGCGCTGGAAGTGCGCAGCCAGCAACTGCGCGCGCTGCACATGGTGTGGCAAACCATGGGCGTGCTGCCCATGCTGCGCCAGCTACTGCACCAGTTTGATTTGCCCGCGCGCTGGCTGCGCGAACCCGGTGGCGAGCGGCGGCTGACTAATTTGCTACACCTGGCGGAACTTCTGCAGGTCGCCAGTAGCACGCTCGATGGCGAGCAGGCCTTGGTGCGCTGGCTGGCCGCGCAACTGCAACAAAGCCAAGCGGCGGCGGACGAGCACGTCGTGCGGCTGGAAAGCGATGCCGATTTGGTGCAAATCGTCACCGTGCACAAAAGCAAGGGCCTGGAATATCCCGTGGTCTGCCTGCCGTTTGCCGGCAGCGCTGCGCACAGCAAACGCCAAAAACACAACCCGGTGGTGGCGCTGTCGGATGGCGAAGGGGTTCGCACCACGCACTTGGCCGTCTCCGATGCGCAGTGGGAGCAGCTGGAAACCGAGCGCCTGCGCGAAGACTTGCGCCTGCTGTATGTCGCGCTCACCCGCGCGCGCCACGCGCTGTGGCTGGGCCTGGCAGCCGTGGGCGATGGCAAAGCGGCCACCACCACTTTGCACCGCAGCGCCGCCGGCCATTTGCTCGGCGGTGACACTCCGCGCACTGCGGACGACTGGCAAGCGCTACTCAATGATTTGGCCGCGCACCAACCCAGTTTGCAATTGCAGGCCCTGCCCGATGGGCCTGTGCCAACCACCCTGCTGCAGCCGCGCGGATCGGAACCGGTGCTGGTTGCCAGCCCGGCCTATGCCGCGCAGTTTGACCGCCGTTGGCGCACGGGCAGCTTTTCGCAACTGGTGCATGGATTGGTAAGTGGCGGTGCAGCGGTGGAACTCTTGCCCACCCACCGCGCGCAACCGGCGGACGATGAGCGATTGATGTCGGGTCAGTCCGATGCACTTGCACCGCCCGCCAGCTTTCCCCCGGCAGTGCTGCCGTATGGCGTAAGCGCCGACCTGTTCGCAGAGCCCCCCGCTGTCTGGCACCGCTTTGCACGCGGTGCATTGGTCGGTAATTTTCTGCATGAGCAACTCGAATGGCTGTCCGCTGAAGATTTCGCGCTCACTGCGGGCAGCCCGCTAGCCGTGCGGCTGCAGCGCCGCTGCGAGCGCGCTGGCCACGCCACGTGGGCACAAGACGTCAGCGACTGGCTGTCTGCCGCTGTCGCCACGGTGTTGCCGCCGCTGGGCGTGCCGCTGACTGGCATCACCACACGCCTGCCGGAGATGGAATTCTGGTTGCCGGTGGAGCAGCTCGATGCGCAGAAACTGGATGCGCTGTGCCGCAAGCATCTGCTGCCTGGCCTGCCGCGCCCGCCGCTGCCCGCGCGCGAACTGCACGGCATGCTGACCGGCTTTGCTGACCTGGTGTTTGCGCATGGCGGGCGCTACTGGGTGCTTGACTACAAATCCAACGCGCTGGGTGCCGATGCGTCGGCCTACCACGCCGATGCGCTCGAACAAGCCGTGGCCACGCACCGCTACGACGTGCAAGCGGCGCTTTATTTGCTGGCGCTGCACCGCTTGCTGCGTGCGCGGTTGGGCGACACATATCAACCCGCGCAGCACTTGGGCGGCGCGTTGTTCTTCTTTTTGCGCGGCATTGATGGGCCCCAGGCTGGCGTGTGCCACCTCGCAACACCGCTGGCTTTGCTGGATGCGCTTGATGCCATGCTCGCAGGCATGTCGCCGGAGGTGTTGACATGACGGCGCCAAGCATCCCATCCAGCCCGGCGCAGCACAGCACGCTGAATGCGCTCAACGCCATGGCCGAATCCGGTTGGCTGCGCCAGCTCGATGTAGCGCTGGCAGCCTTTGTGGCGCGGCATGATCCGCAAGCGGCACCCGAGGTGTTGGTTGTCACGGCTTTGTTGGCCCAAATGGAAGGGCGGGGCCACAGCTGTTTGCCGCTGGCGTCGCTCGCCACGCGTCCATTGGCGCTACATGGCTGGGCCGCTGCAGCGCAGGAGGCGCTGGCCGAAGTTTTGGCCCCTCTCTCCACCAGTGTGGACGCTTGGACGGCCGCTCTGCGCGCCAGCCGCTGCGTGGATGCGGTTGCAAGCGCTAGCGGCGAAACCCCGTTGGTGCTGGCAGGTCCGCAAGAAGCTCCCCTTTTGTATCTGCGCCGCTACTGGAACTTTGAGCAGCAGGTAGCGCAGGGTCTGCGCGCACGCGCTGCGCTGCTGCCAAATGAATGGGCCTCCACCGCACACGAAACCCGCATACGCAGCTGGCTAGACCGGCTGTTTGATCCCCTGCCTGAACCCGCGCAAGGCACCGCCTGCGACTGGCAAACACTCGCCTGCGCCATCGCCCTGCGTTCGCGCCTTGCCATCGTCACCGGCGGGCCGGGCACCGGCAAAACCTACACCGCCGCGCGCCTGCTGGCCGCCCTGCTGGCGCTGGCTCCCGAGCCAGAGCGTTTGCGCGTGGCGTTGGCCGCTCCCACTGGTAAGGCAGCAGCGCGGCTGCGCCAGTCTTTGGAGCAGGCCTTGGGCGGTTTGCAGCAGCGCGTGGGTTCTGAGCTGGACTTGCAAGCCTTTAGCACCCGCATAGGCCCGGCGCGCACACTGCACGGGCTGCTGGGCGCGCGCCCCGGCACGCGCAAGCTGCGCCACCACGCGGGCGCGCCGCTGGATGTGGATGTGCTCATCGTCGATGAAGCGTCCATGGTGCACCTGGAAATGATGGCGCAGCTGCTCGCCGCCTTGCCGCCGCATGCGCGGCTGGTGCTGCTGGGCGACAAGGACCAGCTGGCGTCGGTGGAGGCGGGCGCGGTGTTGGGAGACTTGTGCCAGGGCGCGGAAGGCGGCCATTACGATTTGGAAACGGTGCGCTACGCGCGTGCTGCGGCGGGCGTGGAGATTCCCGAGGCGTTGCGAGCAACCCCCGGCGCTTCGCCAGAGGGCGTTTCACTGCTCGCCGCCAACACCGTGATGCTGCGCGAGAGCCGCCGGTTTGCCGGTGCCATTGGCCAGCTGGCACGCGCCGTGCACGCGGGCGACGGCACGCGCGCAGCCGCGCTGCTGCACCGCGACCCCACCGGCGCACTGCACGCCATGGAAGGCGCGGACCCGCAAGTCGCCGTGGCGCTGGCGTTGGATGGCGACCAGGGCGCAGCCAGGGGCGGCGCACCCGCCGCCAGTTACCGCGCCTACCTGGAACTGCTCAGGGCTGCGCCCGCAGCCGATGACCACGCCGCCTGGGCCAGCGCGGTGTTGGCAGCGTTCGACCGTTTCCGGCTGCTGTGCGCGGTGCGCGAAGGTCCGTGGGGCGCGCAAGGCCTGAGCCGCGCCATCGAAAGCGCCGCCCGCGCCGCCGGCCTGCTGCGCGGCGATGGCCCGTGGTACGCCGGGCGGCCCGTCATGATCACC
>JBBSUJ010000028.1:0-35483 GCA_038235025.1 Burkholderiales bacterium
GATGTGATGGTGCGGATCGGGATGGGGCGCAAGGCGTCTTTTTGCAGCCAATAGCCGTGCTATTGGCAAGAAAAGCAACGCAGAGAACCGCCCGAGGCCGCGCTATCACAGACCGCAGGGAGTTATGCAGGACGTCCCTAACACTCGCCACACCCACGATTGCTGCCATGCGTGCTCTGCCTCCTGTTCCCGCCAGCATTGGCAAATACCGCATCGAACGCGAGCTGGGCCGTGGTGCCAGCGGCGCGGTGTATTTAGGCGTCGATAGCCTGCGCAAACGCAAGGTAGCGGTCAAGCAAATGCACGCGCATTTGCTGGTGGACCCGGCACAGGCCGACCGGCACCGCCGCCAATGGCAGGGCGAGGCGGTGCTGGCCACGCAGCTGGACCACCCGCACATCGTGCGCTTGCTGGATGCCGACGTATCTGCCGCACAGCCCTACTTGGTGCTCGAGTACATCGCCGGCCAGCCGCTCTCCAAGCATGCTGGTGCCAGCACCTTGCTGACGCTCGACCAAGTGCTGGACATCGCCTTCAAATGCGCCAACGCGTTGGAATACGCCGAGCGCCAAGGCGTGGTGCACCGCGACATCAAGCCCGACAACATTTTGCTGACTGAGGACGGCAACGTGAAGCTGGTCGACTTCGGCGCGGCGCTGTCACTCCGCAGCGAAGTCACCCAGCCCGCCGGCCTGGTCGGTTCCCCCGCCTATATGTCGCCCGAACAAGTGCGAGAGGAACCGCTGACGCACCACAGCGACATGTTTTCCTTGGGCGTGGTGCTGTATGAGTTGCTCACCGGGCGACGCCCGTTTGATGGCGAGTCCGACTACGCCACGCTCTACCGCATTGGCCATGATGCGCCCTTAGCCCCCGCGCTGCTGCGCGCATCACTCCCCGCCGAAGTGGACGGGTTTGTGCTGCGCGCGCTGGCCAAAACACCCGCAGAGCGCTACCCGCGCTGGGTCGACTTTGCCGGCGCGGTGCTGGCTTTGTCGCGCAACTTGCCGCGCCAGAAGTCGCAAGACACCGAAGCCGAACGCTTTAGCTGCCTGCGCGCTTTGCCGTTTTTTACCGACTTTCACGACGTCGCGTTGTGGGAGCTCATGCGCCTGGGCCGCTGGCACCGCGTGCCCGCCGGAACGCTGTTGATGCGGGAGGATGCCAAGGGCGATTCGTTCTGCATTTTGGTGGAAGGCCAAGTCGATATCAGCCGCAAAAAGCGCGCGCTGTGCACCCTGGAGCCAGGCGTCACCTTTGGCGAGATGACTTACCTGCGGCCTGAAGCGCCGCGCCGTACGGCTACTGCCACGGCTGCCACCAACGCCATCGTGCTGAAAGTGCGCAGCCCGGCGCTGCGCGGTGCATCCAGCACTCTGCAAGCGTGTTTTGACAAGGTGTTTATTGGGCTGCTGGTGGGGCGGCTGGTGGCGACCAATGCGCAGGTGGCGGAGTGGAATGCGGGTCTTGGTGAGGTTGAGAGGTAGTTGAATTTGATAGCTATAGAGGCTTTCTGGATAAGCGCTGGAGCTGCTTTTTCTTTGATTTTTGACCTCAGTCTGCTTGCGCTGGGAGAGCGTTGAGAGTTTTACTCCCTCTCCCGCTGGGAAAGGGTGAGGGCCGTGACGTCGATCAGTCCGCGCTCTTTTTCACAGGCCGGGTGCTGGGATGTGCGCCACAGCTTCATTCGGCTGGTGACTTGCGCCCTCTCCCACGGGGAGAGGGCGGGGGTGAGGGCAGTGAGGTCGATCAGTACATGCTCTTTTTCACGGACCGGATGCCGGGGGGTGCGCCCGGCGGCGCAGTAACTTTCTTTTGCGTCGCCAAAAGAAAGTCACCAAAGAAAAGGCGACCCCGCTGTCTGCGACCCTGCGCGGTGCGCGGGGCAACCTGTGGTGCTCGGCGCTGGCGGGGTCTTGCTCGAACTCGCACCTTCGGTGCTCAAACAATCGCAAGCCCTGATCCGCCATTGCCTGCGCTCCTCGGCGCAGCCACAGGGGATTGAGAGGCGGGATTCAAACAGCCAGAGCGTCCGAAAGCCAGAGCGCTTGGAACTGAGGAAGTGAAGAAACGAGCAAGTGAAGAAGTGAGGAAGCTAGAAAGTGAGGACGTGAGGCGGCAAGGAATGTGCGCCACAGCTTCATTCGGCGCTTGTGACTTACCCCCTCTCCCGCTGGGAGAGGGCGGGGGTGAGGGCAGTGACGTCGATTAGTGCGCGCTCTTTGTCAGGGGCCGGGTGCCGGAATGTGCGCCCGGCGGCGCAGTCACTTTTGTTCGCTTCGCCGAAAAAAAAGGTGCCAAAAAAAAGGGCGACCCCACTGTCTGCGACGCCGCGCGGTGCGCGGGGCAACCTGTGGTGCTCGGCACTGGCGGGGCCTTGCTCGAACTCGCACCTGCGGTGCTCAGACAATCGCAAGTCCCGATCCGCCAGCGCCTGCGCTCCTCGGCGCAGACACAGGGGTTGGGTGCGGGCTCGAACTGCCGAAATGCAGAACAGCCAGAAATTCAGAAGGCCGGGCAGCCAGACGGCCAGATATCTGGCTATGTGCGACTCGGCTTCACTCGGCGCTTGTGACTTGCGCCCTCTCCCGCTGGGAGAGGGCGGGGGTGAGGGCAGTGAGGTCGATCTGAGCGCGCTCTTTTTCATGGACTGGATGCCGGGGTATGCGCGCCAGCGGCGCAGCAACTTCCTCCCAAGTCGCTTCACCGGAAAGTCAAAAAAAAGTGCAGCCCTACTGCCTGTACCCGTGCCAGGTGTGCAGCAACCCGTGGTTCTCGACCGTGCCGACTTGGCCTGTGTTAAGGCGCAATCTTCCTGCTCGGCACCACCGGTAGCAGCGCCTCGTCCGCCAAACTCACCAATAGCGCGCGCCCATCGGGCAGGGCGCGAAACTCGCCATAGCGGGCGCGATTCAAGGTTTCGCCCTGGCCTTCGGGAAAATAGAACGCATCGGTCACGAGCACCCACTCGCCCTTCAATGGCTTCAGCGCAAGCAGTATTTCGCCGGCGGCGAGCGGCTCGTCAGCCCGTGCCACGCGTAGCACCTCGGCCACGCCGCGCGCATCCAGCTGCGCCACCACCAGCGGACGACTGACGACACTCAGAAGTGCCCGCTCGTCTAACGCGTGCCGAATGGCGGGCGGAAAGCCGAAGTTAAGGGCCATGTAGTCGCCTTGCATGAGCGAGCGCGGGTCGCGCGGGGTCACTTTCAGAAAAATCTTTTGACCGTGTGCGATGACTTGCTCCTTCTGCTGCACATCGCGGTGTACCAAGCCAAGTGCGACAACGCCGGCCACGCCGATCAGTAGCGGTGCCAGCCAACGGCGCTGACCCATGCCCGCCGTTTGCGGTGCCAGCGCGTAGACGGCCGACGGCGTGCGCAGCGCCCATACCGCCAGCGCCAGTACCGCGCCGATACCTGCTAGCAAAGCCGCCTTGTGCGCCAGCGGCCACGCCAATGCGTAATAAAAACCCGACAACTGCGCCAGCAGCACCAGGCCAGCCAAAGCCAGCAAAGCCCAGCGGCGCGTGCCCAATGCGACCGTGGCCAACAGCGCGACCACACCTATTTGCGGCACCACCAGGCACGCCAGCGCCAGCACGATGTAGATCAAGCCCAGCATTGCAGTGCTGCGCGTTTGAAACTGTGGGCGCAGTTGCCAGTGCTGCACCAACCACACGGCAGCTGCCACCACCAATGCCAATTGCACGCCCACTGGCCAGCCAAAATCAAAAATGCGTGCCAGGCCCGCGCTAGGGTCGTCGGCCGATCCGCGTGCCCCACGGCCCATCATGTCCAGCATCCAGAAATGGCGCGTGCTTGCAAGCCCGGCAGCTAGCAGCAGCGCAACGCCAGCGCCATCGGCCATGGCGGCTGCGCGGTTCGCACAGGCCTGTGCTGACCAGTGCGGCTCGCGCGCACACCACAGCGCCCACAGCAACGTCAAAGCCACCATCACCAAAGTGGAGGGATAGGCATACCAGCTTTGCTCAAACGATTCGGCGCCGAACGAACTGAAGCTGAACGCCAATGCCACACAAGTCGCCAAATACCCCAGTACTCGCTGCACCCAGCCCACACGCACCACCAGCGATAGCGCCAGCAGGGCCGCCAGCATCACCAGAATTTCCGCATTGCCCCACTCAAAATCCAGCGCCACCACCAACAAGGCCAGCCCTGCCAGAACGCCGCTAAAGCCTATTTGCGTCACAAACATGCTTCGCGCATGGCGCAGCACGGCGCTTGCGCCGCCCAGCAGCAGCGCTGTGGCCAGCCACACGCCCGGCTCTTTGAAAAAGAATTGGTACGACGCCAGTGCCAAAAAGCCCAGAAACGGCAACACCACCAGTTGCGCGCCCAAAAAGCTCATCACCATCAAAACCCACGAGGGATGTTCCGCCGCATCCGATGAAACGTCAGCTCCGGGTGGCAGCACCGTTTCTGCCTTCGCAGCAGCTGCCAGCACCGCGCGGGAGGTAGATGTGTTTTCCATTACGCGCCCCCTTCGCTGCGCTGCAGTTTGTACAACCAAGCGCCGCTGACGCCTACACAGGCGGCTGCTATCAGAGTCAGGATCAGCGCTGCCGCAATGTATCCATCGGAACCGTTAAACAGCACCCGGCCTATGCCTGCCACCACCAGCACATCGAGCGCCAGCACTTCCATGGCCAGGACCACCAAGTCGCGCTGATGGCGCGCGTAGGTGATGCCCAATGCGCCCGCTGTCAGGCCAAATGTCAGCGCAAACATGGTTAACTGATCGCGCATAAACAAGCTCCAAAAACCCAGAGCGATCCAAGCCGACAACGCCATCGCGGCTGCCAGCCGAGATGAAATGTGCGGCGGTGCAGCGACCCCCAGCCGTGGCAGGGCGAGCGGCAGCGCAAAAATGGCGGCCCACAAAAGCGGTGTCAGCCAGCTGCTCGCAGTGCGCCAGTTCAGCGCGCCCGCCAGGGGATTAAACAGGCCAGTGCCTGACCACAGCGCAATACCGAGCCCGGCAATCAACAGCCACGCCGCCCACAGCCCATCGCTGCGCGCCACCAGCGTCCACACCAGCGCCAACGCCGCCCAGGTGGCAAACAGTTGCCATGGGTCGGCCCCGGTTTGGTACGTCTGCCCCACAAAAGCCAACAGGCCGCCCAGCGCCAGCGTGGCCAGCAGCAATGCGGCAGTGCGCATACGCGGCCAGGGCAGGGCGGCAAGCACGCTCAGCACTACCGCGCCTTCCAGCAACCCCAGCTTGAAAGCGCGGGTTTGCACCTCCCAGTTGGCCGCTACCCAAAACACCAACCCAGCGCCTAGCAGCAACGCCGCCAGCAGTGCCAATCCGCGTTCCAGTGTTTTTTCAAGCTGTGCGGGCGGCTGGTGAATGCCCGCTAGTTGCCATAAGCGCTGAGCGCGTGTGGTGTCGAGCGCAAAGCGCTGAACCCATTCGTGAAGTGTGTTGTGCATGACATGTTCTTTTTCAGACGGGCGCGATCGTAACGCTCAGGCCATGCGCTCAGGGCCCTGTTGGTCGTCAAAGTGGCGTGTTGCGATACCGCGGGCGGCTGCGTGTGCTACGGCGGTGCATGCGGTGCACTGATGGTTGAGAAGCGATTGGTAGCCTGGGTTGGGTGAATGGCGCAGAGGTCTGGCAACCGGACAACCGAACAGCCAAACAGCCAAGTGTGTGCGCCATAGCTTCATTCGGCGCTCGTGAATTACTCCGTCTCCCTCTGAGAGAGGTCGGGGGTGAGGGCAGTGAGGTTGATTAGTGCGAGCTCTCTGTGGTTGCTCCGATGCCTGGGGGTGCGCCCGGCGGCGCAGTAACTTTCTTTTGCGTCACCAAAAGAAAGTCACCAAAGAAAAGGCGACCCCCCTGTCTGCGACCCCGCGCGTTGCGCGGGGCAACCTGTGGTGCTCGACACAGGCGGGGTCTTGCTCCAACTCGCACCTGCGGTGCTCAGACAATCGCAAGCCCTTTTCCGCCAGCGCCTGTGCTCCTCGGCGCAGACACAGGGGATTTGGAGGCGGTCAACCAACAACCAACAACCAACAACCAACAACCAGCGGTCAGCGGTCGAAAGTTGAGAGCCATCTAGCGAATGAGTCGACGCTTCATTCGGCGCTTGTGATTTGCACCCTCTCCCCGTGGGAGAGGGTGGGTGTGAGGGCAGTGGGGTTGATGAGTGCCTACGCTTTGTCGCAGAGTGGGCGTGACCCCCGGCTTCCGCTTGCGACAAAAAGCACGCCAGTCGCACGAGGCAAACCCTCACCCCAACCCTCTCCCAGAGGAAGAGGGAGTCAATCCGAGGTCCAGTGCAGCAGTGGCCTGTGCTGTCCTCCGATCCATCCGCAGGCCTCCACTTTGCAATTGGGCAATCGGTGCGCAGCAGGCACAAAGTTCAAACAGAGCCGCCAGCGAAGCCGCCCCAGAAACCGCTTCAAACCTGCCGTGTATGACTAGCCCGATGTCTGTCCACCTCAAGCGAGCGTAGGGCCTCGTGTTTTGTCACCCGCCCCGCCATCCGCTTGCGCCACATGCGAAACGAGCTGCGCTTCATATGCGTGCGCATTAGCGCAACCACGGCCGATTCATTCAGTTCGAACTGGGCCTCAATCGCGTCGAACGAAGTGCGGTCTTCCCATGCCATTTCCACAATGCGCGAGATATCAGCGTCAGTTAACGCGGTAACACTCTCACGCTTAGTGGCCGATGCGCCGGCTGGGTTGGAAGTTACCGCCATACCGCCACGCTTCCTGCCAACAGGCAAAGGGCCGCAACCGCCGTGAGGTGCAAGCGCATCGTCAGCCATTGGCGTACGCCATAAGCCGGGTAGCTGCGCCAGTCCACCGCCAGGCAAATACCGATCAGCAGCGCCAACGTGACCAAGCCTAGCGGCAGCGGCATCAACAACGCCAGCCACGCCACCAAGCTGGGGAATACGCCCCACACAAACGGACCTGACCGCGGTGCCAGCGGCCCGCGCAGAGCCAAACCCCAATGAATTGCCCCCAAGAAGCTCGCAATGGTCGCCCCGTAAGCCAACAACGCAAAAGCTGCCTGCGCGCGATATGCCACGGGGGCGAACCAAGTTACCAATGCCAAGGCGATAAAAGGTAGCAGGCCGGCGTAACCCAACAGGGCGACCGAGCGCGGTGGGAGCGGAGCTTCGATCGGTGCGGCGCTCATGGACGATCGCGTTGCGCGGGGGGTGTGTCGTGCACGTCTTGTACGTCGTGTACTTCGTGCGCTTGGTGTGCATGTGGCTTTGGTGCCGCGGCCGTATGCGCAGCAGGCAGCGCAGGCCGGCACATCGCGGTGCCGTTCCATTGCTGGCCGCACCAGCATTGGCCTTCGGTGTTGATGATGCAGGTGCCGGTTCCGCAGCAGCGTTCGTCGTGGTCCATGGTGTTGTTGCCGTGTGAGTGAAAATAGCGCCGCCCAATAAGTCAGCGCACAAGTCGTCGATCTTGCTTGAAGTCGCCAGGCCCGTGGGGTTGCGGGCTTTTGGGTGGCACTGCCTTCACGGTCAAAGCCGCCGCAGCTTGTGCGCGCTGGTTGAGTCGATGCTCGGCCGCGATTCCTGGGGATTTCCCCCTTAACCCTCGCGAGGCTGTGATGGTGAGAATCGGGATAGAGCGCAAGGCATCTTGTAGCCTTCAAAAGCCGAACTACTGGCAATCAATGCAACTCACCGCACCGCACGAAGCCGCGCCATCAAAGACTGCAGGACTTAAGCAGGTCGTCCCCAGCTAGCGGCGTAAGGTTGCCCCCACCTCGTGGTCCAGTAATCAAAATTAATAGCTGCACACGCTTATGGGATAAGCTCTAGAGGCAATTTTGACTTACTTTTTGAGAAGGCTGTGTTGGGTTGGACGTTGCGAAGCGGGACGGGTGTCCGGATCGCGCGCGCTCGAGAAACGGAGCGAGGATCGCTGAACGCGTTGGCGGTGCTCTGGTCAGCGCCTGTAGCCCCGCGTGCCAACACCAATGCCTCGGGCGGTAAAAGACTATTGCCGACTGGGAGCGTTCGGTAGACCGATCCGTTGCAGAAGAAAGCGACGCACAGCCCCCCAAACCTCGCTCCGTCGCCGCAAGGTTGCCACGAACTGCGGGACAACGTCGCCGCTCGCTCCACAGCGCACCAACCCGACGCGCCGCCCGCGCATTCCATAACTGCTATAAAACGGCTCAATTCACACACCAGTCAAAAGGCCTACATGTCGATCCAATCCCGTCTGAAATCTACCGTGGCGGCACTGGCCATGGTGGCCGCTGGGCCGCTGTTCGCACAGGGCAAACCTATTGATGCAGCGGCGTTTGACGCGCTGGTCGCGCAGGGTCCCGTGGCCGATGCGGCCACCATCGCGGCAAGCCCCTGGGCCAGCAAGATCAAGCAGACCGGCATGCTGCGCCTGGGCGGCACGCAGACCGCCAACTTGTTCTCGTTGCTCAATGAGAAAGACGGCAAGATTCGCGGCTTTGATGCCGGCCTGGCCCAACTCCTCACCCGCTACATCCTGGGCGATGCTTCCAAATCCAAGTTCACGCAGATCAACTCGTCCACGCGTGAGCAGGTGCTCATCAACGACCAGGTGGACATGGTCTTCGCCACGTATTCCATCACCCCCGGACGCGCCGAGAAGATAGCGTTTGCCGGCCCTTACTACACCTCGCAGGCCGGGGTGCTGGTCAAGTCCAACAACAAGTCCATCCAGTCGTACAACGATCTGGCCGGCAAAAAGGTGGCCACGCAGGCAGGCTCCACCGGGCCCGCCATCCTCGCGCAGTTTGCGCCCAAGGCGGTGGTGCAAGAGTTTCAGACGCACCAAGAAGCCCTTGACTCACTGCGCCAAGGCCGCGTGGACGCCTACGTCACCGACTACACCTTGCTGCTCAACGCCATCAGCCTTGGCGCTGACTACGCGCAGCTAGCGGGCGCGCCCTTTGGTGCGCAGGACCCGTACGGCATCGGCCTGCCCAAGGGCTCTGACGGCGTGGCCTTCGTCAATAGCTTCCTCAAGAAGGTAGAAGCCGACGGCACCTGGGCCAAACTTTGGACCATCTCCATCGGCGAACGCACCGGCAGCACTGCCGTTCCCACGCCGCCAGCTCTGCCGTAACCGGTGGGCGGCTTTCCCCAGCTTTTGGCCGACTATGGGCCTGCCTTCGGGCAGGCCCTTTTGTTGACATGGAAGCTCACAGCAATGTCGTTTGTGCCCGGCTTCTTGCTGGGCATAGCCGTTACGGTGCTTCGGCTCTTCCCGGTGCCGCCGCTGCGCTTCGTGCTGACCACCTACGTCGAGATTTTTCGCAACATTCCCAGTGTGGCGCTGTTGATCTTTATTGTGTTTGCGCTGCCCGATCTGAAAATCCTGATCGACTATGAACCCAGCGTGATCCTGACGTTGACGCTGGTCTGCTCCGCATTCACGGCCGACTACCTGCGCGCCGGTATCAACACCATCGACGGCGGCCAAGTGGAGGCCGCGCTCAGCTTGGGTATGCGGCCGATGCGCGTCGTCACGGTGGTGGTGTTGCCGCAGGCGCTGCGCGCAGTGGTGCAGCCGATGACCTCGCTGCTCATTGCCATCATGCTGTCGACCTCGCTGGCATCGCAGGTGCCGTTTCCCGGCCGCGAACTCACCGCGTTGGTCTCCAAAATCGCCACCGACTCCGCCGCCGGAATTTCCGCGTTTGTGGTGGCCGCCGCGCTGTACGTGGCGACCGGTCTGCTCATCGCCTGGGCGGGCGCCACCCTGGACAAGAGAGTGCGAATCCTGCGATGAGCCGCCCTCTAGAAGACATTCTGTTTGGCGACCCAAACCCCCGCGCCCAGTCCGGTAAGCGGGCGTTGAGCGTGATCGCCGCCGCCGTGCTGCTCCTGCTGGCTGCGGGTGTGGTGTTCCAGTTCCATGCCGCAGGGCAGCTCGACGCCAAATTCTGGGAATTCTTTACCTTCCCGACGACTTGGGCCTTCCTGGCCAAAGGCCTGCTCGGCACGTTGAAATCGGCTGCCATGGCCGGCGTCATTGCGCTGACCCTCGGGCTGGTGCTGATGATGGGACGCCTGGCGCCGCTGCGTCTGGTGCGCTGGCCCAGCATCGCGCTCATCGAGTTTTTGCGCGGCACGCCCACGCTGCTGCTCATCTATGTGTGCTTTTTGGTGCTTCCGCAGGCCGGCATCAAGCTCAGCACCTACTGGATGTTGACCTTGCCCATCAGCCTCAGCACCGCTGCCGTGGTGGCCGAGGTCTACCGCGCCGGCGTGCTCGCCGTGCCGCGCGGCCAGACCGATGCGGCGCGCAGCGTGGGGTTGACCGAAGTGCAGGGTTTCTTCTACATCGTCTTCCCCCAGGCGCTGCGCTACATCGTGCCGGCGCTGGTTGCGCAACTGGTCATCGTGGTGAAGGACACCACCTTTGGCTACGTCGTCACCTACGGGGAATTGATGCAGAACGCGAAGGTGCTGATTGCGAACTACCACTCGCTAGTGCCGGTGTATTTGGTGGTGGCGGCGCTTTATTGCTTGGTGAACTATGGGATTTCCAGGGCTAGTAAACGGCTTGGGGGGGCGAGGTATTGAGGGCTTCAACAACTTGCTGGTGTGTTGATGACGCGGCGCGCTCCTTGATTTTTCACGCGGTCGTTGCCACCTGACCGCCAAGCCGAACGCCAGGCTTTTGACCCACGTTTCATGAAAAATTGATAGCTACCAAAGGTTGATGGTTAAGCGCTGGAGGCCAATTTTGCTTGTTTTTTCCGGTATCTGAGTGGCAGCTTGGTTGCAATGGCCCTGCGGTGGGGTGCGCAGACACCGGCATGACGATCAGGCGAGTGGCCTGATTGGGTTGGGAAAATCCAGCGGTGTCGTCTTGAAACATGCTCAAGCGGTGCGCGGCGATCCCCGCCATGGCGCCATAGGCGTTTGCAGATGCCACGTTGCGCGCTGCCCGCTGGTTAGCCCGGTGGGTCACAGTGCTCTCAAGATCACTGGATACTCTTCGCACTGTCCATGAAAAGGAGCGAACCATGCAATTCCCGAAGTTGGGACTTATCCCTTTGTTGCTCCTCGGTTCAACGCCCGTGGTGGCGCAGATCAATGCCGGACCACTGCCCGCCACGTCATCGCCTCCATTCCAGATCACGAAGGTTGCGCAATTCGATCTGCCATGGCGCATTGCCTTTCTGCCGGACGGGCGCATGCTGATCACCGAGAAAGTAGGCAAGCTCTTCCTCACTACGCAATCGGGAGAAAAGTTGGACGTCACCGGCGTGCCGGCGGTGCTGCACGAAGGCCAGAACGGCCTACTCGGCGTGTACTTGGCGCCGTCCTATGCGAACGACGGGGCGGTTTACCTGACCTATTCAGAACCCGGGCAAATCTCGGGCACCTCAAGCTTGGCGCTTGCCCGCGCGACGTTGAAAATCGGTAACGTTATCGGCAACAGGAAAGCCGCGCTGGAAGGCCTGCAGGTCATCTGGCGCGACCCCATCAAAGGCAAAGGCGGCCAAGTCGGCGCGGCCGTGGCCTTTTCGCCGGACCAGAAGTTCCTGTTCCTCACGGCAGGCGATCGGCAGCGCTTTACCCCCGCCCAAGACCCGAACCAACCCGCCGGCAAGATTCTGCGATTGACCCTGGACGGCAAGCCCGCGCGCGGCAACCCCATGGAGGGCACAACCGGTGCGCAGTCGGTCCCTGTGATCGATCCGCCAAGAGACACGCAGGCCGCCAAGACCGCGCCGGTGGTGCGCACCTATACGTTTGACGGCCCCAACCTGACGCCGTCCGAGACATGGAGCTCCGGCCACCGCACCCCCTACGGCCTTGCGTTTGCGCCGGATGGCCGCCTGTGGGAGCTGGAGCACGGGCCGCGCGGCGGCGACGAACTCAACCTGATCGAGCCGGGCAACAACTACGGTTGGCCGCTTGTCTCCTACGCGGTGAACTACGACGGCGTCCCCATCGCCAGCCCCGACACGCGCCCCGACCTTGCCAAGCCCACGATCTACTGGACGCCTGTTATCGCGCCCGGTAGCCTGATGTTTTACACCGGCGAGATGTTTCCGAAGTGGAAAGGCTCAGCGTTTGCGACCGGCCTCGTAAGCCGCGCCCTGCACCGGATTGAGGTGAACGGTGCGAACGCGACACCGGCCGAGCATTGGACGGTCGGCTTTCGCGTCCGCGACGCTGCGCAGGCGCCTGATGGGGCTTTGTGGTTGATTGAGGACTCTGGCAACGGGGGCTTGTATCGGCTGACGCCGAAGTAATTGAGTCGATCGGATTTCGATGCCGAGTGCGTAAACGATAAGCGGCGTGCAATTTGCATTGCTGGCGTCCAGAGTCGGCGCAGGCATTGGCGCGCACGGCAACGGTCACATCACGACTGCGCGCGGCGAAACTCGTGCGCAGTACCTAATCCCTGAACGCAGGCGTGCTTGCGTTCTTGGCAATAAAGCACAAGGCGGTGAGAGACTGGTGTCTGCCGTAAGCCGCCTGCCGCTGCGATGGACCGATTGACCGCTCAAGGCTAATGTGAGTCGTTCGCAGTGGAAAGCCGTACCGACTGCATACGTCATCACCGGACTTTCCACCCGCGACTGGCGCCTTGTGCCCATTACTTTGTCAGAGCGTCGACGTTGATGGCCTCAAGGAAGCTGAAGTAGCCGTGAGAACGCCCACCAACGCGGTTCAAGGAGCCCAGAAGGCTCTCAGAGCTATCAAGCTTGGCCTTGAGCTCAGCGCCCGAGCGCACCCCGATGGCTGAGTGGATGCCCGTGCGAGTGGTCTCGTCTGATGTCCGCAGGAATACAGCGTGATTATTCCCATAGGACGCATAGATGGATGTGCGTGGCACCCAGTACGAGATCCACCCTTCAGAAGTCTTGCGACCGACGACCAGCGCCTTCAGCGCGAGGAACACATCAGCCTCCATCAGCTCGTTGAACGACGTTTTCTCGGCAGAGCATCGTTCCTTCAGCAGGTCGGCTGACACGGACACACGATTGAGCTTCAACCGCTGATTGCGATGCACCTCCAACGACTCAAGATGGGCACCGAAGGCGACGAAGCGCGCCGTGGTCATTTCCCGTTGACCGCCGCGAACGATGTAGGTTGCATCAACCAGACGGCGCAGGGTTCTCCAACGCTCGTGCCGAAGGAGCGCCGCAGTTTGGATGAGAAAGGCTTCCAGCGCGAAGAACTCGTAGAAGTTGACCCAGCCAGCGTAGTAGGAGGTTGCGTTCTCTGGCGGTCCAAAGTGCGCCCCGATGCCTTCCATCAGCTTGATGAAGGGACCAATCGCGCTGGGGTCATCGCCCGAGAACGCTGCGACTGTTTCCACGTATTCAGCGATCTGGTCGCGCAGGCCTTTGGTGCCGGTGATGGCTTGGTAGACACCCTCGTCGTAGTCGTTGCCATCCGGCGTGACGTACAGGTTGTTGAGCTCGGTTAGGACACCTTTGACGAAGAGCGTTTCCAGTCCCTGCCGGTTGGGCTTGCCATATTGGATGGCCCGGACCGCGGCACCCAACTCCCTTACGTAACTTGCGCCGCCGTTGGAGACGAACGCGGGTGCGCCGCCGAGCTTGGGCTTCTGATGGAAGGGTTGCTCGTAGATGAGCCTGAGAAGCTGGTCGAGCCCGTCGCCGTACCGTTCCTCTGAGGACACGTCGATATAGATGAGGCCCTTCATAAAAACCGGGAGGCACGGCTGGTCATCGTCGTCGTGCTCGCAAACGATGGGGATGAACTTGGTCTGCTTGACTTTGCCGTAGAGCTCGTGGGAGATGATCTGCGACTCGGTGCCGACGCCGCCGGCTCTGTTGTTCGCCTTCTCTTGGTACTTGCGGTCGCAAAGGACGAGGACCTTGAGCACTTCGGTGTCGACAACCATCGACTCCATGAAGACGTACTTGTCTTGACCGGGCTTGAGGTCCCACTTGTCCAGGATTGCGTCGACGCCGTGATTGCGCAGTGCCGTAGCCAGGTCCATGACGAACTGCTCGTGCTCGACGCTCGTCCAGCTGTACGAAATGAAAACTTTAGGGTGCTCAGTCGTCGCGCTCATGGTCATTGCATACCTTCATTCTTGGTGGCACGTATTGTCGCGTCGGCTTCTGCGAGCGTGCGTCAGTGACAACAGTGCCACCCTGATTGCAGAACCAGACGACCGCTCTGCACCAGTTAGCGTGAGTTCATTAGTCGTCGGCCAAAGGCGGCAACCGCTGCAAGCCGGTCGCACAAAATGTTGATGTGAGAGTTCGCTATGGGCCGAATGCAGTGACACAGCATCGCGGCCTTCGCGATCTAGCGGGCACGACCTCTCCAAACAAGCGACAACTTTGGCCTCGCAGCGTTTGGCATTAATTTGAATCGTTTTTTTTCGTCTAATCGGCCTGCTTGCGGCGCAAAACTGCCATCCCGCACCCATCCACAAGGAAACCCCATGAACCCGTTAGCCGATAAGCCGCTTACCCCCGGCGCTTTACAAGGCCTGCGCGTGATTGAGATGGGTCAACTCATCGCCGGGCCTTTTGCGGGGAAGATGCTGGGCGAATTTGGTGCCGATGTCATCAAAATTGAGGCGCCCGGTGCTGGAGACCCGCTGCGCAACTGGCGCTTGCTGCAGGACGGCACATCCGTGTGGTGGCAAGTGCAGTCGCGCAACAAGCGGTCGATTGCACTGGATTTACGCAGCGCCGAGGGGCAGGACATTGCTCGCAAGTTGATTCAGGAAGCGGATGTGCTGATCGAGAACTTTCGACCTGGCACGCTGGAGGGCTGGGGCCTTGGCTACGAAGCACTGGCACAGCTCAATCCTGGCCTGGTGATGCTGCGCATCTCTGGTTATGGCCAGACCGGGCCATACCGGGATTTGCCCGGTTTTGGCGCTATTGGCGAAGCCATGGGCGGCTTGCGGCATTTGACGGGCGAGCCCGGCCAGGTGCCGGTGCGCTGCGGCATTTCAATTGGCGACACGCTGGCGGCGCTGCACGGAACCATAGGGGTGCTTACTGCGCTGTACCACCGCAAGGTCAACGGCGGGCAGGGGCAGGTGATTGATGTGGCGCTGCATGAGGCGGTCTTCAATGTGATGGAAAGCCTGATTCCAGAGTACAGCGCGTTTGGTGCTGTGCGCGAGCCCGCTGGCAGCGCCTTGCCGGGGATTGCGCCATCCAACGCTTACCGATGCAGCGACGGGTTTGTGCTCATCGCCGGCAATGGAGACAGCATTTTCAAACGCTTGATGCAGGCCATCGACCGGGACGATTTGGCCGCCGACCCGGTGTTGGCGGACAACGCTGGCCGGGTGGCGCGGGTGGTGGAGCTGGATCAGGCCATTGAGGGCTGGACGCTAAGCCGCTCAGTGCAAGACGTGCTGGGGCTTTTGGGCGCGGCGCGGGTGCCTGCCGGCAAGGTGTACACCGCGCAAGATATTACCGAAGACCCGCACTACCGGGCGCGTGACATGATCCTGAGGCAGACCACGCGCGCAGGCCATGAGCTGGAAGTGCCGGGCGTGGTGCCCAAGCTGCTGGGCACGCCGGGCAACGTGCGCTCATCGGCCCCTGGGCTTGGTGACGACACCGATGCGGTGCTGACTGAAATGGGCTTTTCAGCAGAGCAGATCGCCGCGCTGCGCGAGCGCAAGGTGGTCGCATGAGCTCCAACATTTGGAACGGCGCAGGAAAGCGCATCTACCTGCAAGAAGTAGGCACGCGCGATGGCTTGCAGGTGGAAGCGGTTTTTGTGCCCACGCAGGACAAGATTGCGTTGGTCAACGCCTTGTCGCGCGCCGGCATGTCCAAGATTGAAGTGACGGCCTTTGTATCGCCCAAAGCCATTCCCGCGCTGACGGATGCCGAGACGGTTCTGCGCGAAATTGAACGTGCGCCGGGCGTGGTGTACAGCGCACTAGTGCCCAACGTGCGCGGTGCGGAACGCGCCATCTACGCCCGCGCGGATGAGCTGAACCTGGTGACGTCGGCCAGCGAGAGCCACAACCTCGCCAACTTGCGCATGACGCGTGCGCAGTCGTTTGCAGCGCTGGGTGAAGTCAATGCCCTGGCGCAGCAGGCCCACACATCCGTCAACATTTCTTTGTCGTGCGCGTTTGGCTGCCCGATGGAGGGCGATGTGCCCGCCACTGTGGTGCTCGAATGGTGCGAGCGCTTTGTGAACGGCTTGGGCAAGCCTGGGGAACCCGGCGCGCTGGGTGTGACTTTGTGCGACACCACCGGCATGGCCTACCCAAGCCAGGTTGCCGCGCTGACCCGCGCGTTCCGCGAGCGTTGGCCCCACACGCCGCTCACGCTGCACTTTCACAACACGCGCGGAATGGGGCTGGCCAATGTGCTGGCGGGTATTGATGGCGGAGCCGATCGCTTTGATGCGTCTTTGGGCGGCATAGGGGGCTGCCCTTACGCGCCGGGTGCCAGCGGAAACGTGTGCAGCGAGGAGATCGTGCACGCGCTGGAGCTGATGGGTTACGACACCGGGGTGGATTTGCCCGCGCTGATAGGGGCGGCATCACGGCTGCCGGCACTCATCGGCCACGACATTCCCAGCCAGATCGTCAAGGCCGGCCGGCGTTTGGATTTGCATCCTGTGCCTGCCGATTTTGAAGCCACACGAGAGCGGGCGCAGGCCAAGGCGCTGGGCCAGCAGCTGCCGTAGAACCATCAATTTTGATAGCTACCCGCGCTTGCTGCATAAGCGCTAAAGCCCTATTTAGCTTATATTTTTTAGCCAAAAAACCAGTAGCAAACCCCAATCGCTGCCAGCACCCCCGCCAGCTCGGCCAGCAGCGCGCACGGCACCGCGTGGCGCACCCGTTTGATGCCTACCGCGCCGAAGTACACCGCCAACACATAAAAGGTGGTTTACGTGCTGCCTTGCACCGTGGCGGCGAGCAATGCGGCAAAGCTGTCTACGCCTTGGGTTTGCATGGTCTCAATCAGCATGGCGCGCGCGGCGCTGCCGGAGAAGGGTTTGGTCAGTGCGGTGCCCAATGCACCGACTGCCCCATCATCCTGTTTTGCTGTGCAGGAGCGTCACGCTTCACCGACCGCGTTGTCCAACAACGCGGTTTTGAACCAATGCGGCATCAAGTCTGTTTTCATTTCCAGGTTGCTGCCGTCTGTGACCTCTGCCACCCACACAGGTTCGTTGCCCGAGTTGTCGAACAGGTAAGCCCGGTCGGCGCAGGTGACAGCATCCGCAAGCAAAGCCAACGACCGGTGGTAACGCTGAACGATTTTTTCCCGAGGCACATCGTGCTTACCCATGCTTACTCTGTGCGCCACCCGTGAAATGTTGATCTCCGGGTCCTCGGTGGCTACGTAATACAGATAGGTTCTAAACCCTAGTCGGTGCGCACGGCAGAAAAATGCCACCTTGTCTTCAGACGACATGACGGTCTCGAAGGTGAAAGATTCCTTGCGCCGCAGCAGGTCATGGCGGATGAAGTCCACCAGCACCGAGGCGAAATAGGAATTCACCGACACGGTGCCAAAAATGACCCGGTCGTGCTCCAACCGGATTTTTTGTGCATCGGCGTTAAGGCCCTGCAAACGCAAGAACTCAGACCCTGCAAAGAAGGCCGTCAACTCAGCCTGTGTGGTGCGGACCTCGTAAGGCTTCAACGATGCGAAACCCTGCGCGCGGATCTCGGCCTCTATGTCATCGGCATTGACATAGAAACCCAGCCAATTGGGCTCCAGAGCGTCCTTGAGCGTGCTTTTGCCAGAGCCGTTAGGCCCTGCAAACATGCGTAGCCGGGGCTTGACGAGGCTCATTGCGCAGAGCTGACGCGGGGCTTGAGCTTGAATTTGGCGCCCATGGCGACCTTGGTAGGGCTGGAAATGGTGCGGACTACTTTTTCAGTGCCATCCGCGTATGTCTCGACCAACCTGCCATCCACGGCACGCATCACTTTGCCGCTGCTGGTCAACGCTTGGTAGTGCGCACGCTGAAAAGCGCCCTGTGCCAGCTTAGGAATGCCGGCCTCTAAAACCGTCATCGATTCTTCGGTCATCTTCATGGCGTTACCTTGGTTGTTTTTTCACTCTACCAGCTAACACCGGTGGGAGCGGCCATGCGCAGGGGGGCTGTGGGTCTGGCGTGCCAAGCCCATTTTGGCAGCGCCTATTTATGCCTACCGAAGGGCTCAAGCGCCACCGGATAAATTCGCTTACACCGCGCACTGGCAGATCGATTGTGGTGCTTTTACTAGCGAAATTGATAGCTACTAGCGCTTACGCAATAAGCGCTAGATCCCCATTTGACTCAAACTTTTACCCAAAAAACCAATAACAAACCCCAATCGCCGCCAGCACCCCGGCCAGCTCGGCCAGCAGCGCGCACGGCACCGCGTGGCGCACCCGTTTGATGCCCACCGCGCCGAAGTACACCGCCAGCACATAGAAGGTGGTTTCCGTGCTGCCTTGCACCGTGGCGGCCAGCAATGCGGCAAAGCTGTCTACGCCTTGGGTTTGCATGGTCTCAATCAGCATGGCGCGCGCGGCGCTGCCCGAAAAAGGCTTGACCAGGGCGGTGGGCAGTGCGTCGACAAAACGCGTGTCCCAGCCGGCGCCTTCGACCAACCAGCGAATGCCATCCAGCGCGTAGCCCAGCGCGCCGGATGCGCGCAGCACGCCAATGGCGCACAGCATGGCGACCAGATAGGGCAGCAGGTTGCGGGCGACGTCAAAGCCTTCGCGTGCGCCTTCCACAAACGCTTCGTACACGGGCACGCGTCGCCATGCGCCCAGCAGCAAAAACACCAGCACCACGCCAAACAGCGTGAGGTTGCCGGCCAGCGACGACACATGCGCCAGCGCGGTGGCGCTGAGCGCGGACAGTGATGCCACCAGCGCGCCAATGCCCAGCGCCAGTGGCGCGAGGTAGGCCAGCACTACCGGGCTGAAGATGGGCAGCCGCTGCACCCACGCCACGGTGAGCAACCCCACCAGCGTAGAAGCCGAAGTAGCCAGCAAGATGGGCACAAACACCAGCGTGGGGTCGGCTGCGCCTTGCTGCAGGCGGTACATGAAGATGCTGACCGGCAGCAGCGTGAGCGACGACGCGTTCAGCACCAAAAACAGAATTTGCGCGTTGGTCGCAGTTTCGGGCTCGGGGTTGAGCGTTTGGAGGCTGTGCATGGCCTTGAGGCCAATGGGCGTGGCGGCGTTGTCCAGCCCCAGCGCGTTGGCGGCAAAGTTCAGCGTGATGAGGCCCAGGGCCGGGTGGCCGCGCGGCACGCCAGGCATCAGACGCGCAAACAAGGGCGATAGCCAGCGTGCCAGCGTTTCAATGAGCCCGGCGCGCTCTGCAATGCGCAAAAAGCCCAGCCATAACGTGAGCGTGCCAAACAGCAGCAGCATCACCTCGACCGACAGCTTGGCCATGGCAAACAGCGACTCGACCATGGCAGCAAAAACGCCGGCATTGCCACCGGACAACCACTGCACCAGCGCAGCGATGGCCGAGGTGAGGAAAAAGCCAAGCCAGAGGGTGTTGAGCATTCAGGAACTGCCTGGGAGGATCATGTGAAAAGCGCGTGAAGAGCGTGTGAAAAGCTTGCGTAGTCTGGCAAGAGGCTTCCCAAGGGCACGGATAAGCCGCAACCAGAACGCGAAACAACCGAAAACGCGGCAAATTGAACGGCGCGAACCGCTGGTTTCAAGCCGGTTCAACGCTTGCCTAACCCGCCATTGTGCGTGCGGTGCCGGTGGTAACCTTGCCACTTTCGCCCGTACTTTCCCTCAGTGACTGAGGGCAAGCGGGCGCAGTCACGGAACTCGAGGATTTTCTTATGGGCGCGCAATGGAAAGCAAAGGGCAAGGCGCAAGCCGCTGATGCCCGCGGAAAGCTGTTTGGCAAGCTGGCCAAGGAAATCATGGTTGCCGCGCGCGGCGGTGCCGACCCGGCAGGTAACTCTAAGTTGCGCCTGGTGCTGGAGCAGGCCCGCAAGGTGTCCATGCCCAAAGAAACGCTGGACCGCGCGGTGAAAAAAGGCGCCGGTATTGGCGTAGACGCCGCCAGCTTCGAGCACGTGGTGTACGAGGGATTTGCCCCGCACCAGGTGGCCGTGATGGTCGAATGCCTGACCGACAACGTCAAACGCACCGCGCCCGAGATGCGCGTGCTGTTTCGCAAAGGGCAGCTGGGTACTTCCGGCTCGGTCGCGTGGGACTTTGACCACGTCGGCATGATTGAAGCCGAACCCGCCCGCGCCGACGCCGATGCCGACATGGCCGCCATTGAAGCGGGTGCGCAAGATTTGGAAGCCGGCGAAGAAGAAGGCAACACCCTGTTCTGGACCGAACCCACCGACCTCGATGTGGTGTGCCGCGCACTGCCCGAGCAAGGCTTTACGGTGCTTTCCGCCAAACTGGGTTACCGCCCCAAGAACCCGGTGAAGCCTGCCAGCCTGAGCGCTGAAGCGCTGGAAGAAGTGGAAGCCTTTTTGGCCGCCATTGATTCAAACGACGACGTGCAGAACGTGTACGTCGCGCTCGGTTAAACCGCTGGACGAAATGAGCCAGCAAGACCACTACAGCGCGCTCGGCCTGGCGGCTAACGCCAGCCTAGCCGACATCAAAAAGGCGTTTCGGCAAAAAGCCTCGCACTACCACCCCGACCGCAACAGCGCGTTTGACGCGGCGGCGCAGTTTCAGGCGGTGCAGCAGGCCTACGAAGTGCTGGCCGACCCCGAGCGCCGCCAGCAATATGACGATAACCGCCGCCGCAATTTGCTGGATGACCCGCTGCAAACCGCAGGCGAAATTTGGGCCACGTGGGCCAAAGGCGCTGGCCTGCCCACGGGCGCGTAACGTGTTGCTCACCGTTTAGAAAACCTCATGAAAATATCCCGCTACTTTTCTGATTTGCGCTCTGCCTACGACGCCGAGCTGGACGATTTGCTGTCTGACTCCGAAGGCAAAGACGTACTCAAAAAACGCCTTGCCGCCAAGCGCAGCGAGATTGGTTTTTTGGTGCAAATGCTGGCCTACAGCCCTGAAATGGTCGCCGTGGTGTTCCACCAGGCCTTCCGCTTTCCACGCCCTGCCGCCATGGAAAAACTGTTGCGCATGTCCGATGCTGAACTGCCGTCATGGCCTGAGCTGGCTGGTACCGTCACGCTGGAGCCGTGGGCCGATGCCCTGGCGCACAAGGTAATGGCAGAGCCGGGCGGCGCTACCTTTATGACCGTGGCCGCGTGCCTCGAATATCTGCACAAACATGGCAGCGGCGATCACGCAGCAGATCAAAAGCAGGACGACGGCGAACTGCGCGAGATGGATGACGATGCCGACCACCTCAGCGCCGACGATGCGCATGAGCCGCGCACCGCCGAAGATCGCGATGGCGCCGGTGCCGACTTCCTGTCTGACCTTGGTTTTGAGCGTAAGGAATAAAAGACCTTATGAACCACCTCGCACTGATTCAAAAAACCACCAGCCTGATTGCGGCGGGCGACATCGTGGGCGCCGAGAGCGCTCTGGCCGAACTGGCCGACGAAGAAGGCGACCGCGCGCTGATGGTGGTGCTGGCCCAGCTCGCACCCAAAGATGTGCTGGCCGTGATGCGCGAGTACGACAGCTCCAAAGAGTCGGTCGTCAACTTGCTGGTCACGCCCGAGCAATTTGCCCGCGCCATGGTGCTGGAGAAGCAATACAAAGATCTCACGCACCAGCACTTGCGCAACATGGTGAACGCGGTGATCTTTCGCGAAGGCGCCGACACGCTGGCTTTTTTGAACGCCATTGGCGATCTGGAAGGCGGCGCCGAAGCGTTGGCCAACTACTTCACGGAAAAGTGGAGCCGCATTGAAGCCTTTGCCCGCACCGGTCTGTTTGATGCGGTTGAAGATTACGGCCTGATGCTGACCGACGACGAACTGCTGGCGTCAGGCTATGTGCGCCCGCGCGTGGACCAAGACGAAATCGCTGACCAGGACTGGATGCAGATGGCCTGGCTGATGCGCTACGAATGCCGCGACCTGTTCATTGAAATGCTGTTGGTGCTGCGCGCCAAAGCCCGCGCGCACGACGCTGGCGAGGGCGATGAGCTGCCAGACGAAGAAGACGACGGCAAGTTTGAAACCAGCGACACCGACCGCGGCAAGGCCACGCCGGCGGCGCGCGCGTCGGACGAAGAATCGGCCATCTGATGGCGCAAGGAAACGAGCAGGAGAACGCAGCACCCGCATTGGTGCCAGCACAAGGACTGGCCCAAGGTTTGGCGCTGCATGACGCGCGCTCGTTCTTTGAGCGCACGCTGGAGCACGGAGCGCAGCTGGGCATTTTGAGCGCGCCTCGCCTGGCCGCTTTGTATGCCGAAGCGCCTAAAGGCATGGTGCAGATCGCCCGCTACTTTGGCAGCGAATTTTTGCGGCCTGAGCTGGAGCGTGCCCGCGCCCGCATGGTCAATTTCATCAGCCTGCATTTGCGAGAGGTTACCGACGGCGATCTTTCGGCGGCGGCCCAAATGCTGGCCGAGCATTCACTGCTGTCCCGCTCCAAAGCTGGCACCGACATGCTGCGCGCGCTGATTGCGCTACCCGAGAGCAGCCACTTTGGCATGCAGGGCGAAGACGAAGCAAAAGTGTCGCTGCTGCAACTGTGGTCCCTGCGCGATCACGCGCAGTACCGCGAGGAACTGGAGCGGCGCAGCAGCATTGGCCAAGTGGTGCAAGCCGCGCTGTGGATTGCCGGCGAGTACCGGCTGGATGACGAAGCGCTGGAGGAGGGCGGAGCCGATGCCGAGGGCGTCATTCGTACCGCCTTGGTGCTGCAGGCGCTGGCCTATCGCGGCGATGGCTGGCCCACGGTGCCCGTGTTTCAAAAGCTGCTGACCGCCCGGCGAACGGCTAAAAAGACAGTGGCGGCCGATGCCGCGCTGGCGTCGCCCAAAGGTCTGCCAGCCTCCCTCCGCGCAGTGGTGGAGGCGCAAAAACCGGCGGTGCTGGCCGACCTGCAAAAACTGCTGGACCCAACACGCCCGCTGGCTACGCTGCTGCGGCCCATGACGGCGATGCGCAATCGTTATTTTCTGCTCGAAGACCCGCTAGGCGAAGTCGACGACTTTTTGCGCTCTGCCGCGCCGTTGGGGGCAGATGGCACCGCGCCGGCCGCTGCCAGCAAAATCTGGCAGCGTGCGACGCAGGGCGAGCAGGACGAAGCGGCATTGCTCACGTTGTTCTTGTCGTTGGCGACAAGCTCAGCCAAGAAAACCCTGTTGCCCGAAAAATCCGCCAAGACCTTGGTGCGCAAACTTCGGAGCAAGGGCTGGCAGCCGGAATTGGCCGACGCGTTCATCACCGAGCACGCGCCGGAGGTGCACCGGGCGGATTATTTGGGGCTGTGGCACAGCTTTGTTGGGGAGGCGCACAGCACGCTTCAGGACGACCATGACTATGGGTTGTCGGATGCCCTTGCGTTGTTGCGGCGGGAGTGTCAGGTGGGGGATTAAGCTTCGTTGTGTGGCGCAAATTGATAGCTGTCGACGCTTATGGAGCTTGCGCTAGCGGCTGTTTTCTTATATTTTCTGATGGCTGATGGCTGATGGCTGATGGCTGATGGCTGATAGCTGATAGCTGATAGCTGATAGCTGATAGCTGATGGTTGATGGTTGATAGCTGATGGTTGATAGCTGATAGCTGATAGCTGATAGCTGATAGTTGATAGTTGATAGTTGATCGCCGAGAAACGATAGTGGATCGCAGACAGAGGCTAGACGGCCAGCAAAGTACGCAAGTGCTTCAACCGGGGCTTGTGACTTTCTCCCTCTCCCGCTGGGAGAGGGCGGGGGTGAGGGCAGTGACGTCAATTAGTACGTGCTCTTTTTCACGGACCCGATGCCGGGATGTGCGCCCGGCGGCGCAGTAACTTTCTTTTGCGTCGCCAAAAGAAAGTCACCAAAGAGAAGGCGACCCCACTGTCTGCGACCCCGCGCTGTGCGCGGGGCAACCTGTGGTGTTCGACACTGGCGGGGTCTTGCTCAGACTCGCACCTGCGGCGCTCAGACAATCGCAAGCCCTTATCCGCCAGCGCCTGCGCTCGTCGGCGCAGCCACAGGGGTTGGAGAGCAGAGTGCAAACAGCCAAACAGTCAAACAGTCAAACGTCAAACGTCAAATAGTCAAATAGTCAAATAGTCAAATAGTCAGTCAACCGGGCGGACTGGTCTGAGAGCCAATGGCCGTGAAGCTGGATGTCTCAGCTAGGTAGAAAAGCAGCACGCTACTTCAAGCGACGGCGCTTGTGACTTACTCCCTCTCTCACTGGGAGAGGGCTGGGGTGAGGGCAGTGAGGTCGATTAGTGCGCGTTCTTTCTCGTAGCTCCGATGCCGCGATGTGCACCCGGCGCAGAACCGAGGGATGCGGGAGCGAGTTACCGGACATCCCCATCCGCCGCTGCATCGCGCCGTGGCCGGTCGTGTCGGCGATAGCGAGTCAGAATGTGAAAAGCATTCTTCTTGTTTCCCTCCGATGACTCCCATCGGCCTCTCCCAACCGCCATGCCCCGCTTTGCCGCCAACATCAGCCTGCTGTTCACCGAGCTGCCGTTTCTGGATCGCTTTGACGCCGCAGCGCAGGCGGGGTTTGAGGCGGTGGAGTTTTTGTTCCCCTACGACTTCAAGGCTGCCGAAATCCGTGAGCGGCTGGACGCGAGTGGGATGATTGCCGTGCTGCACAACCTGCCCCCAGGCCACTGGGCGGCGGGCGAGCGCGGCATCGCTTGTTTGCCGGATCGGCGGGCGGAGTTTCGTGATTCGGTGGCGCGCGGCATTGAGTACGCCCTGGCATTGGGGGCGCCGCAGTTGCATTGCCTTTCGGGCGTCGCACCGGTGGGCGTTCCGAGCGAAACGGTGCAGGCCACGCTGGTTGAGAACCTGGCGTTCGCGGCGAAGCAGTGCGCCAACGTTGGGCTGGGCTTGCTGATTGAGCCAATCAACACGCACGACTTTCCGGGCTATGTGTTGAGCCGCAGCGCACAGGCGCTGGCCTTGATGGACGAGGTGGCAGCGGACAATTTGTTTTTGCAATACGACATCTATCACGCGCAGCGCATGGAGGGGGAACTGGCCGCTACGTTGGAGGCAAACCTGCCGCGCATTGCGCATATTCAAATAGCAGACAACCCGGGCCGGCACGAGCCGGGTACCGGGGAAATTCATTACCCGTACTTATTCGGCCTGCTGGACCGCTTGGGCTACGCGGGCTGGGTGGGTTGTGAATATCGGCCGCTGCGTTCTACGCTGCAAAGCTTGGCGTGGCGCGAGCGCTGGCAACAAAGCTGTAGCCGCAGTGATAACGACACCTCCAAAGTTTGAGCACCATGCAACATCCATCCCATCTCAAACCCTCGTCGCAACCCCAGAACCCACAGGGCGCGCCCGAGGCGCTTTTGCGCCGCATGTTCGATGCTGCCGTGGCCTCTGCCCAACCAGCGCTGTGCGTGCCGCCGCATCTGCCCAATCCACAAGACGTGCGAGGACGGTTGGTGGTGATCGGCGCAGGCAAGGCTTCGGCCGCCATGGCGCGCGCGGTGGAGGACCATTGGAGTGGGCCGCTTTTGGGCTTGGTGGTGACGCGCTACGGGCATGTCGTGCCGTGCGAGCACATTGAGGTGTTGGAGGCGGCGCACCCGGTGCCCGACGCGGCGGGCGAGCAGGCGGCCAGGCGCATGTTGGCGTTGTGCGCTGGGCTGACACAGGACGATGTGGTGCTGTGCCTGATCTCTGGCGGAGGGTCTGCCCTGCTGCCGCTGGCTTTGCCCGGCATCACGCTGGCGGACAAGCAGGGGCTGGCGCGCGCGCTGCTGCAGTCGGGTGCCACGATTCGCGAGATCAATTGCGTGCGTCGGCACCTGTCGGCCATCAAAGGGGGGCGGTTGGCGGTGGCGTGCCACCCGGCGCGCGTGCTGACGCTGCTGATTTCGGATGTGCCGGGTGATGACCCGGTCAACATTGCGTCAGGCCCCACTGTGGCCGACCCTACGACGCGGGCCGATGCGTTGGCTGTGCTACAGCGCTACGCCATTGAGGTTCCTCCTGCGGTGGCGCGGCTGCTGGAAAGCGAGGCGAGTGAATCGCTCAAGCCGGGTGACGCCCGCTTGGCGCGCAGCGAATGTCGCTTGATCGCCGCACCGCTGCAGGCTCTGGAAGCTGCCGCAGAAGTGGCGCGCGCTGCCGGTTATGCGGCACATATTTTGGGCGATGCGCTGGAAGGCGAGGCGCGGGACATGGGGGCCGTGCTGGCAGGAGTCGCCCGCCATGTCGCTGCGCGCGGCCAGCCATTTACCGCGCCGTGTGTGCTGCTGTCGGGTGGCGAAAGTACCGTCACGTTGCGCGATCACCGCATCGCAGGTCGCGGCGGGCGCAACGTGGAATTTTTACTGGCGTGCGCCCTTGCGCTGGACGCGCACCCAAGCATCCATGGCCTAGCGGCGGATACCGATGGCGTCGACGGACTGGAAGAAATCGCCGGGGCCGTGATCGGCCCCCACACGCTGGAGCGCGCTCGCGGCTTGGGTCTCGTGCCGCGCTGCTACCTGGATCAACATGACGCGCACGGGTTTTTTCAGGCGCTGGGCGATTGCGTGGTCACGGGCCCCACGCTCACCAACATAAACGATTTTCGGGCGCTGCTGATTGAAAAGCCGCCTCTTTCTATCGACTGAGGGATAGAAATTCACAGCATTTTCATGCTACTGAATCAGTAGCTACTAACCTAATCAGGATAAGCGATAAAGGCCTAAAAGGCTTAAAATTTTTGCCTGCAGGTAATGCTACAAGCGTGGTGATTTGCGCCGCCTGCGGAGCAGCGGGGACTATCCAAGACTCGACGCCCGTCTATCGCTTACTTGGTACCAAAAATCCTGTCGCCTGCATCGCCCAGCCCCGGCAGGATGTAGCCGTGGTCGTTCAGCTCGCGGTCAATCGCGGCGGTGTAGATCGGTACATCCGGATGATTCTTCTGCAGCGTCGCAATGCCTTCAGGCGCGGCCAGCAGGCACACGAATTTGATGGAGCGCGGTGCCAGTTGTTTGAGCCGGTCGATGGCGGCCGAGGCCGAATTGCCGGTGGCCAGCATGGGGTCGACCACGATGATGTCGCGCGCTTCCATCTCCTGCGGCATCTTGAAGTAGTACTCCACCGGCTGCAGCGTTTGCGGGTCACGGTACAGACCGATATGGCCAACACGCGCGCCGGGGACGACGTTGAGCATGCCATCCAGAAAACCATTACCCGCGCGCAGGATGGACACCAGCACCAGCTTTTTGCCGTCGATGACCTTGCCGGTCATGGTCTCCAGCGGGGTTTCGATTTCGATATCTGACAAGGGCATGTCGCGCGTTACCTCGTACGCCATCAGCGTGGAGAGTTCGCCCAGCATGCGCCGAAAGCTATTGGTGCTAGCGTCTTTGCGGCGCATCAGCGTGAGCTTGTGCTGCACCAGTGGATGGTCAATAAGGTGGATGTTGTTCATGGAGGTCTGAATATTTATGAGCCTAGCAGGCGCGCGTATTGGGCCAGGTCTACGTTGCCGCCGCTGACGATGATGCCCACCCGCGCGCCTTGGAGGTCGCAGCCGGCATGGAGTGCGCCAGCCAGCGATAGGGCTCCCGTGGGCTCGACCACGATTTTCATGCGCTCGGCGTAAAAGCGCATGGCGTCTACCAACTGGGCGTCGCTGGCGGTGACGATGGCTTCCGCGCCGACCTGCAGGATGTCAAAGGCCATGGGCGCGAGGGAGGTAGCGCGCGCGCCATCGGCGATGGTTTGGCCGGGCCAGGGGATGTGCATGATTTCGCCTTGGGCCAGCGATTGCTGTGCGTCGTTGGCCAGTTCGGGCTCCACGCCGTAGACGCGGCACAGCGGCAGTGCGGCTTTGGTGGCCAGCAAGCTGCCCGCCAACAGGCCGCCGCCGCCCACGCAGACAAACAGCGCGTCAAGCCGCGGCACCTCTTCAATCAGCTCCATGGCTGCGGTGCCTTGGCCGGCGATGACATCGGCATCGTCCGATGGGGGCACCAGCGTCATACCGCGCTGCTCACACAATTTGCGGGCAATGGCTTCGCGGTCTTCGGTGCGCGGGTCGTAGGTGACCACCTGAGCACCGTAGGCGCGCGCGGCGGCCATTTTGGAGCCTGCCGCGTCCTGCGGCATCACAACCAGTGCCGGTATATCCAACATGCGGGCGGCCAGTGCAATGGCTTGCGCATGGTTGCCTGCAGAGAAGGTGAGCACGCCCAGCTCACGCTGCTTGGGCGTGTACTGCGCCAGTGCGTTGTAGGCGCCCCGGAACTTGAACGAGCCGGTGCGCTGCAGGTTTTCACATTTGAAGAACACCTGTGCGCCGAGCAGCGCGTCGGCCGTGCTGGAACGCAACACCGGGGTGCGGTGCGCGACACCGTGCAGGCGTTCAGCCGCCAACTGCACATCGCTTGCGGTGGGTAAATCGAGGTCTGGACAGCTCATGTGCGCTCCTTTGAACGAATGGTTAGCGTCAGGGCAATGTCAATTGGACGCTTTTTCCGCCGTAGCCAGAGCGCTGGTCGCGCGCCTGTACAACGACGGTGCGAACGCCTGGCGGAATCTTGACGCCGTGCAGGTCGCGCGTGAAGGGCTGCTCACCTGCGTGGTCGTGTGCCAATGGCCGCTCGCCAAGCACCTTGCCGCCTGGGTCGCTCACGCGAAAGCCATCGGCATAGCGGGCGGGGCTGTCGTAAGGGGATGACACGGTGACGTCAAAGTCGAACGTGTCCCCAGTGCGCGGCTGAACTTGGACGGCGACCACATCTGGAAAAACGGGCGCGGCGGTTTGCGCTGTAGCGGGAAGAAGAAACGTAGCCAGGCACAAAGCTAAACCGCTAACGAATGAAGGCAAGCGCATGGCGGGTTTCCTAAGGTGTAGAACGAGCGAACGCGCTTTAGCGCTTGCGCCCGCCAAAAACACTGCCTAGCACGCCGCGCAAAATCTCGCGACCAATGCCAGTGCCCATTGTGCGGATCGCCGATTTCGCCATGGTTTGCGCCAGCCCATCGCGCCGGCCGCCGCGCGGGCCGGTGGTGCCAAACAGCACATCATTCAGCCCACCCAGTATGCCGCCGGAAGCGGGGGCGTTAGCGGTATTCGCGGTGCCCGCCGCAGGGGCCGCTTTTGTTGCGGCAGCTGCCGCAGCCTCCGTACGCGTATGCAGCATTTCATAGGCCGATTCGCGGTCTTGCACTTTATCGTACACGCCGGCCACCAGCGACTGCGCCATCAATGCGCTGCGCTGCTCTTTGGTGATGGGTCCGAGTTGGCTGCCGGGCAGCAACACAAACACCCGCTCGGTCTCGCAGGGGCGGCCTTTGGCATCCAGCAGGCTGATGAGCGCTTCGCCTACGGCCAGTTCGGTGATGGCGGTTTCAATGTCCAGCCCTGCTTTTTGCCGCATGGTGCTGGCCGCTGCCTTCACTGCTTTCTGGTCGCGCGGGGTAAAGGCGCGCAGGGCGTGTTGCACGCGGTTGCCCAGCTGCCCGAGCACCGAATCAGGAATATCGAGCGGGTTTTGTGTGGCGAAATACACGCCCACACCTTTGGAGCGCACCAGCCGCACCACCAGCTCGATGCGCTCTACCAGCACCTTGGGCGCTTCGTTGAACACCAAGTGCGCTTCATCAAAGAAGAAAACCAGTTTGGGTTTTTCGGGATCGCCAATTTCGGGCAATTGCTCAAACAGTTCTGACAGCATCCACAGCAAAAACGTGGCGTACAGGCGCGGCGCATTCATGAGCTTGTCGGCGGCAAGAATGTTGACGACACCGCGGCCACCCACCGTTTGCAGCAGATCGTTGATGTTCAGCATGGGTTCGCCGAAGAACTTGTCGCCGCCCTGGCTTTCGATCTGTAGCAAGCCGCGTTGAATGGCGCCGATGCTGGCAGCGCTGACGTTGCCGTACTGCGTGGTGAACTGTTTGGCGTTGTCGCCCACGTAGGTCAGCATGGCGCGTAGGTCTTTCAGGTCCAGCAGCAGCAGGCCGTTGTCATCGGCGATTTTGAACACCATGTTCAGCACGCCCATTTGCGTGTCGTTCAGGTCCAGCATGCGGCCCAGCAGCAGCGGGCCCATGTCGGTCACGGTGGCGCGCACCGGGTGGCCTTGCTCGCCGAACACATCCCACAGCGTGGTGGGGCAGGCATCGGGCGCGGGCAATGGCAGGCCGCGTTCCTTCAGCACACTCACCAGTTTCTCTGGCACGCTGCCCATTTGGCTAATGCCGGTCAGGTCGCCTTTGACATCCGCCATAAACACTGGCACCCCAATGCGCGAGAACTGCTCGGCCATGGTTTGCAGCGTGACCGTTTTGCCGGTGCCGGTCGCCCCGGTGATCAAACCGTGGCGGTTGGCCAGGCCAGGCAACAGCGCGCATTCGGTGGAGGCATTCTTGGCAATCAACAGCGGCTCGGCCATGGTGTGGGCTCAAAAGTAGAATCAAAGGCTAGCTTAATTCACTATTGACGCAAGGAAACTACGTGGCCGGACACAGTAAGTGGGCAAACATTCAGCACCGCAAGGGGCGCCAGGACGAGAAGCGCGGCAAGATCTGGACGCGCATCATTCGCGAGATCACCGTGGCGGCTCGGGCCAGTGGCGGCGATTTGTCGACAAACCCGCGCCTGCGCCTGGCAGTGGAAAAGGCCAAATCGGCCAACATGCCGGCGGACCGCATCAAATACAACATCGACAAAGCCTCGGGCACGCTGGAAGGCGTGAACTACGAGGAAATTCGCTACGAAGGCTATGGCATTGGTGGCGCGGCGATCATTGTTGACACCATGACCGACAACCATGTGCGCACTGTGGCTGAAGTCCGACACGCGTTTAGCAAACATGGCGGCAATATGGGCACCACCGGCTCAGTCGCCTTTCAATTCAAAAACGTCGGGCAACTGGTGTTCGCGCCGGGCACAGACGAGGAAAAAGTAATGGAGTTGGCGCTGGAAGCCGGTGCCGACGACGTGTTGACGGATGACGACAGCGCCATTGAAGTGCTGACGGCACCAACTGAATTCGAGGCCGTCAAAGAAGCGTTGGAGGCAGCAGGCCTGGAGCCTGCCGACGCCGGCGTCACGATGCGGCCTGACCTCACCATCGAATTGACTGGCGAAGAGGCCGAGCGCATGCAAAAACTGTTGGACGCGTTGGAAGACCTGGACGACGTTCAAGAAGTCTTTCACAACGCAGCCCTTTGAACCTGAGCCCTATTTAATGAACGTACTTGTGATTGGCGGCGGTGGCCGCGAACATGCCCTGGCTTGGAAGCTGGCGCAGTCGCCCAAAACCACCAATGTCTTTGTGGCCCCCGGAAACGGCGGCACTGCACGCGACCCGCATCTCGACAACATCGCCATTACCGACGTGCGGGCACTGCGCGAATGGGCCCAAGCCAACAAAATTGGCCTGACGGTCGTCGGCCCGGAAGCGCCTTTGGCAGCTGGTGTGGTGGACGAATTTCGCGCGCACGGCCTGCGTATTTTTGGGCCCACCAAGGCCGCTGCCCAGCTGGAAAGCTCCAAGGCGTTTTCCAAAGCGTTCATGCAACGGCACGGTATCCCCACTGCGGACTACGACACCTTTACCGAACCAGCTCAGGCGCACGCCTTTGTCGACCGGCTCGGGGTGCCTATCGTCATCAAGGCCGATGGTCTGGCCGCTGGCAAAGGTGTGGTGGTAGCCACTACGCTGGAGGAGGCACACGCCGCCATCGACTTCATGCTGGTGGACAACAAATACGGCGTGACCCATAACGCCAACAAAGACGGCAAGGCGGAAGCGCGCGTCGTCATTGAGGCGTTCTTGAGCGGCGAAGAAGCCAGCTTTATCGTGCTGTGCGATGGCAAGAATGTCGCCACGCTGGCTACCAGTCAGGACCACAAGCGCCTGCAAGATGGCGATTTAGGCCCCAACACAGGCGGCATGGGCGCGTATTCGCCAGCGCCTGTGGTGACGGCCGATGTGCACGCCCGCGCCATGCGCGAGATCATCCTGCCCACCGTGCGCGGCATGGAAAGAGATGGTATTCCGTACACCGGATTTCTGTATGCCGGCTTGATGATTGACGCTGACGGCAAGCTGAAAACGCTCGAATTCAATTGCCGTATGGGCGACCCTGAAACCCAGCCCATCCTGATGCGCCTCAAAAGCGACCTGCTGGATGTGCTGAACGCTGCCGTGGATGGCAAGCTCGATCAGCTGGAAATGCAGTGGGATCGCCGCACCGCGCTGGGCGTCGTGATGGCCGCGCACGGCTACCCTGAAGCGCCCCGCAAGGGCGATGCAATTCAAGGCTTGCCGCCGGAACTGGACGACGCCATGGTGTTCCACGCGGGCACGGAGCTCGATGGCGATGTGGTGCGTGTCAGTGGCGGCCGGGTGCTATGCGTCACCGCGCTGGGCGACAACGTGCGCCAGGCGCAGCAGCGCGCCTACGACGTAGCGCGTGGCATTCATTTCGATGGTGCGCAGTACCGCCGCGATATCGGACACCGCGCCATTCGCACCCCATGAACGCATTACCAAAAGGGCAACCGGGCGAGACGGGCGCTGTCTTCGATCAACGCCCCGATGTACGAGGCATGCGCGACTATTTGCTGGGTTTGCAGGCCCGCATCGTCGGCGCGCTGGAGGGCATTGAGGCCCAAGCTGGCAGCAGCGTGCGCGTTGCGGTCGACCCGTGGGAAAAACCGGCAGGCGAAATGCTGCAGGGCGATGGCATCACCCAAATTATGGAAGGCGGCCAAATTTTTGAGCGCGCGGGCTGCGGTTTCTCGCATGTGCGCGGCCCGCAGTTGCCGTCGTCGGCGACTCAGCACCGGCCGGAACTGGCCGGCGCGCCGTTTGAAGCCATGGGCGTATCGCTGGTGTTCCATCCCCGCAACCCGTATGTGCCCACGGTGCACATGAATGTGCGCATGATTGCGGCAGCCCACCCGGGTCAGCCACCCGCGTGCTGGTTTGGCGGTGGTATGGATCTCACGCCGTATTACGGCTTTGACGAAGACGCCGTGCATTTCCACCACAGTTGCCAGTCGGCAGTGGCACCGTTTGGCGACGACAAATACCCGCGCTTCAAAAAGTGGTGCGACGACTACTTTTGCTTGAAGCACCGCGCTGAGCAGCGCGGTGTGGGTGGCGTGTTTTTTGATGACTTCTCGGAGCTCGGCTTGGCGCAAAGCATGGCCATGACCCAAGCGGTGGGCGACGCATTTTTGCCCGCCTATCTGCCCATCGTGGAACGCCGCAGCGCCATGCCTTACGGCGAGCGCGAGCGCGATTTTCAGTTGTACCGGCGCGGCCGTTATGTGGAGTTCAACCTGGTGTGGGACCGCGGCACGCACTTTGGGCTGCAGTCTGGCGGGCGCACCGAGTCCATTTTGTTGTCCATGCCGCCGCTGGCTAGTTGGGCCTATCGCCGCACGGAACCCGCTGGCTCACCCGAGGCAGATTTGACCGAGCGCTTTTTGTTGCCGCGTGCGTGGGTTTGATGCGTGCCCGGGATAACCGCCGCTTCAGCACCCGCCCCGCTGATTACGTTTGCTATAAACTCCGTAGCTATCTGCCCTTGACCCGTAAGCGTCAGAGCCCGATTTACTTGAATTTTACGCAGCCTCTGCGCACACAGGGCCTGGCCCGCTGGCCGCACATGCAAGCGCACGCTATATTGTTTTCACTTTTTCACCTCACCACACTGCCTGATGACTACCTCCAAAACCTCGGAATCCGCCGCCAAGAAAGACGTTGCCAAGCTGCAGCGCGCCATCGTCGACGGGCTGGAAGATGTGAAGGCGCAAGACATTCAGGTGTTTGACACCGAGCACTTGTCGCCGCTGTTTGAGCGGGTCATCGTGGCCTCTGGTGCATCAAACCGCCAGACCAAAGCCTTGGCAGCCAGCGTGCGCGACAAGGTGAAGGAGGCCGGTTTCCCCAAGCCCCGCACCGAGGGTGAGGACAACGGCGAATGGATCATCGTGGACTGCGGCGCAGCCGTGGCGCACATCATGCAGCCCACTATTCGTCAGTACTACCGACTGGAAGAGCTGTGGGGCGATACGCCCGTGCGCCTGAAGCTCGGTGCTGCCAAGCCGGTTGCGCCTGAGCGCAAAGTGCCGGCCAAAACGGCAGCCCGCCGCGCTGCAAAGGCCGGCGAGTCGGAAAGCACGGGCTCAGCTGCCCCCGCTTCCGCCAAGAAGTCGCCAGCGCGCAAGGCCGCGCCCGTGAAAAGCTTGGCAAGGCCTTCGGCATCCGCCAGCGGCGCTAGAACCGCTGCGACGACAGCCGCCAAAACGACGGCGAAGTCAGGCGCGAAGATGGATGTGAAGGCAGACGCACCCGTCAAATCCGCCGCTCGCACGGTGGCCGCAGTGCCTAAGGCGACGCAAAAGACAACGCCAAGGACCGCTGCCAAAACAGCACCAGCAGCAACGTCCGCAAAGACGGCAATGAAATCGCCTGTAAAGGCGCCCGCAAGAGCGCCCACAAAAGCACCTGCACGGACGCCAGCGAAGACCGCTTCCAAAACTGCAACTAAGGCACCGGCCAGGACGACAGTCAACACACCGGCAAAGGCAGCAGCGGTCAAAACTTTGGTGGTTAAGCCGCGCAGCATGAGCGCGCCGGCCAAAAAAGCGGCACCGGCCAAGCGGCCAGCGGCGAACTCTGCTGCCGCAAAAGCGCCGGCTCGCAAAGCGCCTGGCCGCAAGGCCTGATAAGGCTGCAGTGTGCGGCTGACCATTGTTGCGGTCGGCCAGCGAGTGCCCGATTGGGCGCAAACCGCTTACGACGATTACGCAAAGCGGTTCCCGCCTGAGCTCAAGGTCGAACTCAAGGCCGTAAAAACCGAGCCCCGAGCGTCCAAAACCCTTGAGACGATATTTTCGGCGGAACGCGAGCGCATTGAGGGCGCTATTGCCAAGGGCACGCGTGTCGTGGCTCTGGATGAGCGCGGCACCAATCTCACGACCAAGGCGTTGGCGGAGCGCCTCAAGGGCTGGCAGCTTTCCGGTGACGATGTGGCGCTGGTGATCGGCGGGCCCGATGGGTTAGAGCCGGCTTTTCGGCAGGCGGCCCATGAGCGCATTCGCCTCTCAGACCTTACGCTACCCCACGCCATGGTGCGGGTGCTGCTCATCGAGCAGCTGTACCGCGCTTGGTCGGTAAACGCCGGGCATCCCTATCACCGTGAATAGCGGGCATTGCCGCCATCTCGCCTGGGCGGTACGCCCGTATTTTCCTGATTTGATAGCGGAATACCTATGCTGCATAAGCGCTACAGCCTTATATGACCGCGGATTCAAGTACGAAGTGCGCGACTCTCTAGTGTAAGAGGCGTCACTTCCACCTCATAAAACACCTCGTGCGGGGTGCGGTAACCCAGGCACTACTTGCGGGGCCGATGGTTCAGCGCGTACACCGCCTCATCGACCTCCATTTGA
>JBBSUJ010000029.1:0-35351 GCA_038235025.1 Burkholderiales bacterium
GCAAGAAAGCTCCCGACTTGTTCGTCAAGCGGGTGTATAAACAGGCGGAACTTGACAGGTAGACACCATGCAGGCTCGCGATCTGAAAAATGGCAAATTTTCCGCTACCGAGCGCGCCAGATTAACTGCCGCTCAGAACTACGTCAGCAGCAATATTGAAACCGAACGGCATAACTCTGCAGTCGGTAACCCAGACTCCCTTTCGTCAGAACGCATGCAAGCGGATGTTGCGCGCAACGTGAATCAGGAGAAACGTATTGAAGGCGGCGTTCATAACGGCTCAATGACCAACCGTGACCTCTCCAAAGCTGAAGCCGGTCAAGCGCGCGTCGATGGTCTTGAAGCTCGCGCAGGAAAAAACGGTTATGTTGGACACAACGAGCAACAAAGTATTAACCGCGCAGACAACCGCCAAAGTCGTCGGATTTACCACGAAAAGCACAACGCGCAAGTGCGTGGCTGAAAACTTTAGTTACGAGCGGTGGGTTGCAAATGCATATTTTGCGCCCTGCTCCTGGTAAGCGTCCGCAGCTCGCTATGCGTTGCTACGGGCAAAAAAAAGGTTTACCAATATTCGTAAACCTTTTTTCCATTCAACAATTTGGTGGGCGATACATGGATCGAACATGTGACCCCTGCCGTGTGAAGGCAGTGCTCTACCGCTGAGCTAATCGCCCTGAATCTGCATTCAGGCAAGCATCAAATTATGCCACAGAAGCCTGTTCACGCCAGACGGTGTTACCGCCACTAGAACCGTCAAGCTGATCCAGCACAATTTGGTGAGCAGCAATTTCCTGCTCATTGGCAGCGATGACAGGCAATGTCATCTGCGTCAAATCGACCCGAACCATCAAAACGCCAGCACCTTCTTGCGGACTCAAATCCATCACCAAGGCATTCTGCCCGCGGGTGAGATTGATATACACATCGGCCAGAAGCTCTGCGTCGAGCAACGCGCCGTGCAGCGTACGGTTCGAGTTATCGACTCCAAGACGGTCACACAGAGAATCCAGCGAATTTCGCTTGCCGGGATACAGCTCCTTGGCCATTGCCAATGTATCGGTGACTTTGTCTACGTACTTGGAAAACGGGGCAAGCCCGGCAAGCTCCAACTCCTTGTTGAGGAAACTAACGTCGAAAGCAGCGTTGTGAATGATGATTTCGGCGCCTTGCACGTACGCAATCAAATCAGCGGCAATCGTTTCAAATCGCGGCTTGTCCCGCAAAAATTCGTTACTGATACCGTGCACTTTAAGTGCGTCTTCGTGGCTGTCGCGCCCGGGGTTCAGATAATAGTGACAGTTGCGTCCGGTGAGCTTGCGATTGACCAACTCCACACAGCCGATCTCGATCATGCGGTCGCCGGCATCGGCTGAAAGACCGGTAGTTTCAGTATCTAGAATGATTTGACGAACGTCTGTACTCACACCTGACTCCTTGATTGACTGCAGGTTTTACAAAAAATCAGTGATTTTCCTTGGCGTGATTGATGGAGTATTTCGGAATTTCTACAGTCACATCAATTCCATCCATGATTGTTTGACAGCTTAGGCGCGACTGTGGCTCCAGGCCCCATGCACGATCAAGCAGGTCTTCCTCCTCTTCCTCCGCGTCATTGAGTGACGCAAGCCCCGCCCGCACCAGTACGTGGCAGGTGGTGCAAGCGCAACTCATGTCGCAGGCATGCTCAATATTGATATGGTTTTCCAGCAAGGCTTCGCAAATACTGGTGCCGGCAGGCGCTGTAATTTCCGCACCGTTGGGGCAGTATTCGGGATGGGGGAGGACTTTGATGACGGGCATGATTTTCTCTACTAGTTCAAAAGGTGTCGACGTTGCGCCCGGCCAGCGCGTCACGGATACTGCGGTTCATACGATGCGCCGCGAATTCTTCGGTGCTAGTAGCAAGGGCCTGAGTGGCGGACTCCAAAGCCACGACGTCGTCACCAGTACGGGCCAGTTCTAACGTGTGCATCGCTTGGTTGATGTCATCGCGTACGTCATCGCCCAGCAAATCAGCGTCGACTGCAAGTGCACTGGCGATGGCATTTAGCAGTCGCTCGGCATCCACGCGCGCTTCCACAAGCGCGCGCGAGCGGATGTCATCGCTGGCGGTGGCAAACCCTTCTCGCAGCATGCGCGCAATTTCTTCGTCACTCAGACCGTACGAAGGCTTTACGTCAATGCGCGCTTCCCCGCCGCTTGTCTGCTCTCGCGCACTGACGTTTAGCAAACCATCGGCATCGACCGTAAACGTGACGCGGATTCGTGCTGCGCCGGCGGTCATGGGCGGAATGCCACGCAGTTCGAAACGCGCCAGGCTGCGGCAGTCCTGCACCAGATCGCGCTCGCCTTGCACGACATGCACCGCTAGCGCAGTCTGGCCGTCTTTGAAAGTAGTGAAATCTTGGGCCTTGGCTGTGGGAATAGTTTCGTTGCGCGAGACGATGCGCTCCACCAATCCGCCCATGGTTTCAATGCCTAGCGAGAGCGGAATCACATCGAGCAAGAGCAAATCCTGCGCGCCCGCGTTACCGGCAAGCTGGTTGGCCTGGATCGCTGCACCCAGCGCTACGACTTCGTCGGGGTTGAGGTTGGTTAAAGGGGCACGGCCAAAGAAAGTGGCAACCGCTTTTTGTACTTGAGGCATTCGAGTCGCGCCACCCACCATCACCACGCCTTGAATGTCGGCAGTGGACAGCTTGGCGTCGCGTAGGACTTGGCGTACCGCGACAATCGCACGATCAGTCAGCGGCTGGGTTGCTTGCTCAAACTCTTCACGCTGAACGGCTTGCTGAAGGTGCCCGCTGGAGAATTCAGCATCGAAAGTCGCAACATCTGCGTGGGTCAGAGCTTCTTTACACCGTCGCGCAGCGACGCGTGCAGCGCCTTTGTCGGCAGCGTCTGCGAGCGTAGTGCCAGTCTGCGTCAGTACCCAGTCAGCCAGTAACGCGTCGTAGTCGTCCCCCCCCAGCGCAGAGTCACCGCCAGTAGCCAGCACTTCAAAAACGCCTTGCGAAAGTCGCAAAATAGAGATGTCGAACGTGCCGCCGCCCAAGTCGTACACAGCGTAAACGCCTTCGCTGGCGTTATCCAACCCATAGGCAATCGCCGCCGCCGTGGGTTCATTGATCAAACGCAGCACATCGATACCGGCCAGTCGCGCAGCATCTTTTGTAGCTTGGCGCTGGGCGTCGTCGAAATAAGCGGGAACAGTAATAACCGCGCCGTACAGCTCATCGTCGAAGCTGTCTTCCGCGCGCTGTCGCAGCGTGGCCAACACTTCGGCACTGACTTCCACTGGCGACTTCTTACCCTGTGCGGTGGCAATTCGCAGCATGCCGCCGCCGGACGGCTCGGCAGTCCCTGGAGCGGACACATCGGCCTGGGTGAGTGTGTACGGCAACTTGTCGGTGGATGCAATATCGCTGCGATTTCGCCCCATGAAACGTTTGACGGAGGCAATGGTGTTGGCTGCGTCGTGCTGCAAAAACTGAAGCGCGTCATATCCAATTTGCCTCCCACCGCCCGCCGGGTAACGCACCACCGAAGGAAGCAACACCCTACCCTGAACGTCGGGAAGACATTCCGCCACCCCACTGCGGACGGCGGCAACTAACGAATGCGTCGTGCCCAAGTCGATACCCACCGCCAAACGACGCTGGTGAGGATTGGGAGAGTGTCCAGGTTCGGAGATTTGCAGCAATGCCATGAAAAGTGGGTTCGGGTTGCGCATATGGAATCAACGCTGTGGGCGCCGCTTTCACATGCCTCAAATGACAGAATCAAGAGAGCAATTTATCGACACGTTGCTCAACGCTTTTTGCAAAGCTGGAGAGAAACATCAATTGCCGTACTTGGGCGGCGGCGCGTGGGTAGTCGTGTCCGTCGTCCAGAGCAACAGCACAGTCGGCCAGTGCCTGCGCTTCCGCCGCATGCACCTGCTCACGAAGTGGCTCAATCTGCTCGAGCGTTCTCGCATCGTCCAGCAATTCACACCACTCCATTTGTTGCATTAAAAAAGCGGGCGGCATGGCGGTGTTGTCCTCTGCCTGAACGGGCGAACCGCCCAGTTCGCACAAGTAAGAGGCTCGGCGCACCGGGTCTTTCAAGCGCTGGTAGGCCTCGTTGATACGTACGGACCATTGCATGGCCAAGCGCTGCGCAGCTGTACCTTGGGCGGAAAACCGATCTGGATGGGCTTGGCGCTGTAACTCCTTCCAACGCGCATCCAGCTCGGCGCGCTCTTGCGCAAAGCGCCTCGGCACGGCGAACAACTCAAAGTCAGTGGATTGAAGGTTCATAGACACCCATGAAAAAGGCCGCCGTCTTGACGCCGGCGGCCTGCGGCACAGCACGATTTACGTATCAAATACGAAAGCTCTCGCCGCAACCACAGCGGTCACGCTCGTTGGGATTAGAAAATCTAAAGCCTTCGTTCAAACCCTCACGAACAAAATCGAGTTCGGTTCCATCAAGATACGCCAGGCTTTTGGGATCGATCAAAAGCTTAACGCCATGGTTCTCAAAAACTACGTCTTCCGCTTCAGCGTCATCCACGTATTCCAGCTGGTAGGCCATCCCCGAGCAGCCGCTGGTTCTGACCCCCAGGCGCACGCCAAGGCCCCTGCCGCGCCGCGTGAGATAGCGACTGACATGACGGGCTGCAGCTTCGGTGAGGGTAATAGCCATAACGGGATCAGGCGACTTGCGCGACCGGTGCCGCGTGGCGTGCCTTGTAATCGCTGACAGCCGCCTTGATGGCGTCTTCTGCCAGGATGGAACAATGAATTTTCACCGGTGGTAAAGCCAACTCTTGGGCGATTTCACTGTTCTTCAGCGCAGCCGCTTCGTCCAGAGTTTTGCCCTTGACCCATTCGGTCACCAGCGATGACGACGCGATGGCAGAACCGCAGCCGTATGTTTTAAAACGCGCGTCCTCAATGACACCAGTGGCTGCATTTACCTTGATCTGTAACTTCATCACGTCACCGCAAGCAGGTGCGCCCACCATGCCGGTGCCGACGGAATCGTCTCCCTTGTCGAACGAGCCGACGTTGCGGGGATTTTCGTAGTGGTCTACAACTTTTTCAGAATAAGCCATGTGGTACTCCTTGAAATGTTAATTTAGTGGGCAGCCCATTGAATAGCGCTGATGTCAACGCCATCCAGGTGCATTTCCCACAAGGGGCTCAAGTCGCGCAGGCGGGCGACGTTCTCACGGATGGTTGAAATCGCGTAATCGATCTCTTCTTCCGTAGTGAAGCGGCCAATCGTCATGCGCAGGCTGCTGTGGGCCAATTCATCGCTGCGGCCGAGAGCGCGTAGAACATAGCTAGGCTCCAGACTGGCGGAGGTGCAAGCCGAACCAGAAGACACCGCCAATCCCTTGATCCCCATGATCAGCGACTCACCCTCAACATAGTTAAAGCTGATGTTGACGTTTTGCGGAACGCGGTGCTCCAGACTGCCGTTCACAAATACTTGCTCAATGTCTTTGAAACCGTCAAGCAAGCGCTTCTGAAGCGCGCGGGCGCTGGCATTGACCTCGTTCATTTCCAGCTTGATCAAGCGGAATGCTTCGCCCATCCCGACAATCTGGTGTGTGGGCAAGGTGCCTGAGCGCATTCCGCGCTCGTGACCACCACCATGCATCTGCGCTTCCAGCCGAACACGTGGTTTGCGGCGTACATACAGGGCGCCGATGCCTTTGGGCCCGTAGGTTTTATGCGCGGTCATGCTCATCAGATCTATAGGCTGCTTTGCCATATTCATCTCGACACGGCCGGTTGCCTGAGCGGCGTCTACATGAAGCAGCGTTCCGTTGGCTCGGCACAAATCACCGATGGCCTGTACGTCCTGGATGACGCCAATTTCGTTGTTGACATAAAGCAGACTCACCAGCACGGTATCAGCGCGCAGCGCGCTTTTGAATACGCCCAGATCAGCCAAGCCGTCCTCTTTGACGTCCAGATACGTGACCTCGAAACCCTGGCGCTCCAATTCGCGCATGGTGTCGAGTGTCGCTTTGTGCTCAGTCTTCCAGGTAATGAGGTGCTTGCCCTTACTGCCCTTATAAAACTGTGCTGCACCTTTCACCGCCAAATTCGTTGACTCAGTGGCACCGCTGGTCCAAACAATTTCGCGCGGATCTGCTCCGATAAGGTCGGCGACCTGAACACGTGCTTCTTCAATAGCCTGTTCGGCCTCCCAGCCCCACGCATGACTGCGGGATGCAGAGTTACCGAAATGCTCTCGAAGCCACGGGATCATCGCGTCAACCACGCGTGGATCGACTGGCGTCGTTGCGCCGTAGTCAAGATAGATAGGGAAATGTGGGGTCATGTCCATGGCTGGCTCGTTCAATCAGTGCGGGCTGGCGTTGTGTCGCGGAATGGCGCAAAGACGCTTGTTTGTTTTAAGGATGCAGCAAACTTGCTTGATGCGCGGCGCCCTGACTGCGCGGCCCGCTCGCTGCAAGGGTTTTCAAGATTTCGCGAAAACGTTACCGAGTGCGAACACCGAATTCGGTGCGTTCACGCGAATCGGCTTGATCACCGGCTGGGTGGAAATAGCGCGGCGCACCAGCGGCTTGTCCTCAATCTTGAGGCCCTTGGCTAACTGCTCATCAACCAATTTTTGCAGACTGACCGATGCCAAAAAATCCACCATACGCTCGTTGAGCGAGGCCCAAAGCTCGTGGGTCATGCATCGCCCGGCTTCACCCAAACAATTTTCTTTGCCACCGCATTGCGTGGCATCCATGGGTTCGTCAACGGACACGATGATGTCCGCAACGGTGATGGCTTCTGCTCCGCGGGCCAGTGAATATCCACCGCCGGGGCCGCGGGTGGACTCAACCAACTCATGGCGGCGAAGTTTGCCGAAAAGCTGCTCCAGATACGACAACGAAATGCGCTGGCGTTGGCTAATGGCGGCGAGCGTCACCGGACCATTACCCTGGCGCAAAGCCAAGTCAATCATGGCGGTGACGGCGAAACGGCCTTTGGTGGTAAGACGCATTGCAAGCTCCTTATGCTTTTGGCTTTAGTGCGCGGCCCCAAGGATGTGGGGCCAGCGACCGTTGCATGCTCCGTCTGTCTGCCTGGGGTTGGCAACTTGGCGGCTACGGAGAAAGACCGACTAAGTTTTGCCAGTTTAACACAAAGGCAGATTAAATTTGTCGGATATTAAAACCGACGAGTATAAATTTACCCCGTTCAGTCGCGTCGCTCGCAAAAAGCGCGTCAGGCTGCCGGCAGTTGCACCACGCTGTCGCCGCCACCGGCGCCAAAGGCCGCACTTTTTAGCTGTCCTAGCTGGTCGCGCATCCGCGCGGCCTGCTCGAACTCCAAGTTACGTGCGTGCTCAAGCATCTGCTTCTCCAGGCGCTTGATTTCGCGAGCGATGTCTTTCTCGCTCATGTCTTCAATGCGGGCGCGGGCCACCTCGGTCTGCGCCAAGCGCTCGGCTTCTTTGCCCGCCTTTTCGCTGTACACGCCGTCAATCAGATCTTTCACCTGCTTGACAATGGATCGCGGCGTAATGCCGTGCTCCAGGTTGTGGGCGATCTGGGTGTCGCGCCGGCGCTGGGTTTCGCCCATGGCGGACGCCATGGAATCGGTGATCCGGTCGGCATACAGAATGGCTGTGCCCGCCACGTTGCGCGCCGCGCGGCCTATGGTCTGAATCAGGCTGCGCTCCGAGCGCAAAAAGCCTTCCTTGTCAGCATCCAGAATGGCAACCAGGGACACCTCTGGAATGTCCAATCCCTCTCGCAGCAAATTGATACCCACCAGCACATCAAATACGCCCAAACGCAGGTCCCGGATGATTTCCACACGCTCTACGGTTTCTACATCGGAGTGCAGGTAACGCACCTTTACGCCGTTATCTGTCAAGTAATCGGTTAATTGCTCGGCCATGCGCTTGGTAAGCGTGGTGATCAACACCCGCTCGCGCTTGTCGGCACGAATGCGGATTTCTTGCAGCACATCATCCACTTGGTGCACAGCGGGCCGCACCTCCACCATGGGGTCTACCAACCCTGTAGGACGCACCAACTGCTCCACCACCTGGCCCGCATGCTCCTTCTCGTAAGCGGCGGGCGTCGCAGACACGAACACCGCTTGGCGCATGCGCTTTTCGAACTCGTCAAACTTCAGCGGTCGGTTGTCCAGCGCGCTGGGCAGACGAAACCCATATTCCACCAGCGTGGTTTTGCGTGAGCGGTCGCCGTTGTACATAGCGTTGAGCTGGCCAATCATCTGGTGGCTCTCATCAAGGAACAGCAGCGCATCGGGCGGCAAATAGTCGGTGAGCGTGCTGGGTGGATCACCCGGTTTGGAATTAGAAAGGTGGCGCGAGTAGTTCTCAATGCCCTTGCAGTGACCGACTTCGCTCAGCATTTCCAGATCAAAGCGTGTGCGCTGTTCCAGGCGCTGGGCTTCCACCAGTTTGCCGTCGCCCACCAGTTCCTTGAGACGCTCCGACAATTCAAATTTGATGGCCTCCACTGCCGCCAAAACCTGGTCGCGCGGCGTCACGTAATGGCTGCTGGGGTATACGGTAAAGCGCGGGATCGCTTGGCGCACCTTGCCGGTGAGCGGATCGAACAGCTGCAGGCTTTCGACCTCGTCGTCAAAAAGTTCGATGCGGATGGCAAGCTCAGAGTGCTCCGCCGGAAACACATCAATGGTGTCCCCGCGCACACGAAAGGTGCCGCGTGAAAAGTCTGCGTCGTTGCGCTGGTACTGCATACGCACGAGCTGGGCAATGGCATCACGCTGGCCCAGCTTGTCGCCGGTGCGGATCAGCATCACCATGCGGTGGTAACTCTCGGGATTACCGATGCCGTAAATGGCGGAAACCGTGGCCACCACAATCACATCGCGCCGCTCCAGAATGCTTTTGGTACACGAGAGCCGCATTTGCTCAATGTGCTCGTTGATAGCGCTGTCTTTTTCAATGAACAGGTCGCGCTGCGGCACATAGGCCTCGGGCTGGTAATAGTCGTAGTAGCTGACGAAGTATTCCACCGCGTTGTGCGGAAAAAACTCGCGAAACTCCGAGTACAACTGCGCCGCCAGCGTCTTGTTAGGAGCGAACACGATGGCGGGCCGGCCGAGCTGCGCAATTACGTTCGCCATGGTGAAGGTTTTACCCGAACCCGTAACGCCCAACAGCGTCTGGAACGATTCGCCATCGCGCACGCCTTCCACCAGCAGCTTGATGGCGCGGGGTTGGTCGCCGGCAGGCGGGTACGGCTGGTACAGCTCAAAAGGTGAGCCGGGGAAACGCAAAAACTCGCCTTTGGCGGGTTCGGTGATCACTTCATGCATAAATGGGATGGCGTCGGAGCCGGGAGCGGTTCTAAAATTCGGGTTTGCCCGAAGACTAGCCGACCTGACACTATTTGGTGACGCGGCCCAGAATTTCTACCCTCTAAGGACTTGTTCAATGACTTTGTTCTCCGCTGTCGAAATGGCACCCCGCGACCCTATCCTGGGTCTTAACGAGCAGTACAACGCCGATACCAACCCCAAGAAAGTGAACTTGGGCGTGGGCGTCTACTTCGACGACAACGGCAAATTGCCGCTGCTGCAATGCGTGCAGACCGCCGAGCAAGCCATGATGCAAAAGCCCACACCGCGCGGCTATTTGCCCATCGACGGTATTGCGGCATACGACTCGGCGGTCAAGGGTCTGGTGTTTGGTGTGGACAGTGAGCCGGTCACCAGCGGCCGTGTGGCGACGGTGCAGGCCATCGGCGGTACCGGCGGCTTGAAAATTGGTGCCGATTTTTTGAAGAAACTGAACCCCACCGCCAAGGTGCTGATCTCGGACCCTAGCTGGGAAAACCACCGCGCGCTATTCACCAGCGCCGGTTTTGAGGTGGACACTTACGCTTACTACGACGCGGCCAAGCGCGGCGTCAATGTCCAGGGCATGCTCGACAGCCTGAAGGCTGCAGCACCCGGCACCGTCGTCGTGCTGCACGCGTGCTGCCACAACCCCACCGGCTACGACATTACCCCCGCCGACTGGGATCAAGTCATTGCCGTAATGAAAGCCGGCAAGCTCACGCCGTTTCTCGACATGGCGTATCAGGGCTTCGGTTACGGCATTGCCGAAGACGGCGCGGTGATTGGCAAATTTGTCGAATCCAGCATGAACTTCTTCGTGTCCACCTCGTTTTCCAAAAGCTTCAGCTTGTACGGCGAGCGTGTGGGTGGCCTGTCAGTGCTATGCCAGGACAAAGAAGAAGCTGGCCGCGTGCTGAGCCAACTCAAAATCGTGATTCGCACCAACTACAGCAACCCGCCCACACACGGAGGCGCGGTAGTGGCAGCGGTGCTGAACGACGCTACCCTGCGCGCGCGGTGGGAGCAAGAGTTGGGCGAGATGCGGGTGCGCATTAAGGCCATGCGCCAGAAGCTGGTCGAGGGCCTCAAGGCTGCTGGCGTGACGCAGGACATGGGCTTCATCACCACGCAGATTGGCATGTTCAGCTACTCGGGCTTGAACAAAGAGCAGATGGTGCGCCTGCGGGATGAATTTGGTGTGTACGGAACCGACACCGGCCGCATGTGCGTGGCCGCGCTCAACAGCAAAAACATCGATTACGTCTGCGCGTCGATTGCCAAGGTGATGTGACTCTGTGCAGCAAACCTGCTGCCGCGCTCAAGCCGCTGCAGCAGATTTTTGCGGTCTGAATCAGATTTTTTGAAGCGGCCGAGATATGCCCAAAAACCGCCGAGTCGTTCGCTGGGATGCAATGCGCGCTTTTGAGGTCATTCGCGCAAACTACTCATAACGGATGTGTTTTTCCACGCGCTTGATTACCGTGGAGCCGCGTCGCCGCGCGCGGGGCTCAGCGTTAAACATGAAGATCTCCACGTCGGCGGGAAAGGGGCGTGCGCGATGGCAGTGCGCGCGCTTACCGCGCACTGCCTCGCGTCCGGATGCCACAGAAAATCCGGCAAAGCGAAAAACCTTGGAGCGCCGCCGGAAGTGATCAAACAGACCAAAGAACAAGGGCAAACAAGGTGTAAGCCCGATTCGGTGCAGGTGCGCACATCTGGCATTGCATTAGCCTATGTTTTTATAGCCGCCTGGGTTGTACTAGTGGGTTCGAGCGTTTGGACACAGCGTTTGCCGCTGTGGACTTTGGCCTTGCTCATTGCAGTGAACATGGTGACGTACGGCATCTACGCCGCAGACAAGAGAGCAGCCAAGGAAGGCCGCTGGCGCGCTGCTGAATCCACGCTGCATCTCCTCTCTCTGTCGGGTGGCTGGCCAGCTGCCTGGCTGGCCCAGAAAATCCTGCGTCATAAGTCCAACAAGGCCGAGTTTCCCGCGGTGTACTGGCTTAGCGTTGCGCTAAATTGCGGCGCAGTGGCGTGGCTCGTAATTGGCAACACCCGCCTTAGCGCGCTGTTCTAAAAAGTTGAGGCGCTCAGCAGAAATCCCAAAAAGTACCGAATCCGCGAACCTCACACACGACCTTGCAGATTCATGGAATATAGTGGGTTTTACGACTCTAGCGCTTTTTCTGCCTAGTCTAAATGCTATTAAAAAAATAGCGAATCTAAGGTCTGGAAGGGCTCAAAGCGGGAATGCAATGCAGCGTCCTCCTCATTCCAGTCCCGACGGGTATTTCCGCCTGCGGACTACACCGCCGACGCAATGGAGCGGTTTCAATAACAGGTCGTTCAACGCGCCGGAGATGCCTGTGAAAGCTTTTGCCCTCGATTCTTCTTACACCAGCATGGGTGGAGTCTTCTACCCCACGGGACATGTGTTCGCGCTCTTTCCCACGATGGACGCTACCCAAGCCGCCGCGGATGAATTTGAGGGCAGTTCCCGTGCCGAGGGCGCCTGCGCCTACGCGGGCCCGGAGACCATGCTGCAGGACATCGTGCGCACGATTGGCAGTGGCGACGATCCGCTTCCATCAGTGGGTGCCGACGGTGACTTCGTTCGCCGCATTGCCGACTTGGCTGGCAGGGGCTACCACGGTCTGTTGATCAAAATGGGCAAAGATGACGACAGTGAAAGCATCACTCCGCTGCTGGAGTCTCACGGCGCTGACGCTGCCTTTTATTACCGCACCTTGGTCATCGAAGACCTGATTACCCACGCGCCGCACGGTGGCTCGCAGTCAGTGACGGTGGGTACCCGTGCGGCAGCGGCGCAGCCAGACGACCGTTCGAATCGCTGAGCCGCACTTCAGTCGCTCACAAAAAAAGGGGCCCACGGGCCCATTTTTTACGTCGCAAGGCAATGGCCCTTTCCCCTGGACTTCTTGTTAAGGCCGCTTGCGCGCAGCACCGGTGACCCGGGGCGGCAAACCCGTGTGCTGCGTGAGCATGTTTCCCTTCTTGGGCGCCTGCCCGACCCCCGAAGTCTTGGCGTTCGGCGCGCCGCCCGCAGTGGAGTTTTTTTTGCGCGCACTATCGTAACTACCGCCCGTCATCGGCTGGTACGTGGGCACCAAGTGGTGCTTGCCGTTGCCGATCAAGTCCGCACGGCCCATGGACTTGAGTGCGTCCCGAAGCGTAGGCCAGTTGTTCGGGTCGTGGTAGCGCAGAAACGCCTTGTGCAGCCGCCGGCGCTTCTCACCGCGCACGATAGGCACCTCTTCACTGTCCGCACCGATCTTGCGCAGCGGGTTTTTGCCGCTGTGGTACATCGCCGTCGCCGTCGCCATAGGGCTGGGATAAAACGCCTGGACCTGATCGGCCCGAAAGCCGTTTTTCTTCAGCCACACGGCTAGGTTCAACATATCGTCGTCGCTGGTGCCGGGGTGCGCGGCAATGAAGTACGGAATCAAGAACTGCTTCTTGCCCACTTCAGCCGAATACTTCTCAAACAAGGTTTTGAACTTGTCGTAGTTGCCAATCGGCGGCTTCATCATCATCGTGAGCGGGCCGGATTCGGTGTGCTCGGGCGCGATCTTCAAGTAGCCGCCGACGTGGTGCTGCACCAGTTCCTTGACGTACTCTGGCGATTCGTTGGCCAGGTCGTAACGCAGGCCTGAGCTAATGAGAATCTTTTTAACGCCCTTGAGCGCCCTGCCCCGTTTGTAGATTTTGATCAACGGGCCATGGTCGGTGGTCAGGTTCGAGCAAATACCGGGGTAGACGCAGCTGGGCTTGCGGCAGGCAGCTTCAATCTCGGGCGTTTTGCAGCCCAGCCGGTACATGTTGGCCGTGGGGCCGCCCAGGTCGGAAATGGTGCCGGTGAAACCCTGCACCTTGTCGCGAATGTCTTCAATCTCACGAATGACCGACTCTTCCGAGCGGCTTTGAATGATGCGGCCCTCGTGCTCGGTGATGGAGCAAAAGGTACAGCCACCAAAGCAGCCGCGCATGATGTTGACCGAGAAGCGGATCATTTCCCAGGCGGGGATTTTGGTCTCGCCATCGTGTCGGCCGCGCTCGTCCGCATATCGCGGGTGTGGACTGCGGGCGTAGGGCAAGTCGAAAACGTAATCCATCTCCGCCGTGGTCAGCGGGATTGGTGGCGGGTTCAGCCACACGTCGCGGGCGGCGGTGCCTTCGCCATGCGCCTGCACCAGCGCGCGGGCGTTACCGGGGTTGGTTTCCAGGTGCAGCACGCGGTTGGCGTGCGCATACAGCACGGGGTTGGCGCGGACTTGTTCGTACGACGGCAAGCGGATCACGGTGCGGTCACGCGGCGGCGCGTTGCGGCGGGTGAGCGCGGGGTTGGGCACAAAGTTCAGCGCGTGCACTTGGACGCTAGAATTTAAGTCTTTTAAGCCTCCAGCGCTTATTCCACCTTGGTTTGCAGCTATCTTTTCAGGACCATCTTCTTTGGCGCAGGTCGTGCCCTGCGCAGCGGCTTGGTCGCTGGTGGTCTGGTACGGATTGATGTGGTCTTCCACCCGGCCGGGCTGGTCGACCTTGGTGGAATCCAACTCGAACCAACCCTCAGGCGTACTGCGACGGAAAAACGCGGTGCCGCGCACATCGGTGATTTGGTCGACCGGCTCACGCGCGGCCAGGCGATGCGCTACTTCGACCAGCGCGCGCTCGGCATTGCCGTACAGCAGCAGGTCGCACTTGGCGTCCACCACGATGGAGCGGCGCACCTTGTCGCTCCAGTAGTCGTAGTGGGCGATGCGGCGCAGGCTGCCTTCAATGCCGCCGAGAATGATCGGCACATCTTTGTAGGCCTCGCGGCAGCGCTGGCTGTAGACCAGGGCCGCGCGGTCCGGACGCTTGCCGCCAATGTCGCCGGGGGTGTAGGCGTCATCGGTGCGAATTTTGCGGTCGGCGGTATACCGGTTGATCATGGAATCCATGTTCCCGGCAGTCACGCCCCAGAACAGGTTGGGCTTGCCCAGTTCCTTGAAGGGCTCGGCACTTTGCCAGTCGGGCTGCGCAATGATTCCGACCCGAAAGCCTTGCGCCTCCAGCGTGCGGCCAATGACCGCCATGCCAAAACTGGGGTGATCCACATACGCGTCGCCGGTCACCATCACGATGTCGCAGCTGTCCCAGCCGAGCTGCTCCATCTCGGCCCGGTTCATTGGCAGAAAGGGGGCCGTGCCAAAGCGCTTGGCCCAGTACGGTCGGTAGCTGGTGATAGGCTTTGCGGCGCGCGAAAATTGAGAGACGTCGACGGGGGCGTTCATGGGCAGTCCGGAGGTAAGCGTTTGATTTTACGGGTCTTGCCACGCAGCGTCGGTACCGGGTGGCGGCGTAAGGGCATGGGCGCACGCCGTCAGTGGACAATCTAGGGTTTTCCAAACAGCGCTGCCGCTTGTCGGCCGTGCCTTTCAATCTGCTGGAGCCCTTTCGTTTGTCTTGTCTGCCTTACCCGTTGCGCGCCCTGCCATTGCTACGGAACGCGTTAAAGAATTTGACCGTTCTCGCGGTTCTGTGCAGCCCCAGCTACAGCGCCCTAGCGTGGAGCGACCACGCCATGTTGAGCTACCGCGCCCTGGAACGCCTGCCCGCCCTTGGTGCCCACGTAAGCGCCGCGGCTGAACCGCTTGACGCCTTTCTTCGGAGTCAAGAACAGGCGATTGAAAAACTGCTGGCCGAGCAGGAAGAATGGGCTGAAGATTCGCTGCGTTACTACGCAGACCGGCCATCAAAGCTGGCATTTAAAGCGGATACCACTCGCAGCGAAGCACAGCGCCGCACCGCATTTTTCGAAGCCCTGCGAATTTCCGCGAGCAGCCGCTTTGCGCTGTATGTGCAGCCAGACCCCTGGGCGCCGCCGCCCAAGCCTGCCGCTTTGCTGCCGTCGTCTGCCGTGCGCGCAAGTCCGGATGCTGAAGACACGGGCCATGTTTTTGTGCGCATCGCACCTGGCGAGCGAGTGCCGGCGCTGGCCATCGTGGCCACTGCCAGCGACGAACCTGATTTGGGCATGGACATAGGCCTGTGGAGCGACAGCAACACGCCGGCAGGTGACGCATACGACTTTGGAGACTTGCCTTTCGGCAATCCTCAACTTGCCTTCAGTACGCAGGCACCGTTTCACATGGGGTTCTTGCATGAACCTTCATGGCTGTACATGGCAGCGCCCTTCATAAAGCGAACGTATCCGCTTTGGCGAATACACCAATTCACAGGCTTGGCGCGCCTGGCTTTTGACACGGGCCACCCCTACTGGGGATGGCGCTTTACCGGCTTGGCGATGCATTACGTTCAGGACATGACACAGCCCTATCACGCCAAACTGGCACCGGGAAGCACCAACGGGGCGCTGTTAAAGACCAACCTGCTCGCGCTGGTGGGTTTCAGCGAACGCAAGCGCGAGACGATTACGCTGCTGTCCAACCGGCACTTGGCACTTGAACATTACGAAAGCGCCTTGGTGCGCCGCGCCGCGCGTGAGCAGCGCCCCACCGCCATTGAGGCGGCTCTGCGCAACTTCAGCCGTGATCCTCAGTACCCGCCGTGGTCCGAGCATTACGTGCGCGACGTGGTCAGTCTGGAAGCTTGGGAGGCGGCTGATTCCACCAACGCGGCGGTTATGGCAGCTATGCCCGCGCAATACGTGTCGGACCCGTCGTACGACTTCGGTGTGAATGCCGCGCAAGTCGACGTTTTAAAGATAATGAGCATGCGGGCCGCTGATAAGCGTCAAGTCCTGGACAACGACCTGACGCAGCTTCTGCTTCGCTTTGGCGCACACAGCCGAGCGTTGGTGCGCGACATAGCGAAGCCTCGTAGTGCCGCACCAACCCAGTAACTCATGAGTTCCTAAATTCGTAGCTACTCCCCCTTACTTTATAAGCGCTAGATGCCAATTTGGCCTAATTTTTTAACAGCCCCTGCCGCGGCCTACAGACGCTTGTAGCGCCCCGTGTCACAGTGTGTGAAACCGCTCTTCCACGCAAAGCCATGTCCCAACACCACTACGACGTCATCATTATCGGCGCCGGCACTGCCGGTCTTTCCGCACTGAGCGAAGTGCGTAAGCGCACAGACAATTTCCTCATGGTTAACCGAGGCCCCTGGGGCACGACCTGCGCGCGCGTGGGGTGCATGCCGTCCAAGTTGCTCATAGAGGCGGCCGATGCCTATCATCAGCGCACCACATTCGAGACGTTTGGTATTCGCGGCGGTGGCGGCTTGTCGCTCGACCTACCCGCAGTTCTGCGCAGAGTGCGCGCTCTGCGCGATGAGTTTGTTCAAGGCACCTTGAAAGCAACGGATAGCCTGGGTGATCGCGCGTTGTCGGGCGATGCGCGCATCCTCGCACCCGACCGCATTGAGGTCGGCGGACAGCAGATGACGACGCGCGCCCTCATCATCGCCACAGGGTCACACCCCGTGGTGCCCGATGGGTGGAAACAATTTGGTAACAAGGTGCTCACCACCGACGATCTTTTCGAGCAGCAACACTTGGCACAGCGCATTGGCGTGGTGGGCTTGGGCCCCGTCGGAGTCGAGATAGCCCAAGCGCTGGCCCGTTTGGGCATCACCGTGAGCGCCTACTCGAAGCAAGAGTTGCTTGCCGGGCTGAGCGACCCCGATATCAATGCCACTCTGCGCGAGGCACTCGAGCGCAAAATGGAAGTACACACCGGTAACGACGCAACGCCCGAAGCGGTAGATGGCGGCATTGCCATTACCAGCGGTGGACGGCGCACCGTGGTCGATCAGGTGCTATTGGCAGTTGGCCGAAAGCCCAACGTGAAGGGCTTGGGGCTGGAGAATTTGGGTGTTTCACTGGATGCACGCGGAATGCCCGACTTTCATCCCGGTAGCACTCAGGTGAGCGACCTTCGCGTATTCATGGCGGGCGACCTGGATGCCCATCGCCCGCTGCTCCATGAAGCGTCTGACGAAGGCCGCATCGCCGGCATGAATGCGCTAGCGGACGAGGTGCATTGTTACCAGCGACGCGCGCCACTGGCCATTGTGTTCACGCACCCAGAGGTTGCGGTCATCGGTGCCAGCCACAAGAGTTTGGAGGGCCAACCGTATGAAACCGGCATCGTCAGCTTTGCCAACCAAGGCCGCGCACGGGCGGCGCAGCGCAACCATGGCAAGATCGCGCTGTACGCCAACCCAAGTGACGGCAAGCTGCTCGGAGCCGAGCTGTGCGCGCCGGCGGGTGAGCATTTCGCTCATTTGCTAGCACTGGCGATAGCGCAAGGCCTTACCGTACACCAGCTGCTCGCTATGCCGATCTACCACCCAACGCTGGAAGAGGGATTGCGCACCGCGCTGCGCGATGTCGCGGGCAAGCTCAAAGGCGCAACGGCGTCCGACCTTGCGCACTGCGCTGCACTGAACATTGCTGCCTTGGAATAGTAGGCACACGCTCGAGAGCAAAGGTTGCCGCGCCGCATGTGCGCGAGGCTTTGCACCCCCCGCGCCCTACAGGCGCCGCAGCGGCTTTTCACCAGATGTTAGAAATGTATAGGGCCGGGCAAGATGAGCTGCGGCGCTGCATGCAGCATAGCCACGAGCATCTTGGTAGCGATACGTTTTGTTGTCATTGCTGCGGACGTTCCGGGTCACTCTGGGGATATGCATTGCTCGATCACACCGTGATCTAGCGTCGCTATCGGGCAAATCAGATTGAAGGCGACCCAGCAAGCATGGCGTCAGAACCTTGCAAACAAACACACAAGGCGCTCAGCGCTCCTCAAACTTGGCGGGGGAAAGCGATGCCAGCGGTCTACGCCGCCAACGCACGGCTGTGCGAAATTGTGCATTGGACTTTCCTTTTACAAAGAGCCCGAGAATCTCGACCTTTGCGGCGATAGCGAGACGCACTGGTTTCGGCTTTAGCTGTCATCGGCTTGAAGAGTATCTAGTCGATTTAGTCGACCTTTATATTTTTGCTGCGCCTCTAAATTTGACACGGGCCTTGCAACAGCCCTCTTTTCCACAAGTCCACCAAACCCACACCAACATGCCCCAGGTCTTTCGAAATACCTTGCTTTCCCTTCGCGACCTGTTGGTGTCTGCGGGGCCGCTGGCGCTACTGGCCATCGGCGTGCTGGTTCTTGCCTATTGGTGGCTGAACCCCACACCGCCTCGCCAGGTAACACTGGCCACCGGCCCCGCCCAAAGCGCTTACGACACCTTCGGGCAGCGCTACCGGGACGCACTGGCGGCCGACGGCATCGAAGTGAAGCTGTTGCCCAGCGAAGGTTCATCTGCCAACCTGCAATTGCTGCGCGATGGCAGGGCCGACCTTGCTTTTGTCCAAGGCGGCACCACCGAACTGACGGACCGCGACCGCGAATCACTTGTGTCACTCGGAAGTCTGTTTGTTGAGCCTCTGTGGCTGTTCTACAGGCCTGCCATTGTCGAAAAAATCCTGAGCGAGAGGCGCAAAGAAGAGAAGAGCACCTCTTTGCCTGGCCAGCTCGACGCGCTGCCCCAGCTCAAGGGCATGCGCGTCAACGTGGGCACTGCGGGTAGCGGAGTGCCGGTGCTGCTCGATAGGCTGTTGGAGGCCAACGGCATGGTGCCCGGCGACTTGACGCTCCTCCAGCAGGGGCAGACTGACGCCACAGTCGCTTTTCTGGACGGAACTACCAATGTGCTGGTTTTCGCGTCAGCGCCTGAATCGTTGATGGTCCAAATGCTTTTGCTAACGCCTGGCGTACAGCTGATGAACTTTCCCCAGAATGAGGCCTATAGCCGTCGCTTTCCGTTTCTCAGTCCGGTAACGCTGCCACGCGGGGTGGTTGATCTGGCGCGCGATACGCCACCCAACGATGTGCAAATGCTGGCTTCCACCACGGCGCTACTGGCGCGCGAGCAAACCCATCCGGCTTTGCTGCAGCTCTTTGCGCAAGCGGGCCAAAAACTGCACCGCGCAGCGGGCTGGTTCAATCGTGCGCGGGACTTCCCCACCACCCGCCTGAGCGAGCTGCCCATTTCGGGGGAGGCAGATCGTGCCATTGACGAGTCGGTACCGCTGCTACAGCGTTACCTGCCGTTCTGGGTGGCCAACCTTGTCGATCGTATGTGGTTGGTGCTGGGTATCTTGTTGGCAGCACTTTTGCCGTTGTCTCGCATCGTGCCGCCGCTGTACCAATTTCGTGTGCGTTCGCGGGTTTTTCGTTGGTACGGGCGTCTTCGTGAGATCGAAAACGGCATGGAAACCGGCGAGATTGCACCCGATGCGGTAGCCGGTGCGCTGGACAAGCTAGAAATACAGGTGGAAAAGGTTAGCGTCCCGCTTTCGTATGCGGACGAGCTTTATGCCCTTCGTAACCACATTCACCTGGTACGCGAGCGTGCGCAGCAATCCTAGGCGTTTTCGGTACTCAGCCCAAGGTGCCGGCGTCGTTTCGGGTCGAGCGGGTGAGTTTGTCGATGGCGCTCGACACCACCGGCCGAGTGTCCAGCAAGCGCAGCGCATCCTGTGCCACAAGCTTGTCGCGCATGCGGCGCGTCATGGATTGGGTGCTGCCATCAGGGGCCGTAAAAAGAAACAAGGTGTTGTGTGGGCTAAACCAAGTGAGCTGGGTCCGCATCCACTTGCCACCTGAGCGCAGTTCAACCCACGCACCGATCGAAAACAGCTCGGCCTGCGCTGCGGCTTGCGGAGGTGGCTCCTCCGCCCGCATATTCGATTCATCGCTGGCGTCGGGAACGTCTCTGGCGAGTTCGCCCAGTGCCTCCTCACCACTTGCACCAGACTGAAGATCAGAGTCTCCGCCTTGCTCGTGCTCATCTGGATCGTGCAATACAGCTGCCAGGTCATCAAAGTTAGACGACTCTGACGTCTCAGGCTCCTCGGGCTGCGAAAGCTCGGCTGGAACGCTGGGCAGCGTGATGTCCGGTGGCGCGGCCAGCAGCGCCTCGCGGTGGAGCTGGGCCAGACGCCGAATGAGTGCGTCCACCTCCGCCTGCGTGTGCCCTGCTTGTTCCAACTCCGCGCGCAACCGCACAGGCAACAACGCGGCGGCTTGGTCAAGCCTGTCTGTGTCCTCTTGGGTCAATTCGGGCTGTACGCTCCACAATAGCAAAGGCGCAACCGACATGGCATCGAGTGCCTGGGCGCTGAACGCGCCGTTGTCCGCTGGCTCGTACGCGGCCACCACTTCGACCCAAGGACCTAACACAAAGTCAGCAATGTCTTGGGGGGCACCCGCAAGCATAGGCAGCGCGCCAAACTCGTCAGCCACGCGCTCGGCACGCATCTCGCGCGCCTCGGCCAGCAGAAGCGCTCGCTTTTCGCGGTCCTGCCGCGCTTCTAGCTTTTTCTGCTGTGCGTCCCATGCCGCGTGCAGGGCACGCCGCACCGTTTCAAACGGGGCCGCATTGGTGATGTCCGTTTTGGACAAATGCGCCACCGCCTGATCCACAAGGCGCATGAACCGGCTGAAACCAGGCGCCTCAATGCTCGTGAACGCCAAGCTACGCTGTGTTACGTCGTCCAGTAGCCGGCGTGCCGGATGGTTGGCATCGCTGAAAAATCGGGCGTCGTGCCGTATCAGTTTGCGAATCGCCGGCTCCAAATCCTGCACGGCCTTCTGGATCGGCGGCAAAAGCCGGACATCGCGCGAAATGTTCTCGACCATTCTTGCAACGACCTCTGCCCCCATGGGCGCGGCCTCAGTGGTGCCATAAAGCGACGATTGGCCGCTACGCGGTGCGCCAGCTACGCTGTGTTGAAAGCCCGACTGGCTATGGGCAAGTCGGCCCACAAGGCGCTCGAGTTGAGCAATGTCTTCCATGGCCTCCGAAGCGGCCACGTTTGCGTAGCCGGCGCCACCTCCCGGTACCGCATGGATTGAACCTGAACCACCTTGCACCATAGGCATGCCCGGCGTTCCACCCTGCTGGTACGCCGGCTGCTGAACTTGCTGATAGGGATCGCCTCCCCCCGCCAATATCTGACGCAAGATGTTGACAGTGAGCACCGCTTCTTCAGCCTGCAAGTGCATGCCGTGGCCGTTGGCACCACCTTGCCAAGAAGACGCGCCTGCCATACGGCTGGACGACTCGCCAGATGCCTGATCGGAGGCAGGCCCATATGCGCTGGAGCCGCTATGCCCAGTCACCGGTCCGGGCACCCCTGCCATGTATTTGCTAGGCGCGTAGCCGACCGGTGCGCCGCTTTGCGACCGCCAGCCCACTCGCTCAACCCCGTGTTTGCGCAAGCCCTTGCTGGCGCGATCGTAAACACCCACCAGTTGTTGACCGAGAAATGAGCGCATGTGCTGCATCCAAGCCTCACGGACCGGGGCCACCACTTGCGTTTCAGACACCACCCGCTGTAAGGCGCGGATGTAATTTTCTGGCCTAAGCGGGTTGCGTTCAGGTTGTACGCGCGACAACCCTTGGGCCGCGCTGACCAAGCCGTTAAGTTCGGAAAGCACCTCCTCTGTTTTGTGCAGCGCAACCTGCTGCGCTCGTGAAAGCTCCACCTGGGCTTGAACTTCCTCGTCATCGACGAGCGTCAACTCACCAAAGTCAATACCCGTATTGGCTGGTTTGACCATCGATGTTGACGGGCCGTCTGCAAACACCTCTAGGAGCGCCATGGGGTAGCCCTTGACTAGCGCAATCCGGTGCTTGCGAAGCAACGACAGCGCTTCACTCGCCAAATCGCGCTTTGCGATAACGCGCGACTCTGACTCTTCGCGAGATATCTCGTCGAGCGTGTGGCTGATAAGTTGCTCCATCAGCACCTCGCCTTCGCGCACTGCCGTGACTACGCAGGCGCGGAAAACCGCTCTGGATTGAACCGCTGACAGTGTCATGTTGAATGGCAGGCCGGAAACAGGTGGATCATAAAATGTGGCAGTACATGCTACTGCAGGATCGCTTACTTGAGCGCCTTGTAGCGCATGCGGTGCGGCCTGGAACCTTCTTCGCCCAAACGCTTTTTCTTGTCAGCTTCGTACTCTTGGTAGTTTCCATCGAAAAACGTCCATTGGCTGTCGCCCTCAGCGGCCAGAATGTGCGTCGCGATGCGGTCCAGGAACCAACGATCGTGGCTGATGACCATCACGGTTCCAGCGAATTCGAGCAAGGCGTCTTCCAAGGCGCGCAGGGTTTCCACGTCCAAGTCGTTGGAGGGCTCATCCAGCAGCAGCACGTTGCCACCCGCTATCAACGTTTTAGCCAAGTGCAGACGACCACGTTCACCACCTGACAGCGTGCCTACCTGCTTTTGTTGGTCGGCACCGTTAAAGTTGAAACGCCCCGCATAAGCTCGGCTGGCCATCTGAAACTTGCCCACGTTAATGATGTCGAGCCCGTCAGAAATATCTTCCCAAACGGTTTTCTGGTTGGCTAATTCATCACGGTGCTGGTCCACAAATGCCATGCGGACAGTGGTACCCACCACCACTTCGCCACTATCGGGCTGCTCTTTACCCCCGATAAGCTTGAACAGCGTGGACTTGCCTGCCCCGTTCGGGCCGATGATGCCGACGATGGCACCCGCAGGGATGTTGAAGCTCAGGTTGTCCATCAACACCCGGTCGCCGAACGATTTGCTAACGTTCTTGAACTCGAACACCTGGTGGCCGAGACGTTCTGCCACAGGAATAAAAATTTCCTGCGTTTCGTTGCGCTTCTGGTACTCCATGTCGGAGAGTTCTTCGAACCGAGCCAAACGCGATTTGCTTTTGGCCTGCCGAGCCTTGGGGTTCTGGCGCGACCACTCCAACTCTTTTTTCAGCGCCTTTGCGTGTGACTCTTCACTCTTTTGCTCCTGCGCCAGACGATCGCCCTTTTGCTCGAGCCAGCTGCTGTAGTTTCCTTTCCACGGAATGCCTCGCCCGCGGTCCATTTCCAATATCCACTCCGCGGCGTTGTCCAGGAAGTAGCGATCGTGGGTGATGGCGACTACCGTCCCCGAGAAGCGCTTCAGAAATACCTCCAACCACTCGACCGATTCGGCATCCAAGTGGTTGGTCGGCTCGTCGAGCAGCAGCATATCGGGCTTTGACAGCAGCAGGCGGCACAGCGCCACGCGGCGCTTTTCGCCACCGGATAGCAGGCCCACTTTGGCGTCCCAGGGGGGAAGACGCAGCGCGTCGGCGGCTATCTCAAGTTGGTGCTCTGAATCCGTTCCTGCGGCGGCAATCACCGCTTCCAGCTGGCCTTGTTCTGCTGCCAGTAAGTCAAAGTCGGCATCTGGCTCAGCGTAGGCAGCATAGATTTCGTCCAATCGAGCTTTTGCCGCGTTGACCTCGCCCATGGATTCCTCCACTGATTCACGCACCGTGTGTTCGCCGTTCAGCTTGGGCTCTTGTTCTAGGTAGCCAATGGTGAGGCCCGGCATGGGCAGCGCTTCGCCCTCGTACTCCTTATCGATACCGGCCATGATCTTGAGCAAAGTGGACTTGCCCGAGCCATTGAGGCCTAGGACGCCAATCTTGGCTCCAGGAAAAAAAGAGAGAGAAATGTCCTTCAAGAGTTGGCGCTTGGGCGGCACCGTCTTGTTGACGTGGTTCATGGAATAGACGTATTGGGCCATTGAGTGTGAATCAGTCCTGCAGTGCAAAAAAAGGCAAAAAGGCAACGGTGTTGCCGGGCGAACGTTGCTGATTATCGACCCATGCGACAATAAGGTTCGCTGCGCACTCCAGTTGTACGCAGTTGCAGCAATCTGCTGGGGACGACGCGAGCTCGCTTGCCGGCTCCCACTGTTGAACCTTATCGGCCTGACACTGGCTGGGCGTCTGTAACGGGCGTCACGACAGACCGATACCCGGCGCCCGGATGGGCGCACTACTCAATGACTTTTGACGATCTGAATTTAGCCCCCGCCATCATGAACGCCGTGCGCGAGCAGGGCTATGAAATTCCCACACCCATTCAGGCGCAGGCAATTCCCGCCGTGCTGGCTGGGCAAGACCTTTTGGCCGGCGCCCAGACCGGCACTGGCAAGACGGCGGCCTTCACGCTGCCGCTGCTGGACCGTCTTTCGCGCGAACCTGCTCCTAAGAGCAAGTTTGGCGGCAAAGGTGTTCGTGCTTTGGTACTGACCCCCACACGCGAACTCGCCGCGCAAGTTGAGGAATCGGTGAGGCAGTACGGCAAATACCTCGATTTGACCTCCACCGTGATTTTTGGCGGCGTGGGGATGAACCCGCAAATCGACCGCATCAAGCGCGGCGTCGACATCCTGGTTGCTACTCCTGGCCGTTTACTGGATTTGCAGCAGCAAGGTTTTCTCGACCTTTCTACGGTGCAAGTCTTGGTGCTGGACGAGGCCGACCGCATGCTCGACATGGGATTTATCCACGACGTCAAGAAAATCTTGGCGCTGGTTCCGAAAGAAAAGCAAAGCCTGCTGTTTTCAGCAACCTTCAGCGACGAAATTCGCGATTTGGCTGCGACGCTGCTCAAGAACCCCCAGAGCATCCAGGTGACGCCCAGCAACACAACGGTGCAGCGAATCTCGCAAGTCATCCACCCCGTGGGCCGCGGTAAGAAAAAGCAAGTGCTAGTGCACATCATTAACGAGCACAACTGGAGCCAGGTACTGGTGTTCACTCGCACCAAGTTTGGTGCCAACAACGTGGCGGAATTCCTGACCAAGAACGGTATCAATGCGATGGCATTGCATGGCAACAAGAGCCAAAGCGCGCGCACGCAAGCGCTTGCCGGCTTCAAGAGCGGCGATATTCGCGCGCTGGTTGCTACCGATATTGCCGCCCGCGGCATCGACATTGATGATCTGCCACACGTTGTCAATTACGAAATCCCGAACGTATCGGAGGACTATGTGCACCGCATCGGCCGCACAGGCCGCGCGGGTGCGAGCGGCGAAGCAGTGAGCTTGGTCTGCATGGATGAAGAAGGCTTCATGATGGAGATCGAGCGTTTTACCAAGCAGACTATTCCGGTGCAGCTTATTGACGGTTTTGGCCCGGAAGAAGGTGAGCGGGCCGAGCCCATCGCCATGGGCCGCCAAACCATTTGGGGTGGTGCCGGTCGTCCTCCTAGCCGGGACGTGATGCAAGCAGCCGCAAAAGCAGCCCGTGGCGAAATGATGGAGCGGATGCGCTCCAGTCGTGCGTCCGGTCAAGGCGCTCCGGGCGGCCGCGGTAACGCAGGTGGCCAGGGCCGTTCAGCTGGGCATGCCAGTGCGAACGGAAATGGCGGCAGTGGCGGTAATGCGGGCAATAGCGGCCGCGGCGGCGCGGGCGGCCGCAATGGCCCGCGCAACGGTCCTGGTGGTCCCGGAGGTGCAGGGGCACCCAATAATGCAGGCGGTCTCGGGGGTCGTGGCGCGCCGCGCAATGCGCCATCAGCACCCCGTGGTTCTGATGACTGGCAGCCTTCGCGTGAAAATGCACATTTGGGCACCCAAGGCGGTCACAACATGTCACCTCCACGAGGCAACGGGCACGCTGGCGGGCAGCCAGATCCGATGCGTACCAGCGTAGACAGCATGGCGGGCGGCAGGCGCGGTGGCGGTGGCTATCGCGGCGGTGCGGGCGGCGGCGGCGGTCGATCCGGTGGCGGGTATGGTGGCGGTAGCGGTGGCGGCGGTGGACGCAGTTCCGGCGGTGGTGCCGGAGGCGGACGACGCGGCGGATATTAAACGGACACGAAGCGGAGCCCAGCGCTCATAGCGCTGTGACATACGCCGTTAATTTCAGGCCACTTCGACTCATTGGACTGATTTCCTTGAAGCTTTTCGAAGAAACGCTGACATGGCCTCAGCTCCGATATAAGCCGAGTTACAAGCCGCTTACCATCCTAGTAGCTTTAGGTTGGACCCTCGCCGTGAGCCAATTAACCGACCGTGACCGATTCTGAGTTTTTACTACTTGCCTTCGCCTTATGCCCACGAGCCTGTTTTCCAGCCCCTCTCCTTCCACCTTCAGCAAGACCCTGTCGACCTACGCCTCTGTGACAGTAGCAATCCTGCTCACAGGCTGCGCCAACACGCCGCTCCCACCTTGGCAATCCAAGGCTCCGCTACCTCCTGGGCAAACCAGCGAATCGGGTCGGGTGGTTTCGCCGTACGAGCGCCAGAGCACAGGTGCGGTAGCGTCGCCCGTCGCACCTCTGGAGCTCACGCCTTCGCAGGCAGCCGGTGCAGATCGTGCTTTGCCCGTGTCGCCATTTGGACCGGCCGTCGCAGCGCTCTTCCCTGAGCCTATGGTGCGCTACCGCACCCCAGGCTTAAGCGAAGGGCGGCGCGCCTTTACGACCAATTCCGAGCTGGGCGACTGGTTGGGAGCCATCGCCAACGCGCAACAAGGCAGCGGCACGCGAACCGAGCTGCTCAATTTGGGCACGTCCCAAGAGGGATCGCCGTTGCAGGCACTGGTGCTGACGCGCGCTGACGGGACCAGCCCAGATGCGCTGGGCGCATCGTCGAAACCGACGGTGCTTCTTATCGGTCAACAACGAGGAGATGAACCTGCAGGAGCGGAGGCACTACTGGTTATGGCACAAGAGCTTGCAGGAGGCTTGTTGGAGCCTCTCCTCGACCGCGTTAGCGTCATCCTGGTACCGCGCGCCAACCCAGATGGCGCCGATGCCGGCACGCCTTTCACATCTGCGGGTGTTGACATGGTCAATGACCACCTGCAGGTATCCACACCAGAGGCGCGCGCGCTGGCTACGCTCATGCGCGACTACCGTCCCACCCTCGTCGTCGACGCGCGCGAGTTCGAAGCTGCCGGTGCCGTTTTGAGTCAGCTGGGTGGTGTGCACAGCGCAGACGCATTGCTTGAATACGCCACCAGTGCAAACGTGCCCGACTTCATCGCAAAGGCTGCCCGCGAGTGGTACTACCAACCGATGGCCACTTCGCTAAGCGATCAGAGTTTGCGCTCAGACTGGTACTTCCAGCCTGCGGTCGCAGGCGGCGTTCCTCGCGTTGAATCTGGCAGCCTGCTTCCGGAAACTTTACGGAACATCAGCGCGTTGAACAATGCTGTCGGCATGGTTGTCGCCACTCGCGGCAAAGATTTGGGCCGCGCGCACATACAGCGCCGTGTTCACGTTCAAGTGGTCGCAATGTCCAGCCTTCTGCGCAGTACGGCCGAGCGGGCATCCAATCTCGAACAGGTGCGCAGCTTTGTGGCCCGCGACATCAGCTCGCAGGCCTGCCGAGCGCAAGTGACGGTTGCCGTAGTTGCGACTCCAGCGCAACGCAACATCAAGCTGCTCGATCCAAAAACAGGCGTTGAACGCTTGCAGCAGGTGAGCTGGGATAACCCGCTGCAACTGCGCAGCACTGTTACCCGAGCAAGACCATGCGGCTATTGGGTCTCCGCAGCTGGCGACAACCTCGTAGACCGCCTGAAACTGCTGGGCGTGCAGGTCCTAAGGGTCGCCGAGGGTGGTCCGTTGCTTGCCGACAGCTATGAGCCCACGGGGCGCGGAGCGGCGCTGCGGCGCAATACTATCGACGCGCCGGCCGGAAGTTTTTATGTTCCGCTCAATCAGCCGCTCGCCAACGTCGCCGTTGCAGCGCTCGAGCCTGACAGTGCCGCGGGTTACGTCGCCCGCGGGGTGGTCAACGACATGAGCTTGATTGCACGCATCGTGTCGACACCGTCGCTGATGTTTGAAGAGCCAAATTGATTTAGGACGCTATCGGCAACGGCCGACGGACCCAGAGGCTCTCGCTACTCTTTAAGTAGCACACTTTCATTGCGAGATAAGCGCTAGCGCCGATTTTCTTGCGTAATTTATGATGTACATTGGCTCGGCGCGAATGGTTGTCGCAGCGTCGACACAAGTATGATCCGGGGCATTAGAGTTTTGCTTTGTAAACAGCGTTATCACGTACCTGCCCGTAGCTCAACTGGATAGAGCAACAGCCTTCTAAGCTGTAGGTCGGGGGTTCAAGTCCCTCCGGGCAGGCCAAATTTGCCGAAATCCATCAGGCACCGCGACGATGCCCAAAGTTACCGGTTTTGACAACGCGAATGTCTCGACGCAGAGAAAAATGCCGATGCGTTTGATGACGAGGCTATCGTCAATTTACAGCACCGGCGGCATCGCTCAGAAAACCTGGCGTCAGCGTTCAGCCGCACTTGAGCGCTCCAAATGTATTGGTCCCCGCTCGCTCACTCCATAAACCAGCCATGGCTAACCACCAGCGACTGACCCGTGAGAGCATTGCTTGGGAACGATGCAAATAGCAGCGCCACTTCTGCCACATCCTGCACCGTTGTGAACTCACCATCCACGGTTTCTTTGAGCATGACGTTTTTTACGACTTCTTCTTCACTAATACCCAAGTTTTTGGCTTGCTCTGGAATTTGCTTGTCCACTAGCGCGGTACGCACAAAGCCCGGGCAGATTACATTGGCGCGAACGCCATGCTTGGCTCCTTCTTTGGCAATCACTTTGGCGAGACCAAGCAAGCCGTGCTTCGCGGTTACGTAGGGTGCCTTGAGCATCGAGGCTTCTTTTGAATGCACGGACCCCATGAAGATCACGCTGCCGCCGCGGCCGCCCGAATACATATGCGGAAGGCAAGCCTTCGTGGTCAGGAAAGCGCCGTCCAGATGAATAGCGAGCATTTTTTTCCACTCAGCCAGTGTGAACTCTTCCAACGCGTGCACGATCTGAATACCAGCATTGCTGACCAAAACGTCTACACCACCCCACGCCTTGACGACTTCGGCCACTCCTGCGTTCACGGCTTCCTCATTCGTCACATCCATCGCCACAGCCATCGCCTGACCACCGCCATCGCATAGCTTTTTCGCCGTGGCTTCGGCGGCCTCTTTGTTCAGATCGGCAATTGCCACCCTGGCACCCTCGCGCGCATAGGTAATGGCGATTTCTTTGCCGATACCGGCAGCCGAGCCAGTGATGATGGCAATCTTGTTTTTCATTTTCATAGCGTTTCCTCGTTAAATATTCGGTGCGCAAGAGCGCGCCACCGCAGCAAACATTAGGGCCACCCTACCTCTTCAGAACTCAGATGGCTCGTAGGGCGACACTCATGCACGTTAACCGCGCTGACAACGACAGGCGCCAGAATGGCCCGGCAACACTGCACGCCGCTCTTGGTCATGGCGGCGCAACCCTGCCTGATAGAAGTTTGACTCTCAGCCGCGCGTCGCTTCCAAGTTAAAGCAGCTGCGCTGGGCATGCTCACAGCATATTTCAGACAGCTCACGGGGCACCAGGCTCTCATAGCCGCCTTACCGTCAAATTCAGAGTAGCCATGTCAGCGTCTTCTACCGCATGAGAAATGAGAAAATAATGGCCGGTTCTTTTTTGCGTTGCGTACGCGCGCAATGCCATGCTTAGCCCGGCCTGCACGCACCGACGTCTGAGCCAGAACGCAAAGAGTCGGGAGATGAGGACGTAACCGGGAAATAGATGTTAGGAATGTTTCGCTCAGCTGCGGCCCAGTTTCCCAACTTCCAACCACCAACAGCGACCCACCATGGAAAATATTTCAGCTGGCCTTCCAGCCAATCCTTGGCGTCTTTCCGTGGCCCCCATGATGGAGTGGACGGATCGCCATTGCCGCTACTTGCACCGCTTACTGAGCCGCCATGCATTGCTCTATACCGAAATGGTCAACGCCGGCGCAGTGCTGCACGGTGGCACCGAGCGGCATTTGCGCTTCAACGCCGAGGAGCAACCCGTGGCGTTGCAACTGGGCGGGTGCGATGCAGGCGACCTCGGCAAAGCCGCACGGTTTGGCGAAATGTGGGGTTATCAGGAAATCAACCTCAACTGTGGATGCCCTAGCGAACGCGTGCAACGGGGAGCTTTTGGTGCCAGCTTGATGAAGGAGCCCGCGCTAGTGGCGGATGCGGTCAAGGCGATGCGGGACGTCGTTCAGATACCAGTGACAGTCAAGCATCGCATCGGCATAGGACGAGACGAAAGCTACGAATTCGTGCGCGACTTCGTCGGACAAGTTGCGCAGGCTGGCTGCGGAGTTTTTATTGTCCATGCGCGCAATGCATGGCTTGAGGGTCTGTCACCTAAACAAAACCGTGAGATTCCGCCGCTGCGTTACGACATCGTGCACCGCTTGAAAGTCGATTTCCCAGCGCTGACGGTTGTCACCAACGGAGGTCTCAAAAGCCATGCCGAGTTGGCGCAACAGTTGCAAAAGGTCGACGGTGTCATGGTGGGTCGAGAGGCGTATCACAACCCGTGGTGGCTGTCTGAATGGGATGAACGCTATTTTGGAGAAGCGCCCTTCGCCCTCAATCAGGATGATGTTGAAGAGGCGATGGTCGTCTACATGGAGCGGGAATTTGTGCGACACCAAACTCCATGGCCGGCCATTGCCCGTCACATGCTCGGCATGCGTCACGGCGAACGTGGCGCCCGCGTGTGGCGCCAAGTGTGGAGCGACCACCGATTGAGAGATGTGCCCGCACGGGACGTGTTGGCACGCGCTCAGAGCGCTCAAAGATCAGCGACCTAGGCGCTCCCGGCAATGGCGAAGTCACTTGACAGTGAGGCTCCCGCAGTGCGTCGATAATTTTCGCATCCTGATTGGTGCAACTTTTAACCTGCAGAACGAGACACGTATGCCCAGCTTGGACTTTGATCGAGAACGCGCACGCTTTCTGGACTTTCACCAGCACCATTACGAGCAGTTAAATACCGCCGCGGGTGCCCACGCGGCTAAACTCCACCAAGTGGTTGCTCAGGCAGTGACAGGCTGCAAGATCGAGTGGCGCGTAAAGGACGCCCACGAGGCAGTGCGCAAGTTTTCGCGTAAGTACCGCGCGAGCTTAGAAGAAAGTGGCACACCTTATGAAATTAGCGATTACCTGACCGATCTGGTCGGGATACGGGTGGTTTGCCTCTACGAGGATGAACTCGATAAGGTGGCCGCCTGTGTGCGGACCCATTTTGAAGTTATCGACACTACAGACAAGGTGCGCGCGGTCGAAGGAACAGAATCCTCGTTCGGCTACAAAGGATTGCATCTTGACCTTCGAATGCCTGCTACACCGGCGACGCCGTTGCCAGACCGCAGTCTTGCATCGTTTGAACTACAGATTCGCACGGTCATTCAGGATTCTTGGAGCGTGTTGGATCACAAGATCAAATACAAAAAGGCAATCCCCGGCGCACTCAAGCGTCGTATCAATGTACTTGCCGCTTTATTTGAATTGGCCGACCGTGAATTTCGCCAAATTCGAGAAGAAACTGAAACGGAACTCCGGCAAGCGCCGGACGAAAGCGCCAGCTGCACTACCAATGCAGAAACGCCACTGACAAGCCCTCGAGAGCAGACGAGCAACCAGCTCAATGCTTTCACTTTCCTGAAGATCGCGCACCATTTTTTCAAGGATTTTGAGTTTGAAGCCCACAAGGTGGACGGCTTTGTTGAAGGTATCCACATCTGGGCACCTGAAATGACCCGTGCAAGGTTCAACCACCTTGTGCGCAGCCACATCGGGACCGTAAAGCGCTACCGCCAGAGTCTTGAAGAAAACCAACCTGGCGGAAGCTTCAACCCCTACACCGTGATTCGCCATTGCCTGTATCTGGGCGACCCGCTTATTTTTTCCGCCGCGCTGCGAAAGGTGGCTCGCACCAGTTTTGATGCTTGGCTAGACGCTAATTCGCAGCGTTGAAATCAAATGTCCTCACTGTTTTTCCCAGTAATTTTGCTGAGCCCCATGTCGCAAAAGAGACATGGTGTCCTCAGCCGCACGGGTCGGCACAAGTAACAAACTGCTGCTATATTGCACTGCAACAAAACCAGTTCTACGCCAATGCTTTATCAGATTTACGAAACCCAGCGCTCCGTCATAGAGCCGTTTGCCGATTTCGCGTTGGCCGCCTCAAGGCTGTATGGCAACCCAGGGCTGCCGTTTCAAAAGACGAGAATTGCTCAGCGCTTGTCGGCGGGGTACGAACTGCTCTATCGCTTGGCAAAGGATTACGAAAAACCGCAATTTAACCTCACTACCGTTGATGTTGCCGGGGCCGAGGTTGCCATCCACGAGCGTATTGAACTAGACAAGCCGTTTTGTGAGTTGCGTCGTTTTAAACGGTTCACCGACGATCCCAAAACGTTGACTGAGCTTAAAGAGCAGCCTGTGGTGTTAGTGGTCGCCCCTCTGTCTGGGCACTACGCCACGCTGCTGCGCGACACCGTACGAACCATGCTGCAAGGCCATAAGGTCTACGTGACAGACTGGAAAAATGCCCGAATGGTGCCCTTAACAGAGGGCGAATTTCACTTGGATGACTACGTCAACTACGTGCAGGACTTCATTCGGCATCTGCAAGAGCGATACGGTAACTGTCACGTAGTGAGCGTCTGCCAACCAACGGTTCCGGTGCTCGCCGCTGTGTCCCTTATGGCGAGCCGCGGCGAAACCGTGCCGCGCTCTATGACGATGATGGGCGGCCCAATTGATGCGCGTAAATCGCCTACATCGGTGAACGATCTTGCTGTCGACAAGAGCTACGAATGGTTCGAGAAGAACGTCATCTATTCTGTGCCAGATAGCTTCCCTGGTCGCGGTCGCCGTGTGTACCCGGGCTTTTTGCAGCACAGCGGTTTTTTGGCGATGAACCCAAACCGACACGCCGGCAACCACTACGATTTTTTCAAGAACCTGATCGAGGGCGACCTCACTAGTACTGAGGCACACCGAGCGTTCTATGACGAGTACAACGCCGTGCTTGACATGGATGCAGCCTACTATTTGGAAACCATCGAAACCGTTTTTCAGAAATACAAGCTTGTCAATGGGACTTGGGACGTGCTTGCTCCAAACGGTACTCTTGAGCGTGTTCGGCCTCAGGATATCCGTGCGGGCGCTCTGCTCACAGTGGAAGGCGAGCTTGACGACATCTCTGGTTCGGGTCAAACCAAGGCGGCGCACGCTTTGTGCACTGGTTTACCGGGAAAAGAGCAGCACCATCTCGAAGTAAAAGGCGCTGGCCATTACGGAATTTTCAGTGGCCGACGTTGGCGTGAAGTTGTGTACCCTCACATACGTGACTTCATAGCACAACACGATAAGCCCCACGCGCCCGCCAAGACCGCCTCAGCTCAAGCTGTCACGATGTCGGCTGCCAACCCTGCAGAGCTTGCAGACGCCAAGATCGATTTGGTAAACATTAAGCCGGGCCCGGTTGGGATGCAAGAAGCGACCAACAAGGCAGCCACCAAAGTCACCTCGGCAAAGGCCAAGTCTGCCTCCGCGCGGGCGAAGCCCGCCGCGTCTGCCGCTCCGAAGGCTGCGGCGATTGTCGATGCAGCGACACCCAAAACGTCAAAACCCCTGCAGAAGCAAGCCAAAGCTGCTGCAGCGATCGACAAGGTGGCGCGTGCCTCGGGTTTAACCACACCAACCGTCGACGCTACCGGAAAGCAAAGCAACCCGGCCACGCGCTGGGTTCAGGCCAACGACAACGAACCGCGAACGGGAGCTGCTGGTGCGGCGGTAACCGTCCCTGACGTTGCGAAGGCTGTGACAGTAACGGCTGCGCCGCCTGCTACTTTGCGCCGCCCGGCGTCGCGTCGAAAAGACTGAGGCGCTTCGTGGGGCGATCATCTGGCCCAGAAGTTGTTGAAGACTTAACGGCAAAAATCAACTCGGTTCTACCTCAGACGCAGTGCACGCGCTGCGGTTACGCTGACTGCTCCGCGTACGCACTTGCAATCGCGAGAGACCACGCACCTATCAACCAGTGCCCACCGGGAGGAGCCGAGGGAATAGATAGGCTAGCACGAGTCACTGGCCGCCCTTTCCTCGCTTTGAACCCTGTGAACGGTCGTGAAGGCCCGCGAGCGATGGCAGTGATTGACGAAGACTGGTGCATTGGTTGCACGCTGTGTCTCGCCGCATGCCCCACTGACGCTATCGTCGGCGCGAATAAATTGATGCACACGGTCATTGCCATGCATTGCACCGGCTGCGAGTTGTGTGTGCCAGTGTGCCCGGTCGACTGTATAAAGCTTGAAACAACTGACGGTCAGAGCACCGGATGGGCGGCGTGGACAGCCTCACAAGCTGTACACGCCCGCGCCAGGTACGAATCGCGGAAAAAACGCGTTGCAGCCGAACACAGACAGGACCTTAAACCGGTGAAAGACGAATCGCCCGCCACCAAACAAACGGTTGTCTCGGACGCCATCGCGCGCGCCAGAAGGCGGCGAGCGCAATGAGCCGAGCTTGCTTAGCCAGCTGCGAGTGTCTTGTACACGCGGTATCCCAGGTAACAAATGTATGACGCTTGCAGCCGCTTGATCGAAACTGGCCACTTGCTGCTCTGTACGTTCTGTCAAACCGAGGTTGTCTTCAAGCGGAACCGCGCCAGCATTTGACACAAGTGCAGCGCTGCTTCGTACGTCAGGCGACGTGACAAAAGCGTCAGCACCATCGAGTCGAGCAACGTAACTAGCTGGCAGACCACTCCCCTATTCTTAAAATTTGCGCTTGCGTGCAGGTCACCGCTGGTAGCGTGCCGCACCGATGTGTTTAGCCTCTCAAGATCGCTAGAAGTTCCGCAAGTCATAGACCCTGTTTAACTAGGCGATCGGATGGCCGAGGCCGGCCCCGCCGCCAACCGGTGACAGCAACCAGGTGACGCTGAAGCGAGGACATGCACCAGTACAGGACTTTCGATGGCAAGCCCCCACAAGCCCGGGCTGCAGCGGAACGGGGTAACCGAAACAAAAGCCAACGGCCACGTCAAAAAATTTGCTCCACACTCATGACATCCTCGCGCTAGAGTGGGCAATAAGTGGCTTTTATCAACAGCGAGATTAAGCATCGCGACCTCGCGCTGACTGAAACGTATTAGGGATGTCCTGCATAACCCTCGTGAGGATGTGATGGTGCGGATCGGGATGGGGCGCAAGGCGTCTTTTTGCAGCCAATAGCCGTGCTATTGGCAAGAAAAGCAACGCAGAGAACCGCCCGAGGCCGCGCTATCACAGACCGC
>JBBSUJ010000030.1:0-34141 GCA_038235025.1 Burkholderiales bacterium
CGAGGATGTGATAGTGCGGATCGGAATGGGCCGCAAGGCGTCTTTTTGCAGCTAATAGCCGTGCTATTGGCAAAAAAAGCAACGAAGCGGACCGCCCGAGACCGCGCTGTCACAACCCGCAGGGAGTTATGCAGGATGTCCTTAACGGCTTCTTGCTCCTACATTTTCTGCTACGCCAGGCACAGACTCACGCTGCGCCCACAGATCGCGCAGGCGCGCCAGCTCTTTATCAAATCGGTCGTGCACGCGCTTTTTGTCCTGCAAGTGCTGTGCAATCTGGCGCTCTTGCGCTTGCATCTCGCTCTGCGTCTGGGCAATGTCACGTCGCAGGTGCATGGGGGCTTTGTTCGGGTCGCGCTTGTAGAACTCCATATCCGCAGCGAGGGCCTTGCTGCGGCTCTCCAGCTCCGTGTCGCGCTGCTTCGCCATCTTCATAAGCGAGTCAGAGGTCTCTAGCGCGGCTGTCCGCTCAGCATCGTGCGCCGCTTTGTCTGGATAGCGAGACACCATTACGCGATCGCGGCGGCGCTCTTCGGCCACGCGGTCGCGAGCGTCCTGTTCTTTGCGTGCAAGTGCGGCCTCGTACGCACGTTCCTGTTCGGTCAACGTCGGGCCAATGATTCGGCGGGTATTGCCCATGGGCCCAAGTTCGCGCTGCGTACGGTCCACACAGGCGGCAATAGGCCGGTCGGAGGTGAGCTTGCGGCCAGCAGCGTCAATGCAGGTGTAAATGCTTCCCCCCGTGGTGTCGGCCGCGACGGCTCCCGCTGATGCCAGCACGGTAAACCCGAAAAACATACACAGACCAAACGCTTTCAAACTGTCATCCTTCGCCAACACCGTAGCGCTGGCGGTAGGCCAACACACTCAAAAAGTACTGCTCAACGGCGGCACTTTCCGTCGATTTTGAAAGATAAAGCAATAAATCGGCCAGAGTAGCGATTGCGCACACTTGTAAGCCCAGCTCCCGGCGAACATACTGCACCGCGCTGTGCTCCACATCCAGGCCGTTCTCTGTGGCTTTCTCTTGGCGATCCAGCGCGACCACCATGGCGTGCGGCGTAGCTCCGGCCTGGCGTATAAGGGCAATTGACTCGCGCGCAGCGGTGCCGGCGGACATCACATCGTCCACGATCAGCACTCGCCCGGCCAGCGGCGCGCCCACCAGGCTACCGCCCTCGCCGTGGTCCTTGGCTTCCTTGCGGTTGTACGCAAAAGGCACATTGCGTCCGCGCCGGGCGAGCTCCACTGCCAGAGTGGCGGCTAACGGAATGCCCTTGTAGGCCGGGCCAAAAACCATGTCGAATTCTGTGCCGCTGGCAATCAGCGCTTGTGCATAAAATTGCGCAAGACGCCCGGCCGACGCCCCGTCGTGGAACAAACCAGCGTTGAAAAAATACGGGCTCAGGCGGCCCGCTTTGGTTTTGAATTCGCCAAAACACAGCACGCCAGTCTCTAGGGCAAAGCGCACAAAATCCTGCGCCATAGCATTCGAGCCTTGCGCTTCGCCCCCGGCATCTGCCCTCATATCTGACATAGGAATGTCCTTGTTCAAACTCACCAGTCTTAACCTCAACGGCATCCGCTCGGCTACCAGCAAAGGCTTGGAGCCTTGGCTGGTAGCCACCCGGCCCGATTGTATTTGCGTGCAGGAGATCAAAGCCCAGCAGGCCGACATAGCCGGCAAGTTCGAGCAGTTGGCGGACATGGGCGGTTACTTTCACTTTGCTCAGAAGAAGGGCTACTCCGGCGTAGGCATTTACACGCGCCACGAACCGACCGATGTGCGCACCGGTTACGGCTCCGACGAGTTCGACGCGGAGGGCCGGACCATTGAGCTGCGTTTTGACACGTCGGCGCGCAAGCTTTCCATCATCAGCGCGTACTTCCCCAGCGGTTCTTCGGGCGAGGAGCGCCAGCTGGCCAAGTTCCGGTTTCTGGAGCACTTCCACCCGCACCTGATGGCGCACCATGCCGAGCGTCAGTTCATCCTGTGCGGCGACCTCAATATTGCCCACCAGCAAATCGACCTGAAAAACTGGCGCAGCAACCAGAAGAACAGCGGCTTCACGCCCGAAGAACGCGCCTGGATGACAAAGCTGTTGCACAAAAGTGACGCAGGCGGCGGTTTGGTCGACGTTTACAGGCACCTGCACCCCGAGACCACCGCTGAGGCCTACACCTGGTGGAGCAACCGCGGGCAGGCCTGGGCCAACAACGTGGGATGGCGCCTGGACTACCACTTGGCCAGCCCGTCCCTTGCTGCATTGGCGCGCACGGCCAGCGTCTACAAAGAGCAACGCTTCTCGGACCACGCCCCCATCACCATCGATTACGACATGGCGTTGTAAGCCGGCCCTACCTTTTTCACGCAGTATTCATGCTTCAGTACCTCACCCGCCCGGTCACCGCGTTTCAACAAAACTGCTCCATCGTCTGGTGCGACGCCACGATGGAGGCGGTCATCCTTGATCCGGGCGGCGACATTGACATGCTGCAGTCGGAAGTACAGCGTCTAGGGTTGAACCTCAAAGCGCTGTGGCTAACCCATGCCCACATTGATCATGCGGGCGGCGCGGGCGAGTTGGCCGAGCGCCTGCAGCTGCCCATCGTCGGCCCGCACCCAGCCGACCAGTTCTGGATCGATGGACTTGCGCAGCAAAGTGCCATGTTTGGCTTTCCGCCGGCCCAACATTTCACGCCCACCCGCTGGCTGGCCGACGGAGATACGGTGCAGATTGGCAACGAAACGCTGGCCGTGCGCCATACGCCGGGCCACACGCCTGGGCACGTGGTGTTCCACGCGCCTCAGATCGAGCGCGCCTTTGTGGGAGATGTGCTGTTTGCCGGCAGCATTGGCCGCACCGATTTCCCCCAGGGCAGCCACCAGCAGTTGATCGACAGCATCACGCAGAAGCTGTGGCCCATGGGGGACGCCACGGTGTTCATTCCAGGGCACGGACCCGAGAGCAGTTTCGGGCGTGAACGGGCGAGCAACCCACACGTACAGGGCACGTGATCGCTACTTAATAAATAGCTACTTACGCTTACTGCATAAGCGCTAGAGGCCTATTTTTCTTAAAGTTTAACGCCCCCGCCGCGCGGTGTCGTACAGCGCTTGCACCCGCGGCGCATTGCGTTCGAGCTCGCGAATGCGCGCCGGCCCGGACGGGTGGGTTGAGAGAAAAGCCAGACCTTGCTGGCGCTCCCCGGTGGCCTGCCCCATCTTGGTCCATAGCGTCACGCTGGCCTTGGGGTTGTAACCGGCACGGGCCGCCAGTTCGAGGCCGACCAAATCGGCGTCTTTCTCGTCGCTGCGACTGAACTGCAGCGTCAGGAGTTGCCCGCCCAAGCCGGCGGCCAAGCTGCCGATGTCACCAAGCTCGAGCAGTTGCGCCCCTAGCCTAAGCCCCATGTTGGTCGCCTGGTTCTTGGCGATGCGCTCGCGCGCATGTTCGCGCAGCGCGTGGGCCATTTCGTGCCCCATGACCATGGCCACTTCGTCGTCGGTTAGCTTGAGCTGGTCGAGGATGCCGGTGTAGAAAGCAATTTTTCCGCCCGGCATGCAGAACGCGTTGACCTGCTTGCTGCCAATCAAATTAACTTCCCAGCGCCAATCGGCGGCGCGCGCGTTCCACGTTGCGGTGAACGGGATCAGCCGCTTCGCAATGCTGCGCAGGCGCTCAAGCTGCACATTTCCGGGAGCTGCCAGCGCGTCCTGCGCGCGCGCTTGCTCCAGCATTTCACGGTATTGCTGGCGCGCGGCCTGTTCCAACGTTTCGGCCGGCACCAGCTTGCGCAGGAGCGACGGCTCGCCCACATCGACTTGCGCCAGCACTGGGGCCGCCAGCAGGGACGAGCCGGCCAGGATGAACAAACGCCGTGTAGCGGCGGGCAGGTGGGAGAGGCGAGACTGGCACAGGTAACACATGCGCCAATAATAGACACACGAATGCCCAAGCCTCTGACCGACATTTCGCCCGCCGACCCAACCCCCGCTGCGGCGATAGACACCCTTCCTGCTGGCAGCGCCGCGCCGCGCCCACGCCCTTCGTGGCCTGAGACCTTGCGTGTGTACCGCGAACCGGCCAGCCTGCGCATGCTGACCCTGGGCTTTTCAGCGGGGCTGCCGCTGCTGCTGGTGTTTGGCACCCTGTCGTTCTGGCTGCGCGAGGCGGGAGTTGACCGCACCACCATTGGCTACCTGAGCTGGGTGGGTCTGACATACGCGTTCAAGTGGCTGTGGTCACCGCTGGTAGACCGGCTGCCCATTCCGCTTCTCACGCGCTGGCTGGGGCGCCGCCGCAGCTGGCTGCTGCTGGCACAGGCGATGGTGATATGCGGGCTGATTGGCATGGCGTTCAACGACCCCAAACTGGCACTTGAGCCCATTGTGTGGTGCGCACTGGCGGTGGCGTTTGGCTCGGCCACACAAGATATTGCGCTGGATGCCTACCGCATTGAATCCGCCGACACCGACCGCCAGGCAGCGTTGGCCGCCACCTACCAGACAGGTTACCGCCTGGCCATGATCTGGGCCGGCGCGGGGGTGCTGTGGCTGGCTGCGCGCGCCGAGGTGTCGGACATCACCGGCTACCAGCCGGCGGCCTGGCGCATTGCCTACATGGTGATGGCCGCCTCCATGTTGGTTGGAACGCTTACCGTGCTTTTTTCCCCCGAGCCCGCGGCCCGGGTGCGCGCCCCTGCACGCAACCTGGCCGAGTGGATGCGCGAAGCCGTGGTGGCTCCGTTTGCCGACTTCATTGCGCGCTACCGGTGGCATGCCGCTTTGATGCTGGCGCTGATTTCCGTTTACCGCATCAGCGACGTGGTGATGGGCATCATGGCCAACCCGTTTTATGTGGACATGGGCTACACCAAAGACGAAGTGGCCGGCGTCACCAAACTTTTTGGCGTGCTGATGACCCTGCTGGGCGCTTTCGTCGGCGGGGCCATGGCGCTGCGCATGGGCGTGATGCGCGTATTGATGCTGGGGGCCATTCTGTCGGCCGGCAGCAACCTGTTGTTTGCTTGGCTGGGCACGCGCGGGCACGATTTGACGGGGCTGATCTTTGTGATTTCAGCCGACAACCTGTCGGGCGGTATTGCTTCGGCAGCGTTTATTGGCTATCTGTCGGGCCTGACCAATGTGCAGTACTCGGCCACCCAATACGCGTTACTTAGCTCGGTGATGCTGCTGGCACCGAAGTGGATTGCAGGCTTCTCGGGCCGCTTTGTGGACGCCTACGGCTACCCGAACTTCTTCCTGACGACCGCCTTACTGGGAGTGCCGGTGCTGATTTTGGTAGCGTTGGCCTCTAGAGCCCAAAAGGACTCCAGCGCTTGATGGAAGCGGGTGTTCAGCAGTTAAATCAATAGCAAATAGCCCGCGTCTGGCGGTTTACCTGCGCTTTACCGTGCCGACAAGCCCGCTAGACATGCACCGCGCACCATGAACCATTCTCTTTTGCACTGCCTGCCATGACCGCCCAACTGCTGATGATCGAAGATGACGTACGCCTTGCCGAAATGGTGAGCGAGTACCTGGCGCAGTCGGGCATGCAGGTTCACCATTGCGCGGATGGCCAAAGCGGCCTCGCGCGGCTGCAGGAGTCGGGCACCGCGCCCCCCGATCTGGTCATTCTCGACCTCATGCTCCCTGACATGGATGGGCTCGAAGTGTGCCGCCGCATACGCGCCATGCAAGCGCCCACTGCGCGCGTTCCGGTGTTGATGCTGACCGCCAAAGGCGACCCCATGGACCGCATCATTGGGCTGGAACTAGGTGCCGACGACTACTTACCCAAACCCTTTGAGCCGCGCGAGCTGCTGGCGCGTATTCGCGCGGTACTGCGCCGCCGCGCCGAAACCCATGTACCCACCGCCCAAACCATGCGCTTCGGATCGCTGGAAATTGACCGCGACGCCCGCACCGTGCTGGTCGCCGGGGTGGCTTGCGATCTCACCTCTTACCAGTTCGACCTTCTGGTGGCGCTGGGTGAGCGCGCTGGCCGCGTGCTGACGCGTGACCAAATCATGGAAGCCGTGCGGGGACGCGAACTGGAAGCGTTTGACCGCTCCATCGACGTGCACATGGGCCGCATCCGCGCAGCCATTGAAGACGACGCGAAGAACCCGCGCCGCATTTTGACGGTGCGCGGCGTGGGTTATGTGTTTGCCAAGCAGCAGGACTAGACCAATGTGCTTTTTGCTGTGTCGCGGCCTGTGGTCGCTGCCACCGCGCGAGAGCGATATCGACCCGTGCAGCGCTCGGGCACCACAGCCCTCTTGTTCATGCCTTGCTTAAGCCTTTTCTCCCGCCGCCTTTACCTGCGCATCTGGCTCGCAGTGGTCGGCGGCGTGGCCGTACTAACGCTGGTCGTTGGATGGGCATGGCAGATTGCGGCGGAACGAAACAATGCGCAGCAGGTGCAGGCACCCCGCGAAATCACGGTGGTAAATGAGCAAGGCGAGGCGCTGGGACGCGGTATCGGGCAGCGCATTCCCGGCCAAGGCATCGAGTTTCGCGTGGAGCTCGATAGCGGATCCAAGTACATCCTGCAGGTCGCGCCGCGCGAGCGAACTGACGGCGAGCACGGCGGCCGGCGTTCCAAGGACCGTGATGCGGCTTTCTGGACGCGCCCGCCTTTCGGTTTTCTGTGGCTGTTGGGACTGGTGGGCATCGCCGTGGCGGTGGGCGTATTCCCCATCATTCGCCGCCTGTTGGGCCGGCTGGATGTCCTGCAGCGCGGCGTGCAGCGCTTTGGCGCGGGGGATTTGGCGACGCGGGTGCCAGAGCATGGCCACGACGAGGTGGCTGACCTCTCCCGCCACTTCAACGCAGCGGCCGCGCGCATCGAAATGCTGGTGCGCTCGCACAAGTCGCTGCTGGCCAACGCATCGCACGAGTTGCGCTCGCCCCTGACCCGCATTCGGATGGGCCTGGAGCTGATGCAAGGCGGCCAGCCCCCGCCGCAATTTCGCCGCGAAATCGAGCGCAACGTGACCGAACTGGACCAACTGGTCGAGGAAATTTTGCTGGCCAGCCGACTCGACAGCTCGGAAGCCGATGTGGGCGAATACGAGCCGGTGGACCTGGTGGGCCTTGCCGCAGAAGAATGCGCGCGCGTGGATGCCGACCTCGAAGCCGGCGCGGCCGACATCGAAGTTCACGCCGTCGCCAAACTGGTACGCCGCGCGCTGCGCAACTTGCTGGAGAACGCGCCCCGCTACAGCCACGGGGCCATCACGGTTAGCCTGCACAATCAGGGCGGCTGGGCCGAAGTGCGAGTGTGCGACCGCGGCCCCGGGGTACCAGCTGCGCAGCGCGAGCGCATTTTTGAGCCGTTTTACCGGCTGCCCGGTGCCGTCGAGCGCACTGGCGGCGTGGGTCTTGGGCTAGCGCTGGTGCGCTCGATTGCCACGCGCCACCATGGCAAGGTGCACTGTGAAGACCATGCCGGTGGCGGTGCCTGCTTTGTGCTGCGCCTGCCCCTGAGCACCACAATCGGCGCATGACGTTGCTCGCCCAATCCCGCTTCTCACGCGCCTTCGATCTGACGACACCCGTGGCGCTTGCGCCAATGGCGCTGGCATCCGGCGGCTCTCTAGCGGCAGCGGTGGCCCAGGGCGGCGGCTTGGGCCTGGTCGGCGGTGGCTATGGCGAACTAGCCTGGACCCAGCGCGAATACGCACTGGCGCTCGCCAGTGCCGCACCTCGGCAACGCCTTGGCATCGGCTTTATTACCTGGAAGCTGGATGAAGATGCGTCCGCGATGGATTGGGTGCTGAGCCTGCCGGAGGCAGATCGCCCCCGCACGGTGATGCTGTCATTTGGCGACGCGCGTCGTTACGGCTCGCGCATCGCGGCGGCTGGAGCACGCTTGATCTGCCAAATCCAGCGAATGGAACAAGTACCCGAGGCGCTGGAAGCCGGGGCGCAGGTGCTGGTGGCACAGGGCGCAGAAGCTGGTGGACACGGCATGAACGCGCTGAACGGCCGCGCCACCTTCACGCTAGTGCCTGAGCTGGCCGATTGGTTAGCGGCACATTCGCCAGACACGCTTCTCTTGGCCGCTGGCGGTATTGCCGATGGACGGGGTCTTGCAGCGGCGTTGGTACTGGGCGCAGACGGCGCCTTGATAGGCACGCGCTTTTGGGCCACGCAGGAAAGCCTGGCAGCAGAAGGCGCAAAGGCTACGGCGCTAGCCACCGATGGCGATGGCACTGCGCGCACCGCCGTGTTCGACATCCTGCGGCGTAAGCAATGGCCTGCGCCGTACGACTTTCGCGCCGCACGCAATGCGCTGCACCGCACGTGGGAGGCCGACATTGACACCTTGCGCGCTGCACCCGAAGCGGCACGCGCCGAATACGACGCAGCGGTGCAGGCGGGTGACTTCAGCGCTGCCCACGCTACGGTGGGGGAATGCGTAGGTCTGCTGCACGACTTGCCAGGAGCGGAGGCACTGGTGAAAAGTTTGCACTCCCAAGCAAAAGCGGCCCTTCAGGGACCGGGCGTCCGCTAAAAACGGATCACCACCAGCGTGTCCGCTCACGCGTGTGGCGTGCGCGAAAACGCCAGTAAGCGTTGTCGTTTTCTGGCTGTTGAACGCGCTCAAACACTTCCATCGCCAGCGTCCCCAAAGGGTGCAGCGCACAGATTTGCTCCAGCCTCCAGCGCATGTTGCGCAAGGTGTCGTCGGTGCCCGCCACAAAGGCTGAAAGACCGTCGCACAAGGCTACGCGCTCGTTGCGCAATTGTTCAACCGGCCCGGGCTGGTCAACCGCATCACGTTGGCCCTGCAAAAAGCGCTCAGTCTCCTGTAGCTTGACGGTGTTGACCAGCACTACGGCATTCATCAAAGTGGCGCGCAGCACCGGATCACGGTCATGGTCGATGAGCGTGTCGCAGGCAGCAATCAGCCAACGCAGGTCCAAGTGTTTCAGCAGAAACGCCGATTCAGTCGCCCACAGGTGGCGAAAACGCACGAAATTGCGCGCTACGTCGGCCTCGCGGCGAATCAGCACGATCAGCGCAGCGTGGTGGTACAGCAGCTCTGAATGTCCGATGAACTCTCGGCGCAAGCGCTGCAGGTGCGCCGCCAAATCAGGTAGGGAACCATACGCATACTGGGCTTCATCGCCGCGAACGGTGTGGTGCTTGATCGTATCCAGGTCGTCTACCGGCAGGTCCGCCGCCAGCGTACGCGCGCCAAAACGCCGGCGGTAGCGGGTGAGCGAGAACCATTTTTCAAAACGTGTTTTGCGGCGTCGGCTCATGGCATTTTTGAAGTGTGCGATGCGCCCGTAGGGCACAGGTATTGGCCAACCAAGCTTTGCGGAGCATAGAGACCGCGTTCCAGATACAGATCAAGGCGTTTGCGGTCGGGCTTGCGCAGCTTAATCAACGGAGGCGGGGCAGAAGCGGCGCGGCGCATCAGCAGCCGCGCCTTGAGCGCAGTGCGTCCCCAACTACCTAGGGCATGATAGAAAAACGGGCCATCTTCTGCGCGCTGCAACGAAAGGCGGTAAGGCGTGCCACTGCGCAGCAGGCGCTGCATGCCCAGGTGCATGCTGAGGTACTCGGGCATGTCAATGCCTTGCAGCAGCTGTGCATAGCCGCCCTGCGCGGCCAATTTTTTCGCGTAGCTTGCGCCGCCGAGCACCAGCACCTGCTCAGTAAATTCACGATACAAATCGGCAATGAAGCGACTTCCAGGCGGCGCGGCGAGAAACCAGTTTTCCACCACCGGCGTGCTTGCATCTTGGGTGTAACGCCCTAAGAAATACGCGACCAAGTCGCTACCTGAAGCCGCATGCTGCGCAAACACCCAGTCCAGCGGCTGCGTCAGGAACGTGCTGGCGTCCAACCATATGCCCCCATGCCGGTGCAACAAGGCAAGCCGCAGCCAATCGGCGTGCAGCGTGGCCCCAGCACCGGTAAGCGACGCAGGAAATTCACCGGCCCAGGCGGGCGCGGTTTGTTCGTTCAGCACGCGAATTTGCACGCCGGGATTGAGCCTGTGCCAGTTGGCGATGCATCGCTCAATCAGCGGCGGCATCGTCGGTCCACCCCAGTACGCCCAAACGATGGGCGGTATGGCAGAAACGCTCGGCTGCGAACCACCGGCGAGCAAGGGGGCACCCGCAAACAGATAGGTGTGTGCAACTGGCGTCGGGCAGGTCTCTGCGAAAGCGCCAAAGCAGCGCAGCCAAACCTTCAGCCCCTGCGCCAGCCAAAGTTCAGCGCGGTCTCGAGACGAAATACGCCGGTGTTTCATATGGGAAACGCGGCGTGCCAACGCAGGAATTTGTGCCGCCTTGCAAGCCAACCACGTTGCAAATACATGCGTGCCAACGCAGGGGCACTGAGCGGCGACGACTCAGTAAAGTTCTGGCGCAATTGCTCGGCTAGCAGAGGCAGCTGCTCCGCTTCCTCTGGCCGGCTGGCCTGCGCCGCAAGGTAACGCATGGCACCGATCAGGTTGCGCGCACTTTGGTGGGCCAGTGCCAATTGCACCTGCGGCGAGGCACCACAAGTATGGTGTTGCAGCGCTTGGTGAAGCGGGATGAGCGCACGCGACTGGTCCAGCGCTTTTTTCCAATTTGCATTGGCCAAAATGCTGCTGTCGTGTTGCCGGTATGCCACCCAGGGACGCGGCACGTAATAGCTGCTTTGCGCCTGCAAAGCCAGCAGGCTCATGGTGGCCATATCTTCAAAATACTGGCCGCGCGGAAAGCGCAGCCGCTCGTGCCACAGCGAACGCCGCGACACCTTGGACCACGCGTGCAACTGGCCCGCAAACAACAGGCCGCTGAGCAAGCTGGCCGGATCCCGCATCAGAGCTGTGTGAGGACCGAAGAACGACGTGCGGTGATGTTCCCCACGCAGCCAGTGCTTGGCTTCGCGGTTCTCGCGCAGCACTTCAAAATCGCACATCACTAGGTCTGGGGATTCTTTGGCAATCAGGGCTTGAAGGTCAGCAATAACGCCCGGCAGCAGTTTGTCGTCTGAGTCGAGGAACCACACATATTCTCCTTGCGCATGGTCCAGCAAGGTGTTGCGCGCCGCACTCAGGCCTTGGTTGCGCGCATGGGTCTGCACTTGCAAGGACCCAGACCAACGCTGTTGAAGCGATTCGAGAAGCACCGGCGTTTCATCGCGCGAACAATCGTCCAACACGATCAGTTCAACCCCCTCCACCCCTTGCGCAAGCACCGACTCCACGCACTCGGAAAGGTAGGCCGTGGCGTCGTAGGCAGGTACCAAAACACTAAGCCACGGCGCTGGAGAAGCCGGTGTGCAAATAGCGGTACTCGGCATCCTCAAACCTTCGGTCGCACGGGATCGGCATCCCGCGCATGCAGACGGTTGAACAAAGCCTCGTACCGAGCCTGCATCAAAGGCAGGCCGTGGCGCGCAATCGCATCTTGGCGCGCTTGTGAGGCAAGTGTCTGCGCCAGTACGGGCTGGGTTAGCAGCCGCTCCAAGGCATCGGCAAGCGCAGTTGCATCATTCGCGGCAACTTGCAGACCATTGCGCTCATGGTCAATCACCTCGCGCACCCCGACCACGGCACTGCCCACTACGGCGCAGCCGGCGGCCATGGCTTCGATCAGTGCAAGCGGCATGCCTTCGTAGTGCGTCGACAGCACAAAAATGGGGTGCGCCATCAAGAGTGCGGGCATGTCACTGCAGTGGCCGGCGAACTGCACCTGTTCATTGAGCCCCAAGGTACGACACAAGCGCCGCACTTTGCGCAATGCGCCAGCCTTTCCACCACCGGCGAGCACCAGCGGTGGCGTGTGCCCGCGCGTGCGCAGAAGCGCGAGCGCACGCAGCAGAGTGTCGTGGTCTTTTTGCCGTCCGAAACGTGACGCCATCACGATGCCTGGCACACGCCTCAGCCATGGGTGATGCCCCGCCTGCGCGTAGGGCGCGAGCCGCACGCCGTTGGGAATGGCATGCGTGATGTCGGCGGGCACTCCCCGCGCCAGCAGGGCGTCTCGCACGCCCTCAGAAACCCCCACCACAGCTGCCGTTCGGCGCGAGAGCCAGCGCATCTGCGCCTGCCGCCAAGTCGTATAGCGCTCGCGTGAGTTGTGCTCCACATGCACCAGCAGGGGCACATGGGCCAAAAGGCCCGCATAGCGTCCCCACAAATGTTCGCTGAAACCATGGGCTACCAAAATATCGGGCTGCCACTGGCGGCACAGGCGCTGCAACTGCCACACGGTAGCGACATGGCTCCAACCTGCTACCACCGACACGTTGAGTCCTTCGTTGCGCAGGGCTTGGACGCGGGCCGAATATGTGGTGCTTTTACGCCGCAGTACCAGCAGCGGATCGAATGCACCGCTGCCCAGGTGAGCGCGCACCAATTCCACAGCAACCTGCGTGGCACCAGAAAACCCCCCCGTGACGAAATGCACAACGCGCGGTGCAGCGGGTACCTGGTCGCTCACCTCCCTACACCTTAGCGAGGATGCGGCGCAGGCAGTGCATTGAGCTGCGCTTCCAACCGGCAAAGCGACGCCCAGAGCAGCATCAACATAAACACGTAGAACATGATGCCGCTGTTGTGCGCAAAGAAAACCTGCGTCAGTCCGAAGCCCACATACAAAACTGGCACGCAACAGCCGCACAGCCGCAGCGCAAGCGCGTGCATACCGCGCTCAACATCTCGCTGATAGCTGTGCATGCGGCGCTTTAGCGGCAGAAACATGGCGAACGGAAGCGCATAAAAAAGCAAAAGCACCAGCGGACCCGTGATACCCAGCTTTACCCACTGGTCTAGAAACTCGTGGTGTACGAACTTGTATTCCGCGATCGATTCGCCGTATTGGCCCGCCGCCACGCGCTTGGCTTTCTCCTCCATGTAACCTTTAAAGCCCCAGCCCAGCAACGGCCTCTCACGCACTGTGCTCCAGGCAAACCGCCAGTGCTCCAGCCGCTGGCCTACGGAGCTTTGCGCATCGCCGCGTTGATCGTAGGTATGCATTTCTTGTTCCATGATGTCGAAGCGCTTCAGCATGGAGCCGCTGTTGAGGGCCACGACGACCGCGACCACAGTAAGCATGGAGAAGCCAATGACGCGAAACATGTCACGCCGATGGAAGTACAGCCATACCAGCGCCAACGGTAGCGCCAGCAACAAAGCTAGCCACCCTCCGCGCGACTGAGACAGCACCGACGCATTCAGTGCCGCTGCCACCGCAAGCAAGCCCAGCGCGCGACGCGCGCGGCTCAACTGTGACCACAGCGCGCCGCCGTACAACGCCAGCATCGCCGCCATGCACAACGCGAGGTTTCCATACTGAATAGCGTTGGTCCCGCCCGAAGCGCGTGCATCGCCCTGACCTACCACCTCCCACAATGCGATAGCGCCTGCGCCCAGGCAGCCCACCACCAAGCCTGTCAGCAAGGCTTTCGCCTGGGGCGGAAAAACCGTGACATAGAACAGGCAGATGGCACCTAGAAAATACTTGATCGGCCGGTCGGCCCGGCCGAGTTGTTCGGACGGGTCCGCCTGCGCAATCCAGATAACGGCCATGCACAGCAGGCTGGCCGCAAACCACCAAGTGAAAACACCGGTCTGCGGCGCTTTGCGTGGCCAGCGGTGCAAGGTGCACAAGGCACCGATCAACAACAGCACAGCTCCATATGAATAACCCGATGGCAGCCACAACGCAAAGCCTGGCACAGCAAAAGCAGCGACAGACGAAAGCTTTTCAGGCCACGGCACCGACCGCGCGGTTGCAAAAGATGAATTCAAAACAGGATAAACGTAGAGATGAAAAGCAGCGCCGTCCGCCCAATGCGCAGACAGCCAGACTGGGGGCGTGCCGCGCTTCTTTCAGTGCGCCGCACCCCAAATTTCGCCGGCCTTGAGCCGGTATTCCGTTCCACAATAAGGGCACTTGGCTGCGCCAGCGTGGGCCACATCCAGATAGACCTTGGGGTGGCTGCTCCACAACTGCATGCCGGCTTTAGGGCTGGGGCAATACACGCCACCTTCAGGGTTCAGGTCAGAGACCAAAAGCTCCACGCTTGCTTGGGGCTTGGGGCTGCCGGATGGATTTGCGTGGGAGGGGGTTGCCTGTGTCATGTCATCACACCTTGCTGAGCCAGTGGGCGTATTTGGGATTGCGGCCATTCACGATGTCAAAGAAGGCGCTTTGCACTTTTTCGGTCACAGGGCCGCGACTGCCGGTGCCCAATTCAATGCGATCGAGTTCGCGTATGGGCGTTACTTCGGCGGCCGTACCAGTGAAAAACGCTTCATCAGAGATATAAACCTCGTCGCGCGTGATGCGCTTTTGCACCACTTCTATCCCCAAATCCTTAGCGATATGCAGCACGGTATTGCGCGTGATGCCGTTCAGCGCTCCAGCCGACAGGTCAGGCGTATAGATAACCCCCCCCTTGACGACAAAGAGGTTTTCTCCTGCGCCTTCCGAGACGAATCCGGAGACGTCCAGCAGCAGCGCCTCGTCGTAGCCATCGTCCAGCGCCTCCATGTTGGCGAGAATGGAGTTGGTGTAGTTGCTAACCGCCTTCGCCTGCGTCATGGTGATGTTGACGTGGTGGCGCGTGTAGCTGCTGGTCTTAACGCGTATACCGCGCTTCAAGCCCTCTTCACCGAGATAAGCACCCCATTCCCACGCCGCCACCATCAGGTGTATCTGATTGGCCCGTGGTGAGATACCGAGCTTTTGCGATCCGATCCAGGTGAGCGGACGCAGGTAACCACTTTCGAGTTTGTTCTCGCGCACCACGGCTTTTTGCGCCTCGATTACCTCTTCCTGCGTGAAAGGAATTTTCATGCGAAGGATCTTGGCGCTGTTGAACAGGCGCTCGGTGTGCTCCTGCAGCCGGAAGACGGCTGTGCCGTCTTGAGTTTTGTAGGCACGCACGCCTTCAAAAGCGCCGCAGCCGTAGTGCAGCGTGTGGGTCAGCACGTGAATCTTGGCGTCTCGCCAGTCCACCATTTGCCCATCCATCCAGATTTTGCCGTCACGGTCGTCCATCGGGGGAATTACTGGGCTCATGGGTGTCCTTTGCTTAGATGTTCGCCGTCACATGCGGATAACCTCGATTTTAAGGCGCACGCCGATGGTGCTCGGACCGGCTCAGTAACGGTTGGTGACGCGCATCGGTGCGCTATTGCAGCTCGCGCACGGCGTCCATGGCTTGCTCTATCCGCTCGACCACGTGAATGGTCAGGCCTTCAATCGGCTTTTTGGGTGCATTGGCCTTGGGAACAATCGCCACCGTAAACCCAAGCTTGGCCGCCTCCCTTAGGCGCTCCTGCCCGCGGGGAGCTGGGCGCACTTCGCCTGCCAGCCCCACTTCACCGAACGCAAAAAAACCTTTGGGCATGGCGCGGCCGCGAAGGCTCGAGGTGATGGCCAGCATCACCGCCAGATCGGCTGCCGGCTCGGTGATGCGCACGCCGCCCACCGCGTTGACAAACACATCTTGGTCGCCGCACGCGACACCAGCGTGGCGGTGCAGTACCGCCAAAAGCATCGCCAGCCTGTCGCGGTCCAAGCCGACGGACAAGCGGCGCGGGCTGGGCCCGCCGCCATCCACCAAGGCCTGAATTTCCACCAGGAGCGGCCGCGTGCCTTCTAGCGTGACCATGACGCAGCTGCCAGGCACTGGCTCGCTGTGCTGGCTTAGAAAGATCGCGCTAGGGTTGCTCACTCCCTTGAGCCCCTTCTCGGTCATCGCAAAAACGCCAATCTCGTTCACAGCGCCGAAGCGGTTTTTTATCGCTCGCACCAGCCGAAAACTCGAATGCGTGTCGCCCTCGAAATAAAGCACGGTGTCCACCATGTGCTCCAACACCCGCGGACCGGCAAGCGCGCCCTCTTTGGTGACGTGGCCGACCAGAATGATCGCCACGCCCGTGGCCTTGGCGGTGCGGGTGAGATGCGCGGCGCATTCGCGCACCTGGGCCACTGAGCCAGGCGCTGAGCTGAGCGCGTCGGAATACACGGTTTGAATCGAGTCGATCACCGCAATCGCAGGCTGCGTCTGCTCGATGGTCGCCAGAATCTTTTCCAATTGCGTTTCCGCCAAAACTTGCACCATGCACTGGTCAAATCCCAGCCGCCGAGCGCGCATTGCGACCTGCGCGCCGCTCTCCTCGCCAGTGACGTACAAGGTAGACAGGTTGCTGCGCTGCAGGGAGTCCAGCGCCTGCAAAAGCAGGGTGGATTTGCCGATGCCCGGATCGCCGCCGATCAGCACCACTGCGCCTTCGACCATGCCGCCGCCCAGTACACGGTCGAGCTCATCAAGACCGGTAGGCGTGCGCGCGAAATCGCTCTCTTCAATGGCGGACAAAGGCACCACCGGCTGCGCGGTGTGCAAAGCGCCGCGCACCGTTTCGGCATAGCGATTGCGTCCGGCTTGAGGCTCAGCCGCCGATTCAATCAGTGTGTTCCAGGCATTGCAATGCGCGCATTTTCCTAGCCAGCGCGGGTGGCTGCCACCGCACTCGGAGCACACGAAAATGGTTTTGTCTTTGGACATGAAATTGGGGCTGGCGCGCGACGCGCAAAAAGAAAACGCCGGCACTGCAAAGGCAGGCCGGCGAATGGCGTTCGTCCGAAAGGCGAATCAGGCGGCGCTGAGCCAATAACCTGCGTTAAACGGGCTGCTCATACGCAGCGCCATGGGAGAGATGTCAACCAGTTTGTCGGTCAGCATTTTCTCAGGAGCCTCCTCGCCCACGGCGATGCCGTGAACTACAGGAGATGTCTCGTTAGCCTCGCTGGCCCGTTCTGCTTGGCTGGTGTGTGCAGAACGGGCTACAGAAAAGAATAGAAACAGCGAAAGGGAATCTTGCGCTCGCCCCAAAAATCGGCCGCGTCGCGAAAGACATCGATCAATTGCTCGCGGGCCTCTTTGTCGAACTTGGCAGTAGCGGGAATCTGCTCCAGCACCACGATGAAGCCTGGCTGTGGGCCCGACTTGTGCAAAGGGTCCGTCAAACAGTCCGACAGCGCATCCATGTTCTTCCCGAAATGGGATGGAAAGGTGAACTGATCGGCGATCAGATCCAGCACATCCTGCTTGGTCTGTGCATGGGCAAGGTTGGCGTAAAGAAAATGGTGTTCCAGCGCAGTGGCCGCATCCTGCAATTCCCGCACGCGAAAGGCACGGATTGATTGCACGATGTTGGCGCGTATGCCGCGCATCGGAACATCTTGGTCTTTACGAAGTGGCGTATCCATCTTCGTGTCTCTTTCTATCAAGTCAAAAAACCGTAACGCCGCGCAAAATTTGCCAACGGCCCCTAAATTCACTTCTTAATTCAATATTTTCCGAAAGCTGGCGTAGTGATCGCTGGTGTAATAGCAAGCCTGCGGCGTTCGCGCAGCGCCTCCGCACACGATTCGGCGCGCTCCACGGTGACGCATGCCCGGCGTTTTAACGGTGTATTCCCGGTAAAAGCCGCGCTTTGCCAGCGGAAGCAGTCGCTCACGGTTGCCAAACGCCACTCCGTCTTTTTCAAACGGAAATGGGCCGCCATCCAAAATTAACGCATGGGTAGCGCTAGCTTCTCGGGGTAGGCTTGCGAGAACAACTTCGCCTGCGTTCACTTGCAGGTCACTTTGCCGGGCGTGCAGCAACGGCGACGAAATCGCCAGTAGAACCCCAAAAATACAAGAGACCCCAAATTTGCGGGCCTTGCTAGCTGCTGCAAAAAACATCAAAAACTGCGCCTTTCGGAAACTACGGGTTAACCCGAAATTTCAAGGCGCTAGTGTGACGCAATCGTCTTGCGAACGCAAGAGCCGTGCGCAATATTCAGGCGGACGTACGCGCAGACTAAGCGTGCGCCGAGCCCAACACGGTCCGCGCCGTGTCCGGCGACAGGCCCCGCAAAAGATCGGTAGCGCGCGGTGCGCGCTCCGTAATTTCAGCGGTGTGAACTGGCGTCCACTACGGTCATGGCGGTCATATTGACGATGCGCCTGACGGTCGCGCTGGCCGTGAGAATGTGCACCGGCTTTGCCGCACCTAGAAGAACCGGGCCGATGGCAATATTGCCGCCCGCGGCCATCTTGAGCAGGTTGTAAGAGATATTGGCAGCGTCAATGTTGGGCAGCACCAGCAAATTGGCGTCCCCTACCAGGGTGCTCTCAGGCATGAGCGCGGCGCGCGACTGGCCATTCAAAGCGACATCGCCGTGCATCTCGCCATCCACCTCCAACCAAGGCGCGCTAAGACGCAGCAGCTCCAAGGTTTGCCGCATTTTGATGGCGCTGGGCTGGCAGCTGCTGCCAAAGTTGGAATGCGAAAGCAAGGCCGCTTTGGGCTTGATACCAAAGCGCAGCATTTCTTCCGCCGCCATCACGGTGATTTCAGCCAATTGCTCGGCCGTAGGGTCGTAGTTGACGTGCGTATCGACCAAAAACACCTGACGTTCTGGCAGCAACAGACCGTTCATGCACGCGTAAGTCGCAACACCCTCGCGCTTTCCAACTACCTGATCGATATAGGTCAAGTGGTGCGCCGTAGTGCCCCATGTGCCGCAGATCAAGCCATCGACTTCGCCCTTGTGCAGCAGCATGCTTCCGATGAGGGTCAGGCGGCGGCGCATTTCGATCTTGGCGATAGGCACCGTGACGCCCTTGCGCTCGGTCATGCGGTGGTACGTTTGCCAGAAGTCGTGGTAGCGGTGGTCCTGCTCAACGTTGACCACGTCGTAGTCGCGCCCTTCCGTGAGCCGCAGGCCAAATTTCTCAATGCGCTGGGCAATGATGGCGGGCCGGCCGATCAGCGTGGGCCGCGCAAGGTTTTCATCGACCACGATTTGCGCAGCACGCAGCACGCGCTCTTCCTCGCCTTCGGAGTACGCCACGCGCTTGGTCTCAGCGGCTTTGGCTGCCGCGAAGATAGGCTTCATGGTGGTGCCAGAGGCATACACAAAGGTCTGCAAATGGTCGCGGTAAGCGTCCATGTCGGCGATGGGGCGCATGGCGACACCGCTGTCGGCCGCAGCCTGTGCCACAGCCGGGGCAATTTTCATCATCAGCCGCGGATCGAACGGTTTGGGAATCAGATATTCGGGGCCGAACGCCAAAGGCTCGCCGGCATAGGCCGCGGCGACGACCTCACTTTGCTCGGCCTGCGCCAGTTCCACGATGGCGTGGACCGCAGCGATTTCCATCTCCATCGTGATGGTGGTCGCGCCTGAGTCCAGCGCACCGCGAAAGATGTACGGAAAGCACAGAACGTTGTTGACCTGGTTCGGGTAATCGGTGCGACCGGTGGCAATGATGGCGTCATCCCGCACCGCTTTGACATCTTCGGGGGCGATCTCGGGGTTGGGGTTAGCAAGGGCGAACACCAACGGGCGCGGTGCCATGGCGCGCACCATGTCTTGCTTGAGAACACCGCCGGCCGACAGCCCCAGAAACACGTCGGCACCCGCGATGACCTGAGCCAGCGTGCGCAGGTCGGTCGGCTGTGCGTACACGCTCTTGTCTTCATCCATCAGCTCGGTACGGCCTTCGTAGACCACACCGGCCAAATCGGTGACCCAAATGTTCTCGCGGCGTACGCCTAGTTTGACGAGCAGACCCAGGCAGGCGAGAGCCGCAGCGCCAGCGCCCGAAGTCACCAGCTTCACATCTTCCGCGCGTTTGCCGGAAACTTTGAGGCCCCCCAAAATCGCCGCGCCGACAACGATGGCGGTGCCATGCTGGTCGTCGTGGAACACCGGGATGTTCATTCGCTCGCGCAGCTTGCGCTCCACATAGAAACAATCGGGCGCCTTGATGTCTTCCAGGTTGATGCCGCCGAAAGTGGGCTCCAGCGCGGCGATGATTTCTACCAGCTTCTCCGGGTCCTTCTCGTTGATCTCAATGTCGAACACATCGATGCCCGAGAACTTTTTGAACAGAACCGCCTTGCCTTCCATAACCGGCTTGCTGGCCAGCGCGCCAATGTCGCCCAAGCCCAGCACGGCGGTGCCGTTGGTGATGACACCCACCAGATTGCCGCGGCTGGTGTAGCGGAATGCGTTGGCAGGGTCTTTGACGATTTCTTCGCAGGGCGACGCAACGCCGGGCGAGTAAGCCAGGGAGAGATCAAGCTGATTGACCAATTGTTTGGTCGCAGCGATCGCGATCTTGCCGGGCTTGGGAAACTCGTGGTACTCAAGCGCTAGCTTGCGCAGCAGGGCGCGTTTGTCTAGAGGCGGGGTTTGGGGGCTATCGGACATTGAAAACTCCAGTGGGGCAATTGGCCGCGCGCCGGGTTTCACCGCAGGCTTGACGCAGCCGCTCGCATGAGCGCCGCTTCATTGTAGGCGTCAGGTTTTGTAAGAGAGTGCGGAGCGGCGGCTCGCGCCGGGAAAACAGTTTTGCATGAGACGCACAGGAAACAACAAACAAAAATATGAGTGTTTTAAGCCCCTAGCGCTTATGGGAAAAGGGCTAGGGGCTATTAATTTAGAAGTAACTTGGAGCGCCAAAGACGCCCTGCATAACTCCTTTGCGGTCTGTGATGGCGAGGGTTGTGGAGGAGGCTGCTAAGCCGTCGCGTCTAACGCCTCGCCCAAAGCCGCTACCAACCGGTCTATCTCCGCTTTTTCGCTGATGAAGGGCGGCGCAAGCTGAATCGTGTCGCCGCCGTAGCGCACGTAAAAGCCCTGCTTCCAGCAATGCATCGCAATCTCATAAGGCCTGCGGGCAGGCTCGCCCGGCAGCGCGGCAATGGTGAAGCCAGCGGCCAGCCCAAAGTTGCGAATGTCCATTACGTGGCGCGCGCCCTTGAGGCTGTGCACCGCCGCCTCGAAATTCGGCTCAAGCGCGCGCACCTTGCCGGGAGCATCTTCGGCTTCCATCAAATCCAGCGTAGCCAAGGCCGCGGCGCAGGTCACAGGGTGGGCCGAATAGGTGTAACCGTGCGGCAGTTCCAGCATGTATTCGGGACCACCGGCCGCCATGAAGGTGTCGTAGATTTCTTTGCTGGCCACCACGCCGCCCAGCGGCTGCACGCCGTTGGTGATTTGCTTGGCAAAATTGAGGATGTCGGGCGTGACGCCAAAACGCTCGGCACCGGTCCACGCGCCGGATCGGCCAAAACCGCTGATGACCTCGTCAAAAATGAGCAGGATGTTGTGGTGGGTGCAAATTTCGCGCAGGCGCTGCAAATAGCCTTCTGGCGGAATCACCACACCAGCCGAGCCTGAAAACGGCTCCACGATAACCGCGGCAATATTGCTCGCGTCGTGCAGGGTGATGAGGTCCAGCAGGCGGTCGGCCACCTCTTTGCCCGTGGGCGGCATGCCCTTGAAGAACGAACCGGCGGACGGCTGCGTGTGGGGCAGATGCGCGGCCTCAATGCCCTGGCCAAAATGCTTGCGGTTGGCACCTATACCGCCGACAGAAATGCCGCCAAAGTTCACGCCGTGGTAGCCCTTTTCGCGGCCAATCAGCCGCGTTTTGCTGGCTTGGCCTTTGGCGCGCCAATAGGCGCGGGCTATCTTGAGGGAGGTATCCGCCGCCTCAGACCCCGAGCTGGTGAAGAACACGTAGTCCAGCCCATCCGGCATGTGGCCTTTGATGCGGTTGGCCAACTCGAACGACAGCGGGTGACCAAACTGGAACGCTGGCGCGTAATCAAGCTGCATGGCCTGGCGCCCAATCGCCTCGGCGATCTCGCGGCGGCCGTGGCCCATGCCGCTGCACCACAAGCCCGACAGGCCATCAAATATCTTGCGGCCTTCGGCGTCCTCAAAGTAAGCGCCACTCGCGCCCACCACCATGCGTGGGTTGGCTTTGAACTGGCGGTTGGCGGTGTAGGGCATCCAGTGCGCGTCCAGCCACTGGGCGTCCATGCGGCCGGCGCGGGCCAAATGGCTAGCTTCGTCGGTGTGATGCGAAGTAGCCGTTTCCTGGGCAAGAAGAGAAGGGGTTTGCGCGAGCGACATGGCGACCTCCGGTGCGGGACAGTGGAGAGAAAAAGAATCTCACTTGCATTGTTGGCGCAGACAATAATTCCGTAAAGCGCCCGTTGGCTCTGTTTACTTGAGGATTTCTGCAAGTGAAGCTACCGCCCGAATCCTCTGAACCGAGGAAGCGCGCCGTACTCGGCCAGTTGGCCGATATGGACCTGCGCCTGCTGCAAGTCTTCAAAGCCGTGGCCGAATGCGGCGGTATGGCGGCGGCCGAGCTGGAGCTGAACATTGCCACCAGCACCGTGAGTCGCCACATCAAGGATCTGGAAACCCGGCTGGGCTTCACGCTGTGCCGGCGCGGGCGGGCAGGCTTTGCGCTCACCCCCGAGGGCCAGCGCGTATACGACGAAACCCTGCGCCTGCTGGCCAGCGTGGACGCGTTTCGCAGCAGCATTGACGACATTCACCAGCGCATGGGCGGGCAGCTGGATGTGGCGGTGTTTGACAAAACGGCCAGCAACCCGGCGGCGCACATTGCCGCGGCCATTGCGCTGTTCAATGAACGCGCGCCCGACGTGGCGCTGCACCTGCACGTGGCCGGTATTCCGGCCATTGAGCGCGGGCTGATGGACGGGCGCTTTCAGCTGGGCATTATTCCGGCGCACCGCGCGTCGCAAAGCCTGGTGTATGAAGCGCTGTTCAGCGAAACCATGCGGCTTTACTGCGGCGCTGGCCACCCGTTGTTTGATGCGGAGCAGGCGCCACTCCACTGGGAGGACCTGCGCGCCTGGCCCTTTGCCGGTTTGGGCTACCACTCGCCCAACATGGACTTGGGCCACCGCGCCCGGCTGCGGCGCAAAGCCACCGGTTTTGACCAGGAAGCCATTGCCACTTTGATTTTGTCGGGCCGCTACCTGGGATTCTTGCCAGAGCACTACGCCGAGGCATTCGAGCGGCGTGGCCAGATGCGCGTGCTCCATCCCGAGCTGTTCTTCTACGCCTGTGAATTTGTCAGCGTGCTGCGCCGCTCGCCGCAGCCCAGCCGGGCGGCGCAGGCATTTGCCGCCTGCCTGCAAGAGGCGCATCGGCACACGCTAAAAGGCGCCTGAGACGGCTGCCCTTGCCGACTGCGGCGAGACGTTACACAATGTGTTGCAGCCGCCTGTCGACGTTTGCGGCGAATCCAAGCGTCTCGCGCCGCCTGTGAACTGTCCCGCCCGCTTCGCTCGGCACCCACCTGTAAGGAGACTTTTTATGTTCGGTTTGGCTTCCATCGCGTCCTCAGGCCTTGCCGCTGCGCAGCTCCGGCTGGATGCCTCGGCCGGCAACATCGCCAACATGAACACGCCCGGCTACCGCGCCCAGCGGGTTGAGCAGCAAGCGTCCAGCAACGGCGGCGTGGAGGCGCGGGTCGACCGGGTGCCGCAAGCCGGGGTGTCGCTGGAGAAAGAAATCGTCGAGCAAGTCGCCGCCAGCCACGCCTTCAAAGCCAACCTGCACTCGCTGCGCACCGGCGACGACGTACTGGGCCGGCTACTCGATACCCGCGCTTAAAGCGCATGCGCGCAGCAAGGAGGCGCCGCTTCACTCGGCCAGGCGCAGCAGCGCAGCGCTTGAGGTACCTCGCTTTTTTTTGCTCGCTTTGCTTTTGCCAGCTTTATCTCGCATCGCCTTGTCGCACCTTCAGCCGGTTTGCCGGTTCGCTCCGCGAGATCTCTAGAACGATCCACCGGTAAAGCGCGGCAGCCCTACGCCAACCCCACGCCAACCCCATGCACCAAGCGTGCAAAACTGCGTGCAAGCGCACACCATCAGCCGCCATGATTTGACGCAGGCCCAGGCAGTTCCTTTAGCGGCATACGCCTTGGCTATGATGGCCGACCCTCTTTTTCACCCACCCACAGGAGCACCACATGGCCCTTATGGATTTCCTCAAGAAACAGTTCATTGACGTCATCGAATGGACGGAGGACGGCGACGGCACTCTCGCCTGGCGTTTTCCCATGGCAGATATGGAAATCCAGAACGGCGCGGTGCTGGTGGTGCGCGAATCGCAAATGGCGGTGTTCGTCAACGAAGGTCAGGTGGCTGACGTGTTTGGCGCGGGCACCCACAAGCTGACTACGCAAACCCTGCCGCTGCTCACCAACCTGCGGAACTGGGACAAGTTGTTCCAGTCGCCCTTCAAAAGCGACGTGGTCTTCTTCAGCACGCGCCAGCAGATTGACCAAAAGTGGGGCACGCCACAACCCATCACCATCCGCGACAAAGATTTTGGTGCCGTGCGGCTGCGTGCGTTTGGTAACTACGCCTACCGCATCACCGACCCCAAGGCGTTCTATACCGAAATCTCGGGCACCCGCGCCATCTACCCCGTGGCCGATCTGGAAGGCCAATTGCGCGGCCTGGTGCTGCAGAACATCAGCAACGCCATTGCCAGCAGCGGCGTGCCGTTTCTGGATTTGGCGGCCAACCAGGTCATGTTTGCCGAGGCACTCACCAAAGAGCTGACGCCCGCGTTCGAAAAGCTCGGCCTCAAGGTCGAGACCATGACGGTGCAGAACCTGTCGCTCCCCGAAGACCTGCAGAAAATTCTGGACCAGAAGATCGGCATGGGCATGGTCGGCGACGACATGGGCAAGTTCATGCAGTACCAAACCGCACAGGCGATTCCCAAATTTGCCGAAGGCTCGGGCAGCGGTGGCGGCGGCATTGCGGGCGATGCCATGGGCTTGGGCGCAGGCGTGGCGCTGGGCCAGGTGATGGCGCAGAACCTGGCAGCGGGCATGCAGGGCGGCAATGCGCAAACGCCAGCGGCGGCTGCAGCAGCGGCGGCTACGGGCGCGGCCGCTGAGGTGGTGGGGGTGAAGGCAGAAGACGTCATGGCCACGCTGGAAAAGCTGGGCGAACTCAAGAGCAAGGGCATCCTCACACAGGAAGAGTTCGACAGCAAAAAGGCCGAGCTGCTGAAAAAGCTGGTGTAATTGCTATTATTTAATGAGCTACTCGCGACTACCCCATAAGCGCTAGAGGCCTAAAAGACCTCAAAACCAGCCAATGGCCACCACCCCCGCCCCGCCGCCCGGTTCACTGCCCACCCAGCGTGCGTACCGCGCGCCCTGCCCCGGCTGCGGCGCGCCGGTGGAGTTCCGCAGCGCGCAATCGACGCACGCCATCTGCCCCTACTGCCAAAGCACCGTGGTGCGCAATGGCGACGTGTTGGCCCGCGTCGGCAAGATGGCCGAGCTGTTTGATGACCACAGCCCGTTGCAGCTCATGTCCAGCGGCCGCATCACGCTCGATGGCAAAGAACTGGCTTTCACGCTGATCGGTCGGCTGCAATACCAAAACGATGCCGGCGTGTGGGCCGAATGGACCGCCTTTTTAGCCGACGGCGAATTGGCCAGCCTGTCGGAAGACAACGGCGCCTACGTCTTCACCCGCGCCGCACCTGAGCTAACCCTGGGCACGTTACCCGCCGCCAGCACACTGCGCCCCGGCGTCAGCGTGAACTTTGGCGGCAAGGCCTACAGCGTGGCGTTTGCGGGCCAGGCGCACTTGCTATCTGCTGAGGGCGAACTGCCCAAACTGCCACCGCTGGGCCAGCCGTTTGACTTGGTAGAACTGCGCAGCGGCGATGGCGAGGTGCTCTCCATTGACTACAGCCCCACGCCGCCGGCCGTAGACCGTGGCCGCGCGGTGCTGCTGGACGATTTGAAGCTCCAGGGATTGAGGGACGAGTCCGTCAAAGACGAGACTGGCCGCCAGTTCAGCTGCCCCAATTGCGGCTCACCTGTGCAGGTCCTGCTGGCGGGCAGCAAAAGCATTACCTGCCCGGCGTGCAAAAGCGTCATTTCGCTGGAAACCGGCGTGGGCGGCGAGATGGCTTTTGCCGAGCAGAACGAGCCCGTGCGCCCGGTCATCCCGCTGGGCAGCAAAGGCCAACTGCAAGGCGTGGCCTGGCAAGTGGTGGGCTTTCAGCACCGCGTGGGGCAAGAGCCCGGCGACGATGAGCTGTTCGGCTGGAGCGAATACCTGCTCTACAACCAAAAGCGCGGCTTTGCATTTCTGGTCGACAGCAGCGACGGCTGGAGCATGGTGAGCCCCACCACCGGCGCGCCGCAAATGACCCAGGGCGGGCGCACCGCCAACTACCTGGGCAGCCGCTACGAGCTGCAATCGGCCTACGAGGCCGAAACCGACTACGTGCTGGGCGAGTTTTACTGGAAGGTCGAGCGCGGCCAGCGCACCAGCAACCGCGACTTCGCCAGCAGCAAGGGCTTGCTGTCGCTGGAAAAAACGCCGACCGAAGTGACCTGGTCATCCGGCAACCGGCTGGCCTCTGACACCGTGGCCAAAGCCTTCAACATCGCCAACGCCATGAACCGGCTGCAACGCGACGACCCTGGGCCGTTCGTCGCGTCCAAAAGCATCAATTTCAAAGGGCTGATCGCCATCGTCGCGGTGATCTTTATCCTGCTCAGCATCCTCTCGGATTGCTCAGGCTCATCCGGCGGTAACTACCGCAGTGGCGGCGGCTCGTACGGTGGTTTCTCTACCGGCGGCGGACACAAATAAATTTTTAGGAGACCCCATGATTGCAATTGAATGGCTTCGGCCCGCCGCCATCCTCGGCTCGGTGATGTACGCGCTCATCGGCGTCATCATTTTCTGGCTGTGCTTTGTCATCGTCGACAAAATCACGCCGTACGACCTGTGGCGCGAAATCGTCGAGAAGCAAAACCGCGCGCTCGGCATGGTGGTGGCCGCCATGTGCCTGGGTATCAGCATCATCGTGGCGGCGGCGATTCACTGAGGGTGCTTTGCGCGCTTTGGCTACTTTGGCTATTGCCGTGAGGCAAGGCACTCTCGAACCTGGTCGGTGGTTTCGAATGTTCCTATACCCGCACGCTCGCCAACACCTTCACCAGCGCCTGCGCCTCGCCGGGACCAGCTGTCTGCTCTTGGGCTCGTCACTCATGGCAGCGTGTTCAGACTCGTTGGACAAGGCCCCCAGTGCCCCCAATGCTTACGAGGCCTGCCTCAAAATCGCGAATGCCGCTCCTGCGGAGAGCGGCGCCTGCGTCACGCAGGAGTACGCGGCACAAACCGCGCGGCTGAATCTGGCCTACGAGGAACTGCTGGTCCAATCAGCACCAGAGACGCAACAGCAATTGCAGAAAGATCAGCGCGCTTGGCTGAAGTTTCGCGCTTCCAACTGCCGCTTTTTCGCTGTGACTGGCTACGACAGAAAGGCCTCGATCAACGAAGAGCAATGCCTGTTGAACGTCACCGCGTCGCGCGCGGTAGAACTCAGACAGCTCATTCGATGACCTGTGAGCGGCGCTGATGCGCCAGTCCAACGCGCGCGCGCCGCTGCGCAAACTGCCATCCGCTACTTCATGCCCACTCGGCCCAACTCGCTTCCCCGCCCCCCCAGGCATCTGACCGCACTGATTCCCCATGCCCACGCTTGACTGGCTTAACCGCGCCGCCGCCTTTACTACCGCCGCCCAGGTGCCTTACCGCCTGATGGAACCCATCTCAGCCCACGGCGACGCGCAGCAGGCCGCCCGTAATCTGCTGATTCAGGGCGACAACCTGGAAGCCCTCAAGGCGCTGCTGCCGTTTTACCGGGGGCAGGTGAAATGCATTTTTATCGACCCGCCCTACAACACCAGAAGCGCGTTTGAGCACTACGACGACAACCTGGAGCACAGCCAGTGGCTCAGCATGATGCTGCCGCGTTTGCAGTTGCTGCGGGAGCTGCTGCGGGAGGACGGTTCCATCTGGGTGACGATTGACGACAACGAGGGGCATTACCTCAAGGTGTTGATGGATGAGGTGTTTGGGCGGGGGAATTTTGTGGCGAATGTGTTTTGGCAAAAAACTCACACTCGCGAGAACAGGACTGACGTGTCGGCTGTACACGACCACATCCTGCTTTACGCCAAGCGCCGCGATGGATGGAAAGAAGTGCGCAATATGCTGCCCGCTTCTGATGAACAGATCGAACGATTTACCAATCCCGACAATGATTCACGGGGAGTTTGGGCATCGCTTCCAGCGCATGCAAAAGCGGAGAAAGGGCGAAGGGACGCGCAATTTTTTACGATCACAACACCCTCAGGACGAAAAGTGGAGGCACCGGCTGGTCGTTGCTGGCTCTATACAGAACCTCGATTTCAAGAGATGGTGAAGGACGGGAGAATTTGGTTCGGCGAGCATGGCGGAAACGCGCCTCGCGTGAAAAAGTTTCTTTCTGAAGTCCAAGCTGGGCTGGTGCCTTCGACTTTATGGTTTCACCAAGACGTTGGTAGCAATGGCCGGGCCAAATCTGAATTGGTTGAGCTTTTTCCGGGGGAAACCCCTTTCTCAACCCCGAAGCCAGAAGCTCTGATCCAGCGAATCCTCCACATCGCATCCAACTCCGGCGACCTCGTCCTCGACAGCTTCCTAGGCTCCGGCACCACCGCAGCCGTCGCGCACAAGATGGGCCGGCGCTGGATTGGTATTGAAATGGGCGAGCACGCGGCTACGCACTGCTTGCCACGTTTGCAAAAAGTGGTGGCCGGCGAGCAGGGCGGCATCAGCAAAGCTGTGGGTTGGCAAGGCGGCGGCGGGTTTCAGTTCTGCAAGCTGGGCGCACCCATCTTTGATGCCACCGGCTGCATTCACCCTGAGGTGCGCTTTGCCACGCTGGCGGCGTTTGTCTGGCAGCAGGAAACCGGTACGGCGTTTGATGCGGCGCACGGCCAGCCGGGCACGCCGTATTTGGGCACGTACTCTGTTTTTGATAGCTGGTTGCGCTCGCTGGACTTGCGTAACCAGCCTTTTTCGACTGAAATTTCAGAGGCACAGGCCGAATCCGCGCCGCCCGCCTCAGCCACCCCCGGCCTACCCGCTCCTTCCCCCGCTGGGGGAAGGCTGGGATGGGGGCTCGCCTCAGACATAGACGCAAACGCGGGCGACAGCGCTCACGCTCCCACGACGGGTGCGAGCCCTCAACCCGACTTTTTCACCCCTTCCCCAGCCGAGGAGGGAGACATGCCATCGGCCCAGGTGGACATGACGGTGCCCGCCCCTCGCGTTCTGCAAAGCCGCACGGCCTACTACTTGCTGTTCAACGGCATCCTGGGCGACAAGCGCCCAGCCAGCGGCAATGTACTGACCTCTGCGGTGTTGGAATCGCTGCTGGCCCTGCACGCCACTACGCCGCACCCGGAAGTACCGCTGGTGGTCTTCGGTGAAGCTTGCCGCCTGGGCGATGCGCGTCTGGCCCAGGCGCGGGTGACGTTTCGGCATTTGCCGTATGACGTGAAGGCGCGGTGAGGGCGGTGCGTTGAGAATAAGACTTTGGCAGCAATTGGATTGAAAATTGCCCGCCTCGCCAATGACATCATCAAACCCTTACATGCAACCGCCCAACCGTTTTAGACACACCGGCCGCCCCGCGTATTGACCATGGCCAAACCCTCGCCACCCGCACCCTCTGGCACAGCTTATTACTTCGTTGACGAATCGGGTGATGGCGTGCTTTTCAACGCGAAGGGCCAAGTGCTGGTGGGCCAACCTGGCGGTTCCATGGGCCACTTCATCATGGGCTTGCTAGAGGTGGATGACCCGGCAGCATTGTCTTTGGAGCTAGGGCAGTTGCGCACCGAATTGCAAGCCGATCCGTACTTCAAAGACGTTCCTTCGTTTCAGCCACATCGACGCAAAACGGCAGTGGCGTTTCACGCCAAAGACGATGTGCCAGAGGTGCGCCGGGAGGTGTTCAAGTTGCTGATGCGTCATTCCATAAAGTTTTACGCGGCGGTGCGCGACATGCGCGCCGTGTTGTCGTATGCGCGCGAACGCAATGCGCGCAGTAGCACATACCGCTACCACCCCAATGAACTTTACGACAGCAGCGTGGCACGGTTGTTCAAAAACCGGCTGCACCAGTATGAAAGCTGCCGCGTCTGCTATGCCGTGCGGGGCAGTTCAGACCGCACCAAGTCGTTCGCCGACTCGCTGCTGCTGGCGCGTGACAGGTTTGCGAAGCAATGGGACAAGCAGGTCTTGACGACCTTTGAAGTGACGGCGGCGCAACCCGCGCAGCAAGCCGGCCTGCAAGCGGTGGACTACCTGCTGTGGGCGCTGCAAAGGCACTACGCCCGGCAAGAAAGTCGTTATTTGGAAATGGTCTGGAGCAAGGTGAGCCTCATCCACGCGGTGGATGAAACCAGCACAGCACCCTACGGGGTGTACTACTCAAAAACAAAGCCGCTCGTAGGAGCGGCTTTGGAAAACAAGGTGGGAATATAGGATCGCCTGACTGGGTTGCCCCGTGGTTCCAGCTCTCACACGGCATGGAGCCGATTTTTGTTCCCACCCCAAGAGTTTATTACAGCTGTGGATAAGTTTGTTGATTTCCTGTTTGTGTCCGAGTCTGGATTCGCCCTTTTGCGACTTCTCTTACCCTCGAACCGACCGGATAGCTGGCCAATCCAAACCGTGTATCTATCCGATCCACCAGCCAATCCGCCTGCGAAATTCTTTTAGTAACAATGACTTGCACGGGATAACTCGAATTTTTTAGCGCTGCTCTATCCCGTCGTAGATTCCCATGACCGCCCTCACCCTCAAGTCCTACCAGCAAACCGCGCTCGACACGCTGGCCACTTTTGCCCACGCTGCCAAGAACAGTGGCCCGGCGGCGGTCTTCCGTGCGCAAGCGGGTCGGCCTTACAACGCGGACGCCTTTGGCCCGCAGTTGCCGTGCTTGTGCCTGCGCATTCCCACGGGCGGCGGCAAAACGGTGCTGGCGGCACATGCGGTGCCGTTGCTGGCGCGGGCTTGGTGCCAGGTGGATGCGCCGGTGGCGGTGTGGCTGGTGCCCAGCGATGCGATTCGCCAGCAAACCCTCAAAGCCCTGCAAACGCCCGGCCACCCCTACCGCGCAGCGCTGACCGACGCCTATGGCGAGCAGCTGCAGGTGTGCACGCTGGACGATGTGGCGCAGATTGCACCGCCCGATTGGGGGCGCACCGCCATCGTGGTGGTGGCCACGATTCAGAGCTTTCGCATTGAAGACGCGGGCCAGCGCAACGTGTACAGCTTTGCGGAAAGTTTTGAGCCGCACTTCAAAGGCGCGCAGGCGCAAGATGGCGGGCGCAAGCTGGCCTGTTTGCACGCGTTGCCCAATGCGCTGGTCACCGCAGAAGACGTCGCGCGAGACACCACGGGCGTGCTGCAAGGCTTTGTGGGCCAGCCGCGCTGGAGTCTGTCCAACTGGCTGGCGCTGCACCGGCCCATCGTCATCGTGGACGAAGCGCACAACACCAAAACCGACAAAAGTTTTACAGCGCTTCAGCGGCTCAACCCGTCTTTTATTCTGGAATTGACCGCCACGCCGATTGCGCACAAGACCAACGTGCTGTACCACGTAAGCGCGCAGGAGCTGGCCGCCGAGTCCATGATCAAACTGCCCATCGTGCTGGCCGAGCACCCCGAGGGCTGGCCGCAGGCGGTGTTTGGCGCGGTGCAAACGCAAGCAGCACTGGAGGCTGAAGCGTTGAAAGATGAGGCCGATGGCCACGGCTATGTGCGCCCCATCGTGCTGTTCCAGGCACAAAACCAGGGCGACGAGATGCCGCCCGAGGCGCTGCGCACCTACCTTATCAACGAGCTCAAGCTGCCGGAGAACCAGATCGTGGTGGCCACCGGCACCACGCGCGGGCTGGATGATCTGGATTTGGCGGCGCACAGCTGCCCGGTGCGTTATGTGATTACGGTGCAGGCGCTGCGCGAGGGCTGGGATTGCCCGTTTGCCTATGTGCTGTGCAGCCTGCAAAAGCTGAGCAGCGCCGGGGCCGTTGAGCAGTTGCTGGGCCGCGTGCTGCGTATGCCGTATGCCAAGCGGCGCGGCCGAGAACCGCTGAACCGCGCTTATGCGCATGTGTGCGCGGCAGAATTTTCCAGCGCCGCCCACGCACTGGCCGACCGGCTCATCGGGCCCATGGGGTTTGAAGCGCTGGATGTGGCATCCATGATTGCGCCGCCTGCCGCGTATCCCTTGTTTGGTGAAGATTCAGAGCCAAATAGGCCTCCAGCGCTTATTCCACCTGCGCTGATAGCTACTAATTTTGAGGCATTGAGTGCCACACCCGAGCTGCTCGCCCAGCCCGGCGTGCAGATGCAAACGATTGCCGGTTCGCCGCAGGTAGTGGTGGCTGGCCACATCGGCCAAGACACCGAAGTGCTCATGCTGACCCAAGTGCGCGGCCCCAAAAAGCAGGAGCAACTGCGCGAGCAAGTGGCTCAGCACAACGCACTAGTGGCCGCTGGCAGCGCCCCCAGCGCACGCGGCGTGCCGTTTGCGCCGCTGCCCACGCTGGGCTACCGCACCAACGCACAGGCACCGCTGTGGCCGCTGGAGCGCGAGGCCGTGCTGGAAACCGTAGAGCTGGATTTGCTCAGCCCCCAAGCGGTGCAGTTGCCCGGTTTTCATGTGGTGCAAGAGTCCGATGTGTTCGTGATCGACCTGCAAGGCGAGCGCGTCACGCTGCGCCCTGCCGATGTGCAGCAGATGACCATGGATTACGGCAGCAGCAGCATTGATGCCGAAACGCTGGTGCACTGGCTGGACCAATCGCTGCACAAGGCGCTACATGCACCGCTGCGCGGCATCACACAAGCCCAGCGCCGTACCTTTCTGGCCGCCGTAGTCAACCACCAGTTGCATGCCTGCGGCGTGCAACTGGTGGTGCTGGCGCAGGCGCGGTTTCAACTGGCGCGCAGCATTGAGGCGCATGTGGGCGACCTGCGGGATGCGGCAACGCAGCGGCAGTTTCGCCAGTGCGTGCTGGGGCAAGGTGATAGCGCAGCGTGGCTGGTGGAGCCCGACTGGGCACACCCGCATGTCTTCACGCCCGGCCGTTACCCGGTGCCCGTGGCCACGCGCTACGCCGGGCGCTACCAATTTGCCAACCATTACTTTCCGGTGCTGGCCGATTTGAAGGATGGCGGGCAGGAATTTCAATGCGCGCAGTTGATTGATCGCCACCCAAAAGTTTTTCATTGGGTCCGCAACCTGGACGCCGCGCCCTGCGGCTTTGCGCTGCCCACGTCACGCGGGCGCTTCTTTGCCGACTTTGTCGCCGAGCTGGTCGATGGCCGGGTGGCGTTGCTGGAGTTCAAAGGCGCGCACCTGCTCCATGACCCGTATGAAATAGAGAAAAGCCAGGTGGGCGCTTTGTGGGCCAGCACCAGCGGCGGGCGCGCTGTATTTGGCTGGCTGGCAATGACGCGAGATGGCAACCGTCTCGCGCAGCAATTGGACTCGGTGCTTGCATGAGCACTTCTACAAGCGCAATTAGCACTATCGACACGACTAGTTTAGCCAGCACGGCTGGAGGTCTTTCATCGCCCGCGACGCGCTCTATTGATGAACCACCAGAAAACTAATGCCGTATGCAACGCGTCAGCCATTTAATGCGCGCTGCCCTGCGATCTGCCGTGGCAGTTTGCGCCGTTGCCGTGTCGATGACCCAAGGGTTTGCGCAACAAGTGACGCACGTTGCGTCGGCCCCCTTAGCTGACTTATCGCCTTTAAATATCAGGACAGTCCAGGCCTGCACTGCTGCCATAAAACGACTTCCTGCCAATGCAAAAGACGTTCAAATTGTCAAAAAAATCCTGAAGGAAAACCTTCATTTAAGAGGCGACCGGCACAATTTTTTACCCCATTGGACTGCTGACTACAGCGACATGAAAATCGCATTTGATTCGCTGACGCCGGCGCAGCTTCCCGCATTGGTGGCGTTGTTGCGGGAGAAAAAGTTGAGTTCGGGTATCAAAGCGATTGGCGCCGGTACTTTGCGAATATTTGGCGCGCAAGCGCTGCCCTGTATTCGCGCGGCGCTGGAGATGCCGGGCGCGCCAGTCGCCTCGGTGCTCCAGGGCGTAGAGTTCAGCATCCTGTCGGAAAGCGATGTGCAGCAAATGGAAAACAATGCATCTCAGGTGTTACAGGCCAGATAAGCAATGTCTCTCTTTTATTCAAGAAGATCACGGCATCTTTCTAAGGATGTCCTGCATAACCCTCGCGAGGATGTGATGGTGCGGATCGGGATGGGGCGCAAGGCGTCTTTTCTTGCCAATAGCCAGGCTATTGGCAAGAAAAGCAACGCAGGGAACCGCCCGAGGCCGCGCTATCACAGACCGCA
>JBBSUJ010000031.1:0-33980 GCA_038235025.1 Burkholderiales bacterium
CAGTGAAACAACTTCGCGCCGATGATAGTGCGGGTTCCCGTGTGAAAGTAGGTCATCGTCAGGCTCCTAATAAGCCCGCTTAAACCCCCCAGATTCCCCCACAAAGGGAGTCAGGGGGGTTTCGCGTTAGGGGTGCTTACACAACACTAATCTTTGACTCAAAGCCCGTACGCTCTTGTATTTAGAGCATAAGGGCTTTTGGTTTTTGTGGACTTCTGCATAAAGTCCGTCCAAAATACTGTATATATAAACAGTTTTCCGGGTGGCTTTGCGTGTCTTCTCTTGCTCAACTTTTTTCTGACCCTGTGTTTATCGCGAGCATGGGAGATGTCTCACGCGTGCGCGCTGGTGATCGACTGCAAGAGAGCGGTGGTCAGGGACAAAGCACGGGATTTCAGGAGTTGGATGCACATCTTCCTGGCGGGGGTTGGGCATTGGGAGAGCTCTCGGAGGTGCTATGTTTATCTAAGCAGACCTCCGAGTGGCTGCTGGTAGGGCCGGCGCTTCTACAGCGTTTTTCGGCGTGCTCAGGTTCTGTGGTTCTGTTGAACCCGCCCCACGAGCCATTCGGTCCGATCGCGCAAGTATTTCGTACACGCACTCGTCATATTTGCCAAATTTCTATTGACGATCCAGCCAATCGGCTATGGGCCTGTGAACAGGCTCTGAAGTGCGGGGATGTGATGGCCGTTTTGGCATGGGTGTCCTTTGCAAGCTATGCGGCGCTCAGGCGTCTGCAGATGGCAGCATCCAAGCGCGATGTTTTGTTGTGGGTGTTTCGCTCGGAAGATGCAAAAGGCGATGCGTCGCCTGCAGGATTACGTTTGGCGGTGTGTCAAACCCAAAAATCGGGACTTCATCAGCTGCAGGTTCAAGTTATTAAGCGCCGCGGTCCTCCGGTATTGCGACCTGTGTTCCTGCCAGGCGTCCAGTCGAGTTTGGCCGAGGTCCTACTATCATTCCCAGGCAACAGCGCTGTTTCGGAAGCAGTGCAGAACCGAGCTGTTAATGGCTTACATCCTGCGTGGAATACGGCTAAAACGTCGCAACCTTGGACTGTGCAAGTGACGCGTGCTTGATAAGAGCATTGCTATGAGCACGCATTGCTGGGTCGCCATCGCGATTTCCGAGCCCGATATTCCCCAGACCTATTCGGGTTTTCTGCAGACGTCTGTTGCATTGCAATTTTCTTCTCGAGTTGCTATTCAAGAAGAGGCCGTGCTGCTGGAAGTATCGAGCGATCTGCGTTTTTGGGGTGGGTTTCCCACTTTGCTGACGCGCTTGCGTGCAAGCTTGAATGCTGCAGGGGTTGAGGATGTATGCACAGCACACGGGCAAACTGCACATGAAGCACTGGCCTTGCTACGATTGATGCTGGCGAATATCGCTATTCCTGACCGACTTCCGTTTGACCTGCCGCTGCACACCTTGAGCGTTGTTCGGCCTCATGTAGCCACTTTGGCGTGCATGGGGTGCAACACGTGGGGTGATTTGCAGGCTCTACCGCGCGGCGGAGTCGTTCGCCGGTTTGGAGCTTTGGTATTGCAAGCGCTTGACCAAGCGTTGGGACTGGTTTTGTATTCCTGTGCATGGATTGTTTTGCCAGAGAAATTTGACTTGTCCGTCGAATTGCCTGCTTTGGCTGATTCGGGGCCTGCGTTGGTGCATTCGGCGAGTCGTCTACTGAGTGCGTTGCATGCATGGTTGCAGTCGCGTCAGCAAGGAGTTTTAGAACTAGATTTTTCCTGGAGGCATGAATTGCGGCGATATGAAGGTGTGGACTTGCCAGCCACTCAATGCTTGCCGATTCGAACGGCGTTCCCGACGCAGGATATGACGCACTTGCGGCGTTTGCTTACCGAACATCTCGAGCGCACACAGCTCGCGGCTCCGGTCAACCAAATTCGCCTGACAGTTCGGCAATCTACCGCCTTGCCACATCAGAACGCGGAACTGCTGGATGAGGCCAAGGAGAAAGATGAAGGCACGTCCTGGCATGAGCTGATTGAGCGCTTAGGTGCTCGTTTGGGCCCGCAGTCTATTCAACAATTGCGGGTGTTTGATGACCACCGTCCTGAGTGCATGCAGCGCTGGGAGCCAGCTACCGGCGACGATAGATGCACTACGACCACGGAAGCCACACAGCATGGGGTGGATAAAAGGCTTTTCCCTAACTGGTTGGTGCGACCTGCACGTGCTTTGACGATTCAAGCGAATGTGCCTTGGCACCATGGGCCGTTGAACCTGCTGGCGGGTCCACAGCGTTTGGAGACGGGTTGGTGGAACGAGGCAGAGGATGAAGCTTCGGGCGCATCAATGGCCGTGCGAGACTATTTTGTAGCGCACAACGATACGGTCGGTTTGGTATGGATTTATCGGGAACGCCTGCCCGCCGTTGACCATGAGTCAGTGCGACACCGCTGGTTTCTGCAGGGTATCTATGGCTGACCCAAACGGTACAAATGAAGTGCTGTGCAGAGCGCCTGAATACGCCGAGCTGCATTGTTTGAGTAGCTTCAGTTTTCAGCGCGGTGCTTCGCAGCCTGAAGAGTTGGTTGAGCGAGCGGCAGCATTGGGATATAGCGCTTTGGCCATCACAGATGAATGTTCGGTCGCAGGAGTGGTTCGCGCGCACGTTGCGGCTAAGGCCTGCGGGTTGAAGCTTCTACCGGGTAGCGAATTTCAGTTTCAGGGGTTCTCCGTCGTGGTGCTGCCGCGCAACCTGCAAGGTTGGGGGCAGTTATGTGAATGTATTACGGCAGCCAGACGCGGTGCTGAAAAAGGGCGCTACAGCGTGCAAGCTGCGCACGCGCACTTTGCGCAATTGCACGATTGCGAGCTGCTTTTGATACCGTATAAGCAGTTGGAAAATACTCCCTATTTTATAGCTATAAACCATTGTGTATCAAGCGCTAGAGCCATTTTTAATGCTGATTTTTGGCTGGTAGCAGAACTTCTGCTCGCTACAGACGACTGCGTGTGGTTGGGTGCTCTGCAACAGGCAGCGTGTGAAGCGGGGCTCGGGCTGGTTGCCGCAGGCGACGTCCATATGCATGTTCGGTCACGCAAGCCACTGCAAGACATCGTGACCGCCATTCGTCTGGGGCGACAGGTATCGGAGTGTGGACAAAATTTGCAGCCCAACGCCGAGCGGCATCTTCGCCAGCGTGAACGTCTAGCCACGCTTTACCCGCCTGAATTGCTACAAGCCACGATAGAGATTGCCCAGCGCTGTACTTTTCAGCTGGATGAAATTCGCTATCGCTATCCGCTGGAAACCGTTCCGCCAGGCATGACCCCTGCTCAAGGCCTGGCGTGGTTGACGCAAGAGGGCGCGCAAAGCCGCTATCCGACCGGTGTGCCTGAATCTGTACGCACGCAGATTGCGCACGAACTCAACTTGATTGCTGACTGTGGCTATGAGATGTACTTCCTCACAGTCCATGACATCGTGCGGTTCGCGCGTAGCCAGGGCATCCTTTGCCAAGGTCGGGGCTCCGCTGCCAATTCGGCTGTGTGCTTTTGCCTTGGTATTACCGCAGTAGACCCGGCCAAGACACGTCTTTTATTTGAACGCTTTATCAGCCGCGAGCGTCGTGAACCACCCGATATCGATGTGGACTTCGAACATCAGCGGCGCGAGGAAGTCATCCAGTACATCTACGCCAAATACGGACGTGAACGTGCGGCCATTGCGGCAGTTGTTACTACCTATCGAACCCGCAGCGTTCTGCGCGACGTGGGAAAAGCTTTGGGAGTGCCCCATGCGCTCATCAATGCGTTTGCCAAAGAGCACCATTGGTTCGATAAAGACTTTGCAGTCGAGCGCATGCACGCATTGGCGTGCGACTTGGCCGAGCAGGGCGTTGCACCTTTTCTCCTTTTGCAAAAGGCTCGTTTGTGGCTGGAACTGTCTAACCAGTTGCGGGGCTTTCCACGTCACTTGAGCCAGCATGTGGGCGGTTTTGTGCTGACCCAGGGAAAGCTCACGCGCTTGGTACCCGTTGAAAACGCTGCTATGCCCGAGCGCTCCATCATTCAGTGGGACAAAGACGATCTGGATGAAATGGGCCTGATGAAGGTGGATGTGCTTGCCCTCGGCATGCTTAGCGCACTGCGCCGTGCGCTGGATTTGCGCGCCTTGGTGCGTGGTCAGCCTTGGGATCTTGCGGATATTCCCGCGGACGACCCTGCCACGTACGACATGGCGTGCGCAGCTGACACGGTGGGCGTGTTTCAGATTGAGAGCCGAGCCCAGATGAGCATGCTGCCGCGTTTGCAGCCGCGTGTGTTTTACGACCTGGTAGTGCAAGTCGCTATCGTGCGGCCTGGACCTATTCAGGGCGGCATGGTGCATCCCTATTTGCGCGCCCGTGAACAGGCGCGCCGTGGTCGCAAGCCCAAGCTGGAATATCCGCAGCTCGAAGTGGCGGTGGGGCGCACGCTGGGCATTCCCATTTTCCAAGAGCAAGTGATGCAGATCGCCATCATCGCTGCAAGCTTCACTGCCGGCCAGGCCGATGATTTACGCCGATCTATGGCCGCTTGGAAGCGCCGCGGGGGCGTGCATAAATTCGAGCGGCCGCTGATTGACGGAATGGTGGCCAACGGGTACCGGCAAGAGTTCGCCGAAGCTATTTTTCAACAGATGCTCGGGTTTGGCGAATATGGCTTCCCCGAAAGTCATGCTTACAGTTTTGCCTTGCTTGCTTATAGCAGTAGCTGGCTTAAATGCCATGAGCCCGCTTGCTTTCTCGCCGCGCTCCTCAACTCTCAGCCCATGGGTTTTTACGGACCATCGCAATTGGTGCAGGACGCGCGCCGCCATGGCGTGAATGTGTTGCCAGTGGATGTGACGCAAAGTGAATGGGACTGCACTCTGGAGGATTTGCCCGGTGTAGAAACTAGCGAACCAGCGGCAACTCAGTCAAATTCACAGGCGTTCGTCGCCTTGCCTCAGCCCAGTGTGCGTTTGGGGTTGCGCTTGGTGGCTCATCTAACGCGTGGCGCAGCAAAGAAATTGATTACTGCGCGCCATCAAGAAGCCTTTTCCAGCACACAAGTCTTGGCTTTGCGTGCGGGTTTAACCGCCTCAGACCTTCAGCATCTTGCCGCAGCGGATGCATTGCAATCTTTATCAGGTCATAGGCGACAGCAAGCATGGGACGCCTCCGCGCAACATACTGCCCCGCCTTTGTTACGCCACACACCTGTATACGAAGAGGCCCTGGCTTTGCCTTCAGCGCCAGAGGGAGAGGAGGTGGTGTTTGATTACGCCGCTACAGGACTGACGCTGCGTCGCCACCCGCTCTCTTTGCTGCGCTACAGACTGTCGCGAGTAGGCGTGCGCAATGCCTTGGAACTTCGATCTGTCGCCGATGGATGCACGGTCAGGGCATGTGGAATTGTCATCATGCGTCAGCGGCCTGGCAGTGCCAGCGGAACCATGTTTGTCACGCTTGAAGACGAAACCGGGCCGGTTAACGTCATCGTCTGGTCATCCTTGGTGGAGGAGTGGCGCGAGGTGGTTTTGCGGGCGCGGCTTTTGGTGGTGGAAGGGGTTTGGAAGTGCAGCCCAGGTGCGAGCTCTGTTCGCCACTTGGTCGCTCGCCGCTTTCGGGATGTCACTCCTTGGTTGAGACATATGACGCAAGCACTCAGCAGAAGTCGCGATTTTCACTAAAGGCTTTGTGCTGAGGATGCCCTGCATAACCCTCGCGAGGACGTAACAGTGTGGGTCGGAATGGGCCGCAAGGCGTCTTTTCTTGCCGATAGCCAAGCTGTTGGCAAGAAAGGCACGCAGCGGACCGCTCGGGGCCGCGCCATCACAGACCGCAGGAAGTTATGCGGTACATCCAAAACAACTGTCTGATTTAAGACCATCGGCTTAAACACGAATTATTTCGCCATGCAGCTCCTATATTTCTTAATGTGAAACGGGATTGTTGCAGCGCATCATAATTTGCTACTTTTAGTGTCAAAAATCTTGAGTCAGCCTCCCTTTAAATCCTCAAGTCCTTGATTTAATTGAATAAAATTTATGTCTTCTATAAGACATAAGAGCTTGCACATGTCTTCTATAAGACTTAAAGTGAGTTTAGTGCGTCTTAAGGCACCTATTTTTCATCAAACCCTCGGAGTACCCATGCCCCAATCCCTGACACAACAACTGAGCCGCCAGCAGCAAATTGATGCGCTGGAAAAAGACTGGGCGCAGAACCCCCGATGGAAGGGCGTCAAGCGTGGCTATACCGCTGCCGACGTGGTGCGCCTGCGCGGCAGCCTGCAACCTCAGCACACCTTGGCACAGCGCGGTGCAGAAAAGCTGTGGGACAAAATCAACGGTGGCGCTATAAAAGGCTATGTCAACGCGTTCGGCGCTATTTCTGCTGGCCAGGCCATGCAGCAAGCCAAGGCGGGTCTTGAGGCGGTGTACTTGTCCGGCTGGCAGGTAGCGGCGGATGGAAACTCATCCGAGACGATGTACCCCGATCAATCGCTGTACGCCTACGACTCGGTGCCCACTATGGTGCGCCGTATCAACAACACTTTTAAGCGCGCCGATGAAATTCAGTGGTCGCGCGGCATCAACCCTGAAGACCAGGAGTTCATCGATTACTTCCTGCCGATCGTCGCAGATGCCGAAGCCGGTTTTGGCGGCGTGCTCAATGCGTTTGAGCTGATGAAGAACATGATTTCTGCAGGCGCAGCAGGTGTGCACTTTGAAGATCAACTGGCAGCAGTAAAAAAGTGCGGCCATATGGGCGGTAAAGTTTTGGTGCCTACCAAAGAAGCATGCGAGAAGCTCACATCCGCCCGTTTTGCAGCTGATGTGATGGGTGTTTCGACCTTGATCTTGGCCCGTACCGATGCAGAAGCGGCCAATTTGATTACTTCGGATCACGACGCCAATGACAAGCCTTTCCTTACAGGCGAACGCACGCAAGAGGGTTTTTACCGTGTCAAGAATGGCCTGGAGCAATCGATCAGCCGAGGCGTTGCCTATGCTCCGTATGCCGATTTGGTGTGGTGCGAAACAGGCGTGCCAGACATTGGTTTTGCTCGCGAATTCGCGCAAGCCGTACTGTCGGCTTGCCCTAGCAAACTGCTGTCGTATAACTGTTCGCCTTCTTTTAACTGGAAGAAAAACCTCAACGACAAGCAAATCGCCTCCTTCCAGGAAGATCTTTCGTCGCTTGGCTACAAGTTCCAATTCATCACGTTGGCTGGCATCCACATCAACTGGTTCAACACCTTTAAGTTTGCACATGCCTACGCGGGCGGCGAAGGCATGAAGCACTACACCGAGATGGTGCAAGAGCCCGAATTTGCCGCACGCGAGCAGGGCTACACTTTCGTGTCACACCAGCAAGAAGTGGGTGCAGGCTATTTTGACGATGTCACCACGGTGATCCAGGGCGGTTCTTCCAGTGTAAAGGCTCTCACTGGCTCCACGGAAGAAGAGCAGTTCCATTGATCAATTATTTGATCTTGTTTTAAGCCCGAAGGCCCGCCTTCGGGCTTTTTGCGTTTACGGTTCTTTGGCCGCAGTAAAATAGTACGACTATTTTCGCAAGAGCAAGAAAGGCGCTTTGGTCATGACACCGCGAACTACGTCCAACACCCTTACTAGCCATATCGGCTAAAAATTCGCGCCTGACACGACAGAAAGTTACTTTCTAGCCTACTAAGCGCGGACATGCTCCGCGCTTTTTTTGTTTTTGAATTCGACGGTCTGCAGTCCGTCTCTTGATCAGGATTTCCTATGATTCACATCACGCTTCCCGACGGCTCCCAGCGTGAATATGCTGGGCCTGTCACTGTGGGCGAAGTCGCTGCATCTATCGGCGCGGGCCTTGCCAAGGCCGCGCTGGCAGGGAAAATTGGCGATAGGGTGGTGGACACCAGCTACCAAATTACGCAAAACAGCCCTTTGTCTATCGTCACAGCGAAAGACGCCGAAGGCCTAGACGTAATTCGCCACTCCACCGCGCATTTGTTGGCTTATGCAGTGAAGGAGTTGTATCCCGACGCGCAAGTCACGATTGGTCCTGTCATCGACAACGGATTTTTCTACGATTTTGCGTACAAGCGTCCTTTCACGCCAGAAGACTTGGTCGCCATCGAAAAGCGCATGACGGAACTGACAGCGAAGGACGAGCCAGTCGCTCGACGTGTCTTGCTGCGAGACGAAGCCGTGGCGTATTTTAAGAGCTTGGGCGAGCACTACAAGGCGGAGATCATTGCCAGTATTCCGTCGAATGAGGATGTAAGCCTGTACCGCGAAGGTGCCTTTGAAGACCTGTGCCGCGGCCCGCACGTACCGAGCACGGGAAAGCTCAAACACTTCAAATTGATGAAAGTAGCGGGCGCCTATTGGCGAGGCGACCACCGCAATGAAATGCTGCAGCGTATCTATGGGACTGCTTGGGCGACCAAAGATGAGTTGCAACAGTACCTGACCATGCTGGAGGAAGCCGAGAAACGTGACCACCGCAAATTAGGACGCGAACTTGATCTGTTCCATATCGACGAACACTCTCCTGGCACCGTGTTCTGGCACCCCAAAGGCTGGACATTGTGGCAAGAAGTCGAGCAATACATGCGCCGCGTGTACCGCGACAACGGCTACCAAGAAGTCAAAGGTCCGCAGATACTCGACAAGACTCTGTGGGAAAAAACAGGGCACTGGGACAAGTACCGCGACAACATGTTCACTACGGATTCGGAAAAGCGTGAATACGCGCTAAAGCCGATGAACTGCCCTGGGCATATTCTGATCTTCAAACAAGGCATCAAAAGCTATCGGGACCTGCCGCTGCGTTATGGAGAATTTGGTCAATGCCATCGTAACGAACCCACGGGTGGGCTGCACGGCATCATGCGTGTGCGGGGATTTACACAAGACGACGGCCACATTTTTTGCACTGAAGATCAGATACAGCCGGAAGTGCTGGCCTTTACGCATCTGCTGCAAAGGGTTTATCGGGATTTCGGTTTCACCGAAATTATTTACAAGGTCGCGACGCGACCCGAAGCGCGTATTGGCTCGGAAGAGAGCTGGGACAAAGCAGAGGCTGCCCTGATCCACAGCTTAGACGCCTCCGGCTGTGCATACGAGCTGTCGCCGGGAGAGGGTGCTTTCTACGGGCCAAAAATTGAATACACGCTGCAGGACGCCATCGGACGCCAATGGCAATGCGGCACTATTCAGGTGGATTTTTCGATGCCGGAACGTCTAGACGCCGAATTTGTAGGCGAGGACGGTGCTCGCCATCGCCCCGTCATGCTCCACAGGGCCATTGTTGGCAGTCTGGAGCGCTTCATTGGCATTTTGCTTGAGCAACATGCAGGCGCCTTACCCGTTTGGCTCGCCCCGGTGCAGGTAGAGGTGCTCAACATCACGGATGCCCAAACCGACTACTGTCGTGAAATTGCCCAAAAAATAAGCCAAGCAGTGCCTTCGAGCCCTCTGCGGGTCGCAGTAGATATCAGAAACGAAAAGATAACGTATAAAATACGAGAGCATTCGTTGCAAAAGTTGCCTTTTATTCTCGTCGCCGGCGAGAAAGAGCGTGCAGCAGGTGTCGTCGCAGTGCGCGCACGCGGAAACAAAGACCTCGGGGTCATGTCAGTCGATGATTTCATTCGACTGCTATCGAGTGCCGTTGCTGAAAAGACCTGAAACATCTGAAGTTCCCTGCTTGGCGAGGGTGCTTCGCTAGTTTTAGAATTAAAAATTAAACACAAGAGGTGAGAACATAGCTGCTGAATTTCGTGATCGTCGCCACCGTGAAGAGCGCAAGCACCGCCTGAACCGTGAAATCATGGCCCCTGAAGTTCGCTTGTCGGGTCCCGAAAATGAACCCATGGGTATCGTGAGCCTGATGGAGGCTCTGCGTATGGCCGGTGAGCTGGATGTTGATCTTGTTGAGATCGCTGCAACTGCCAACCCGCCGGTTTGCCGCCTGATGGATTACGGCAAGTTCAAGTACATCGAGCAAAAACGGGCTGCAGAGGCTAAAGCTAAGCAGACGGTCATCGAGATCAAGGAAGTTAAGTTTCGCCCTGGCACTGACGACGGTGACTACAACATCAAGCTGCGTAATATTCGGCGTTTCCTCGCCGAAGGCGATAAATGTAAAATTACCTTGCGTTTTCGTGGACGTGAAATCACGCATCAAGAGCTAGGTTTGGCTCTGCTTAATCGTCTTCGAGATGACTTGGCCGATACTATTTTGGTAGAGCAGTTTCCTCGGCTTGAGGGTCGCCAGATGATCATGATGATCGCTCCGGCTCGCAAGAAATCTGCAGCGACGCGTTCAGCAGAAGCTGCGGAAGCAGACGTTAGCTCAAGCTAGACGCTTTGTCTAAAAGAAATTTCTTGTTCTGGTGATTAACCAGGACAGGTAAATGAAAAGTCGCTGGCGACTTTTCCTGGTCACAGTCAACGTGATCAAAAAAGAAGTGTCTCGGGGCCAACAAGGTTGCAAGTAGTTTGCAAACGCCTCACGAGCACATAAAAGGGAGCATTCATATGCCCAAAATGAAGACCAAGAGCAGCGCGAAAAAACGTTTTCGCGTTCGTCCAGGTGGTACCGTAAAACGCGGTCACGCCTTTAAGCGTCACATCTTGACCAAGAAGACCACCAAGAACAAGCGCCACCTACGCGGCATCACGTCCGTTCATGAGACCAATATGGGTCACATGGCGCAGATGTTGCCGTATGCTGGCCTTTAATTAACGGACGAACAAGGAGTACTCACATGCCTCGCGTCAAACGTGGTGTAACGGCTCATGCCCGTCACAAAAAAGTTCTAGCCCTTGCCAAGGGTTTTCGCGGTCGCCGCGGGAACGTCTACCGCATCGCCAAACAAGCGGTGATGAAGGCGGGCCAATACGCTTACCGCGACCGCCGTGCCAAGAAGCGCGTGTTCCGTCGCCTCTGGATCGCGCGTATCAACGCTGGTGCCCGTGAACTGGGCCTTACCTACAGCCAGTTCGCTAACGGCTTGAAAAAGGCCGCGATCGAAATCGATCGCAAGATGCTGGCGGACCTGGCTGTTCACGACAAGGCTGCTTTTGGCAGCATTGTGGAGCAGGTGAAAGCCAAGCTGGCCGCCTGATAGCAGGGCAAATTGCCAATCTTCTGATAGCGATTTGCGCAACCACTGCAGGGGCTAGGGCTTGAAAAGGCACTAGCCCCTCTTTTCATTTCAAGAGCTTTTATGAACGATCTGGATTCCCTGCTGGGTGATGCGCAGCTGGCTTTTGAAGCTAGTGGCACCGCCGCTGACCTCGAGAACGCGAAGGCGCAGTTTTTGGGCAAATCGGGTCGGATGACGGAACTCATGAAGGGCATGGCTCAGCTATCGCCTGAAGAAAAGAAGTCGCGCGGCGCTTCCATCAACATCGCGAAGCAGGCGATTGAAGCGGCGCTCAATCAGCGCCGTCAAGCACTCGCGGATGCTGAGCTACAAATTCAATTGCAGGCAGAAGCACTGGATGTGACTCTGCCGGGACGGCAGCGTGGGCAGGGCGGTCTGCACCCTGTCTCACTGACGCTGGAACGCATTGAAGGTATTTTTGGCTCTATGGGCTTCGAGGTAGCTGACGGACCCGAAATTGAAACCGATTGGTTTAATTTCACCGCTCTGAACACGCCGCAAGATCATCCTGCTCGCTCGATGCACGATACCTTCTATGTCGAAGGCGGTAGCGAGCAAGCGCCGCACTTGCTGCGTACCCATACAAGCCCCATGCAGATCCGGCACGCCATTGCGCATGTCAAGAAGCATCGTGCCGCTATTGATGCAGGGCAGCCGATGCCGGAGATTCGTGTAATCGCACCCGGTAGAACTTACCGCGTAGACAGTGACGCCACGCACTCGCCGATGTTCCATCAATGTGAAGGTCTTTGGATTGGCGAAAACGTCAGTTTTAAAGATCTGAAATTTATTTTCACTGCTTTTTGCCGAACTTTTTTCGAGAGTGAAGATTTGGTATTGCGGTTTCGGCCCAGTTTTTTTCCGTTTACTGAGCCCAGTGCCGAGATTGATATTCAGTTTCAACAGGGCCCGCTCGCGGGGCGCTGGTTGGAGGTCGCTGGTTCTGGTCAGGTGCATCCGAACGTCGTGCGCAATATGGGACTCGATCCTGAGCGGTTTATTGGCTTTGCTTTCGGCATGGGTTACGACCGCCTGACTATGTTGCGCTACGGCGTTAACGACCTGCGTCTTTTCTTTGATGGTGATCTTCGCTTTTTGTCTCAGTTTCAGTAACGCGCCGATTGGTCATTGATTTTGTGCGCATGGCTTTGCGCGGTACTACGTAACTTTTATGCAATTTCCCGAATCCTGGCTGCGCGAGTTCTGCAACCCGCCTCTCACAACTGTACAACTAGCTGACACACTGACCATGGCGGGTCTCGAGGTCGAGGAGATGCGAGCAGTCGCGCCTCCTTTTACTGGCATTGTGGTGGGTGAAATACTGGAGGCGGTGCAGCACCCGGATGCTGATCGCTTGCGGGTTTGCAAGATCGATGCGGGTTATGACAGCCCGCTGACTATCGTTTGCGGCGCGCCCAACGCGCGCGTGGGCATCAAAGTGCCATGCGCAACTGTGGGCGCACAGTTGCCGCCAGGGGAAGACGGGAAGCCTTTTGTAATTCGCATCGGCAAGTTGCGCGGTGTGGAAAGCCACGGCATGTTGTGCTCAGCCAAAGAACTGGGCTTGTCGGATGATCAAGGGGGCTTGTTGGAGCTTGCGGGCGATGCCATTCCAGGTGCAGATATTCGCGCTGCACTGGCGCTGGACGATACGCTGTTCACACTCAAGCTCACGCCGAACCTGGCGCATTGTCTCAGTGTGTATGGCGTTGCTCGGGAGCTTTCTGCCTTGACCGGCGCGCCATTGAAATCGCAATTGTTTCCACAGACGCCTTTGTCCATGCAAGATGTACTGCCCGTAAAAATCACCGCACCTGATTTGTGTGGCCGCTTTTCGGGACGGATCGTGCGCAATGTAAACACGCAGGCAGCCACGCCGGCTTGGATGGCCGACCGTTTGGCGCGTTGCGGCCAGCGCAGCGTGTCGCCGCTGGTGGATATTTCCAACTACGTGATGTTCGAGTTGGGGCGTCCCAGCCACATTTTCGATCTGCAGAAACTGCATAGCGGCCTAGATGTACGCTGGGCCCGTGCTGGCGAGAGCCTGGAGCTGCTGAACGGCAATACCGTAGACCTGACCGACGACATCGGGGTCATTGCCGACACGCTGCAGGTGGCATCGCTCGCCGGCATCATGGGTGGCAACGCCATGGCAGTTTCTGACAGCACCCAAGACATTTACGTAGAAGCCGCTTTTTGGTGGCCTGCCGCAGTAGCAGGACGTTCCCGCCGTTTCAAGTTTTCGACGGAAGCGGGACATCGCTTTGAGCGAGGTGTCGATCCAGAGCATACCGTGGAGCACCTTGAGCGCATCACACAGTTGATTCTGGAAATCTGTGGAAGGCCCGATACGAAATGCGGTCCTGTAGACGATCAGCTTATCAACGTGCCCGAGCGTGTGCCAGTCAAGCTGCGCATCGCGCGCGCCGCTAAGGTGATCGGCATGCCAGTCTCGCAGGCGCAATGTGCTGACATGTTGACGCGTCTTGGTTTAGACGTGATGCAGTATGAGGGGGTGCTGACTGTTCGGCCTCCGTCTTATCGATTCGACCTCACCTCGGAAGAGGATCTGATTGAAGAAGTCGCGCGGATGGTGGGCTACGAGCAATTACCCGATACGCCACCGCTTGCGCCTGTCGCACCACTTCTGCGCAGCGAGCAGCGCCGCAGCGCATTTGCCGTGCGCAGGCAATTGGCAGCGTTGGGTTACCAGGAAACTATTAATTTCAGTTTTGTGGATGCCGCGTGGGAGCAGCAATTCGCGCCAGACCGCGCGCCGATTCGGCTCATGAACCCGATTTCAAGCCAAATGGGCGTTATGCGCTCGTCCTTATTAGGTTCCCTGCTACAAGTTTTGAAATTCAACGCAGATCGACGCGCGGACCGTGTGCGGGTGTTCGAGCTTGGGCGTGTATTTCTTCGGGATGCATCCGTGCAGAATTCTGACGCCAGTGTTGCCGGGTATCGTCAGCCGCAGCGTATCGCAGGCTTGTCCTACGGTCCTGCTGATCAGCTCCAGTGGAGCGTCACATCGCACCAAGTCGACCTTTTCGACGCTAAAGGGGATGTGGAGGCCCTGCTAGCGCCGCGTAAGCCGGTGTTCGAGAAAGCCGGCCACGCAGCCATGCACCCCGGGCGCTGCGCGCGCGTCATGCTTGACGGCCAGGCGGTAGGCTTTGTCGGGGAACTGCACCCGAAATGGCGGCAGTCATGGGGGTTGGCGCAAGCGCCTGTGCTTTTTGAGTTGGAACTTGATGCCGTACTTGCGAAAAATATCCCGGTATTTCAACCTGTTGCTCGCCAGCAGGCTGTTCAGCGCGACATCGCCGTAGTGGTGAATGAAACGGTAACGCTCGCTCACTTGCTGGACACCGTCAAAGCGTCGGCGCATGGAGGGCTTCTGCGCGACGCCGTACTGTTTGACGTATATCGACCAAAGGAGCAAAAAAGCGCAGCAATTGCACGACATGCATCTCCTGCTGAGGGCGAAAAAAGTATGGCGATTCGCTTGTCTTTTGGAACCGACATACCGCTTTCAGAAGTGCAGATTGACGTAGCAATGCGCGCTATCGTGGAGCAGCTCGCAGAGCGCTGCGGCGCGCGTTTGCGAGACTGAAGGGCGCGTCATGGAAAAAATGAAACTGTCGGTTGACAGCTTGGAGGCACCCGCGTTGACAAAGGCGCAACTAGCGGAGCTTCTTTTTGATCACATCGGGTTGAACAAGCGCGAGTCCAAAGACATGGTCGATGCGTTCTTTGATCTGATGGGGCGCTGTCTGGCGGGAGGCTCTGACGTCAAGCTCACAGGATTTGGGAATTTTCAGATTCGAACGAAGGCGCCACGTCCTGGACGCAATCCGCGTACAGGAGAGTCAATTCCCATTGGCGAGCGCCGTGTGGTTACGTTTCACGCCAGCACCAAGCTGAAAGAGCAGATTCAAGCGCTTTCACCGATAAATTGATCTGTTATGGCTCTGCAAATAGGCTGCAACAAACTGTGGCACCTTACGATCTAGTCCTGTAGGCTAGCTGACTTGCCTGAGCTGTCTCCGCTTGCTTTTCTTTGTTATGAGGCCTCCTCTTCCATCTATTCCTGCCAAGCGATACTTCACTATAGGAGAGGTTGCTGACCTCTGCGCGGTGAAGCCGCATGTGCTGCGTTACTGGGAGCAGGAATTTACCCAACTTCGTCCGATGAAGCGGCGTGGCAACCGTCGCTATTACCAACACCATGAAGTGCTGATGATCCGGCGTATTCGCGACCTGCTGTACGACCAGGGCTTCACCATCAGCGGTGCACGCAACCAACTGCATGATGGGGCAGTAGAGGGCCTCGAAACCGGCTTTGTCAGCACGGGCTCGGTTCTGAGAGTTGACGCTGAGAGCTTACAAAATTCGCCGTTGATGCCGAGTCGATTCGTGCCGGCGGATATGGAAATCGTACGCCGGGAACTGGTAGAAATACGAGCGTTGCTAGCAGCTGGGTTCTGAATTCAATCTATAATCGAGGGCTTGTCGGCGTGTGGCGCAGCTTGGTAGCGCACTTGCATGGGGTGCAAGGGGTCGAAGGTTCGAATCCTTTCACGCCGACCATATGAATCAAGGACTTAGAGTAGAAATGCTCTGAGTCCTTTCTTTTTGGTGGCTTCGAAAAGGTCCATTGTCCCAACCGTTGTCCCAACCGCAGCGAAAGCTGGGGATGAGTTCAGCCGTTGTCCCAACCGAGGTAGTTGAGGCAATTTCCACCCATTTTGACGAGTTGACGCGACAACGATGCGCCTTTGAAGACGCGGGAATTCAGATAGGTTCAGCGAGCGCCCTATACAAAGTGCTACACATTTAATAGCTGCATGCGCAAGTTCCACAAGGGATAGCGGCCTATTTTATATATAAATAGTGCTGCGCAGGTGCTCAATTAGCTACCGCGAAGGCGGCAGTCATCGACGATCCTGCGGCGTGCCAGCGGGATGGCCACCTCCACCAGCGCGGTCATGCCGGGCACGCTGCCCGCTGATTGGCGCTTCGCGCTGATGGCAACGCACCCAACATCACCACTTTCTCATCGCGTGAGTCGGTAGTTTCAGTCAGTGGCAACGGCGGAGTACCGTCATTGCCAATCACCACCAAGCTGTCGCGCAGCTTCGGTGAGCAGCGCGGTCATGCCGGGCGGCCTGACTTTTTGATTGAGTTGCGCTGCGCGCTGTGGGTCAGTCCACCCAGCATCACCGCTTACCCCTGTTTGATGCACTGGAGCCCCAGTCAGTGGCCAAGGCGGCGTACCGCCCTGGCCAGACACCCGGAGTGTTGATCAGCGCCGCCGGTGGGCGGCGGGTCATAGTGGTGCATGCCCGCTACGGCCACCCGCTTCGCTTTTACATAAGGCCGCATTTCAGAAAGTGCAGGGCAGTCGTTGCGCTGAAACTCCACTTGGTGCCCCGCACCGCTGTGCGCCCTCACGGGTTTCCAAAATAGGCGTTATGCAAAGTGGCCTTCGCTGGAGACGGTCACACAGTCGTCGGCGCTCCCCGGTCGCGGGTACACGCCCTACGCGCCGCCGTCTGCACGCCCTTGTGGTGTACCTGCACCGTGGCATCAGTCAGGCGCTACGCGCTGTGTAGTTGGTCAGTGGCCTGCGGCCAGTCATGTCGTCTGTGCCCCCGCCCACCCTTGTGCTTCGCCGCTGCGCGGCGTCAGCCCTGCGCGCTGGTCTGCCCGTCCGCCCCCCGTGGGGGCTCCCTCAGCCCGCGCGCCTACTTTGTTGGCCTTTGCTATAGGTTTCGTAGCTCGATACGCACGTAATACAAGGGCTACAGGCCTCACGGCCTGTAAGCCAGCGCGGCCGCTGGCTTACTTCTCAGGTGCAATCGTCGCCGTAATTGCTATGTATTTAATAGCTGATTGCGCAAGTAATACGAGCGCTGGCGGCCTATTTTGTATGTAATTGTGCTGTGTAGGGGCTTGATCGGTAATTGGGGTGGATACCGATAGTCCCCATTTTGCGAAACAGATTTACTCGCCCAGTAACTTGTGCAAGAAACCCAGCTTTCGGCCAATTTCATGGAAGCTAAGCTGAACCAGTCGGTCATGCTCTGCCTTTAGCCGCTCGTAGGTCGTCCAGCGCATCCCCTTGGGCTTGCCACCATTACCATTCAAAATGCCAGCCTCCCAGCCCAGTCGCTTGCGCAGCTTGCCCGCTCGACTTGATGCCCGGTCTCCTGCACCTTCCTTCTGAGTGGCATAGCCCAGCCCACCACAGCCGCGACAGGCAAAGTACCGGCCCGGCGCGTAGAGAACCGCTACCCGTTTGCTGCAGCGCGGGCAGGTGAACCAGTGGCGCTGCCCGCCCAAGTGGCAGGGCGAGGTTTGCGTTTGCACCCGTTGCTCTATCACTTCGCCGGTACTCTTGATGCGGTAAGACAGCACCATGCTCTGCAAGTCCACCAGGATGCTGGTGCCAGCCACTTGACGGTCGTTGACCAGCCATTGCCAGCTAAAGCTGCCCCCCGGCACCAGCAAGCCCTTGCGGGTAATCTTGCGAATGTCCAGTGGCATGGAATCACTGGTCTCCGGTTTGCCGCTGTAGCTGCTGCGCCGCCCACTTCCGCGTCCACCCATTTTTATTCTCCGGTTTTTGCCGAAATCAATTGGCAAGTTAAGCAGGCTTTTTGACCTGTAAACCCATGAAACGGGCTGCAACCCGCATAGATACTGGGTTCAGGGTGTTTTACGTGATGTCGAAAAAGATGCATGTTTTTACCCCGTTCGGCTGGTTCTGAGGTCTTTCAGCTTGATCAGCATGGCCAAAGTGCGTTCAAACTTTCGGTCCAGGTGGGTTTCGTAACGGGAAAGCTTCTCCAGCTTGTAGGCTTGCAGGCCTTCGCCGATGGTTTGATTCACGATAGCGTCGTGGTGGCGGGCCTCCTTTTCTTGCTGATAGACAAACGGCGTGATGTGCTCGGTGATGAAGGCTGCCAGCCCCGAAGCATCGGCAGGGTATTCCTCGTCGTCCACATAGTTTTGCCACCACTCGCGGGTGTCGGGCAGCAGGGCACGCAGGGCCTTTTAATAAGCCCGGTCGCCGCCTTTGCGCAGGATGGCGCTGGCTTTGTCGGCGGCATCAATGTCATGTTTTGCGCTTTAATGGCTTTCGACCACATCCTCCGGTTTCAAGTCCATCAGATCGCGGATGTCGGTGTTCTCGCCAGATAGCCCCATCTCGAACGGTGCCGCCGCCGGAATGACGGTCTTGGCACTGCGTGCGGATTCCTTCAATCCCTTATTGATGGTGGCACCCTCGGCTTGCAGCACGCGGCGCTTGCGCCAGATCACGCTGGCCAATTCCTCAATCAAATGCTGCTCAGTCGCACCAGCGGGAAGGTGTTCGTCCATCAGCGAATTGACCAGGCTTTCATAGTCCGCGTGGCTCTCGTGGCTGAGCACGGTATAGCGGCTCAGAATGCCGTGTTTGAGGGCGTTGAAGCGGACGACTTCATAAGCTGGGGGCTTTGTCTCTACGGCGAGCGGAGCGGCTGGATTCGACGCGGCCATAGGAATTGCGGTATTGGTGGTGATGGGGTTCATGAAGGGCTTTCGGTGTTTCGGAAATTCGGTTTTGAGGGTGAGGTCAAGCTGTCAACGAAGGCTTGGCAAGGTGGCGTTCGGCTATTCGCAGTACGCCCGCCACAGCGCCATGCCTGCGCCGCAGCGCTGTCCATACCGGCTGCCGCGACCCGCACCAATGCAGGTCGGGCAGTTGAAGTGGTGCGCGTGGTAGGCCGCCGCCAGCTCCTTCCAGTCCAACGGGTTTTCGGGTGGATCGGGCGCTTGGCTGGCGGCTACGTTGGCGGTCGTCAACCAGTTGATCAACAGCGCCTTGCTGCTGCGGATGAGCTCACGCAGGTCGGCCGTCAAATGGCTGCTCGGTGCCACTGCCAGCCCGCCTGCGGGAGCCAGGGAGAGGTTCAGACCAGCGTCGGATAGTTGGGCCACCACGGTTTCTACGGCTGGCGCGGTCATCAAAAAATCTCCACGTCATCAAGCTGAATAGCGCTGGGACTTGAATCGCCACTGTCGTCAACGTCCTGAATCTCGCAACTCGGCGCAACTGTCGCAACTGGCGGGCTTGCGTTTTCCGTTGCGGCACGCTCCACCGTGCGAACTACCGTCCAGCGTTTCAGGCCGTTGGTCTTGTTGGCAAGCACCAGGCGCAGCCCGGTGCAAAGCTGCCCTGCGTGGCGTTCCAGCCATCGGCCCAAAATCCGCACATTGAGCTTGCTGTTTTGCCCGGCGATTTCATCGAGCGCATCGAATAGAACGGACTGGGCACCGAATACCTCCGTCGCTTTGGTAATGGCTTGCGCCGGTGACGTTGGGGTGGTGCCAAAGGTTGCTATCCAGGCGTTCAGCAGTGCTGCCAGCTTGGAAGTTTCCGGGTTCTCGGATGCGGCACGGTCTATGGAATCCGCCGGGTCTACAAACAGGGGCAAGTCTGTCAAGTCCCGCCCCGATTCCATCATGCGTTCCCGAAGCCAGCACAAAGGCTGGCGCACCAGGTCATCCCACAGCTCAAACGAAGCAATGCGACCCGTCGCCACCTTGGGCCGTCCTGCGGCGATGTAGGCCCGCACAATGGTCAGCGCGGCCACCACCAAGGTTTGGCGGTTGTTGCAGACTTCGGTGAGCGGGTCAAATTCAAACTCGCGTTTGAAAGGCGTTTCTATTTGCGCATCCAGGCGAGCCAGCAATATCCGGCGGTGGGTGTCCCCGGTTAAGACGAGGTTGTTGCCGGACACCAGAAACAGAGCGCGGTTGGGCAACTCCACATTTTCCGAGACACCCAGCACGCGGTCGGCAAACAAGGACGATGTCAAGAACGAGTCGATCACCGAATTGCCCAGCGGCTCGCGCACGTTGTCCCACAGCAGCACCTTGGAGCCACCGCGCAGGGCGGCAAACAGTCGCTTGCGGCACTCGTCCTCTTCATTGGTGGGCGGCAGCACGGCTACATCTCCGCCAGTGGCCAGCGCACCAATGCACTTTGCCAATAAGGTTTTGCCGGTGCCTGCCGCTGGCGCATCAAAGCCGGTGGCTGGGCAGGTGGGCAGTGCGGGGCGCAAACACGCGGCCAACATGGCGGCCAAGGTGACACCTATGGCGACTTCATCTGCAAAAGGGAACAACCGGATCGGGTGCCAAAGCTTGGCCAACGCGTCCAGGGCTTGATCAATTGTGGGTGACTGCGGCACTGCCAGTGGATAGGCTTCAGTGGTGACGTACATCAGCCCGGTTGCAGGGTCATGGCCGGGCTCGTCAAGCACGCTGCCATCGGTTCGCAAAGTGGGTGCCGTGGTGACGGCTGTCAACTTGCGGAAGTTGCGGCTGCCGTGTTTGGCAATGATGGCGTTGGCAATGTAGGTGGGTGCGTCTTCGGGGATTTCCCTGGTAGAGGTGACGTTGCCTTCGTCGTCGCGCTCGGTCTTGACGCTGTAGAACTCGGCCACCCGGCCCGCGTGGTCCACCAGCCAGTCGCGGCTGACGGGTGTGGCTTTGCCGTCCGCGACATACGCAATGGCATTGGTGCCAAAGTCAAACAGCTCACTGCGGTCGCGCAAGACATGCAGCACGGCATCGGTAGAGTCCACCCGCATACCCCGGCCCAATTGAACCCTTGCCGACTGGCGGCGCAGCTCGTAGCGCATGCCGCCATGCCGGTGTGAAAACAGGTCCGGGCGGGTGCCGTTCAGCAGACGGGCCACAGCCACGCGCCGGTCAGCGTCCGGGTCCAGCGGGTCGGCAAACCGGGTGTTGTGCCAGCGGTGCGGGTTGTCCAGAAGCTGCGCCACATTCACCACCTGGCCGTCGGCGCAAGTCAGCTCATAGTCACCCATCAGCACCTGATGCACCGCAGCGCGCTCCAGCACGTTGGTGGCTTGTGCCAGCTTGATGCCACGGCGCTGCGCCAAGGCGGGAGCTTTGTCTGCCACCCAATTTCGCCGGGCAGTCTCGCACTTTTCTGATACCGCTGCGCGTGCTGCCTTGAGTCCGGCTTGGGCCTGCTTCCTGGTGGAGGGTGTGGCGCTGTCGATGAGCAGGCGCAGGTTGAATTGCGCCGTCGCGTTGCCATAGACCACACCATCCACCCCGGCGCGGGTCACACCGTCCACCAACACCGATGGACCGGCAAAGTCCAGCCGCTCTGGCTGCCAGACGGACACATCGACAAGGCAACGTGGCAGACGTTGGCCTGCAACACCCACTTCGCACCAGGCCGCGCCTGGCGTGGCCCACAGCAGCGCCTCCAACGCCTTGCCCGCCTCCGGGATCAGTGTGGCGTCCACCACGGAGATATACAGGCGGTGGCGGCTCAAACCGGAAAGAGTGCGGCCATCCGGTCCAACGCACCCCGCCGAGGCGCTAGGCCGCCAGAGCATGGGGGCACCGGCCAGTGCCGGTGCGGCTGCAACTAAACGGTCACGAAACTGGAGTGGCGACAGTTCGTCGTCGGGCAACCCATCGTGATCCAACATCATCACGCCCGGAGCGGCCCGAAACTTGAAGTTGTCGCGGGTGCGGGCGATGGCACCTGCCTGTTGCGCCTCGGTATCCGCCTGGGTGCAGACCGCTACGGAATCCGCTTTGGTGACACCCCAAGTAACCGCTTGCGCCCAGGTCAGGGTGTCGAGGTGGGACTTGAGGCTGTTCAGATCAGCCACGACCACACGGTGCGCCTGGCCCCGGCTGAGCATGGCCGAAGTTTCCTTGCGCATTGCGCCGTTGGCGTTCAGGCCGATGATCTTGGTCAGGCGGGCCGGTTGGATGCCGGTAATGACGGTAAAGGCCAGTGGCAGTGTGGGCAACTTCGCGCAGTTGTGAGAGTTGTCTGGCGTTGTGAGATTTTCGGTATGGTCGTTCATACACACCCTTTCAATGCAACACCCAACAGGATGGCAACGGCATATGGTGCGGACTGAACCAGCCAATAGGCGAGGGTGTGTAGAGCGTTTTTCATTTTTACAGCCCCCACGCTGCCATCAGATCTTTGCGCTTGGTGTGCAGAGACTGGACCAGCTCGCGGATTTGGGTATCGGTCTTACCGGAAATGCGGGCGGCATTCAGCGCGTCAATTTCGTTGGACGGCCAGCCGACGGCGCGCGGCCCCAGGCTGACGGGCTTAGTCCACAGGCCTTGTGCAATGCGCAGGTAGATGGTGGAGCGGGAGTAGCCAGATTGGGATTTGGCAGCCGGGATTCGCAGGATGGTGTGCGTCATGTTGGGTCCTCTTTGACGGGTATGGAACAAACTCAGACGCAAGTTTGGTCGGGCGTTTTGGGCGATAAAAGGCCCACGTAACGGCGTGCTGAGAGTGGTGTTTCAGAGGGAAAGCTGGCTTGAATGGCCGGAACGAAACTGCGCCAAATGGCGCTTTTTCAGAGGAGAAAACTGGGCGAAAACTTTCCGCCCAACTTTCTTTGCAAAATCTTTAGGTTGTTGGCATAATTGCCAACATGCCAGCCGAACTCATTACCCGTTTTAAGAACATCACGCCCGACGGGGCGATTCTGGAACTGGTGGTGTGGAAAGTGCCCGCGCCGGTACCGCCCACGCAGCACGGCTACAAGTACCGCGCCGTGTATGCGGTGAATGGCGTGCGGGTGGTGGGCTTTGACAATGAGCGCGGCAAGGGCGACCACTGCCATTTGGATGGCACCGAGGTGCCCTACACCTTTGTCAGTGTGGAGCAGTTGGTGGAAGACTTTATTGCGGCAGTCGCCGCCAGGAGATCACTATGACCGAACGATTTTTGACGATCACTTTGCAACCCGACTGGAAGGGCGCGCTACGTGCCGCAGGTAAGGCGGCTACAGCGGCCACCTACCAGGGCGAGGTGCTGAACTTTGAGAGCCCCGGCCACTTCTTTGGGCAACTGTCCGAGAAGCGCTGGGAGATCGTGCGGGCGGCGCAGGGCAAGGGTGAACTATCGGTGCGCGAGCTGGCGCGTGGGGTGGGCCGCGATGTCAAGCGTGTGCACGAGGATGTGGGCATTCTGGCTGAGCTGGGCCCGCTGGAGCGTACTGAGGGCGGCGGTGTGTTATGCCCCTATATGTCGATGCACATCGACATGTATTTGAAAGCGGCTTGATTCGGGGGGACTGAGCCGCTGCTCATCAAGGCTTCATGTGTTTTTTGATGGTGCTGGCGTCGCGACCGAGCGGGTTGAGCTTCTTATCTTTGGCAATGTGGTCTGAGTACCACTCATCCGACTTGCCAGTGTGCTTGCGCTTCAAAACTTGGTATTCCTTCTGCCATCCCGAGTACATAGCCTGGGTGTTTAGCTTACGGGCCTCACGCTTGACGGTACTGGGCGTATGACGAGGGTCTGCGGTAGTAGTTGCATCCACCAATTGGTGAATGGCTGCGGCATCCAGCGTGAAGTTGCCATCCTCAAAGCGGGTGACATCCGCCAGCGGCAACACCGCCGCGCCCACCACCAGCGTCATGTGGCCCTGCACGCGCAGGCACAGCATTTGGGTGCGTTTGATGCCACGCGCCATACCAACGGGTAACAAATCGGCCTCAGAAGGTTGTACGGTGGTTTGCACCAGACCGAGACTGGCAGCTACAAAGTTGCAGACCATTTGCCCATCGCAGCGCCATTGCGCTAGCCGTGCGGGTGGGATCGCCACGCGGTTGATGTCGCTGCGCTTGTCACACACCACGAACGACGTGGTGGAGGCATTGGCGTTTACGTTAGCGCGCGACACCGTGTGCACGGGCATGCTGCATTCTTGCTCGCAGCCGGGGCAAATCACGCTTTGGGCTGGGCGTGCTTTCAACAGCAGGCTTTGTGCCTTTAATGCTGAAACAGCCGCTGCGGGCCACTGGTTCAACTCTTCCGTGCTGACTAAAGTTGCCGCGCCATTGCGCGCGCCTACGCGGCCCAGCAACTCGATCAAGGCGGCTTGGGGCGTCATTCCACCAGTGCAGGTGCCATAGGTGTGGCGGCGTCGGGCGTGGCCAAGTCAACCGGCTCGCGGGGCTCGATGCCAGAGGCGCTGAGCATGTCGCGCAGCTTCAACCCGACCTCGTCATATTTGAGTGAGCACGAGTTGGGGTAGGTGATGTGGATATTCATGATTTTTGGTGGCCGGTCGGCTTCGACCACCATAGACACGGCCAAGTCCACTTGGGTGACGCTGTACTGGGCCATGCGCATCGCGGCTTGGATGCGATCCAGCAAAGCGTAAACGGCTTGGGGGTCCCGGCTGGTGTCGGCTTCGAGCGTGATGCGTTCACCCTTGGTGGCCCGCGACGACAAACGAAGTTTTTTTACGACGATGCTTTCAATACCGCTGCCCAGGTCATAGGTGAAGTCAAAATTGCGCTGCATCAGCGGCCCCAGGTCATACACCCGCGAATCTTTTGGGTCGGGTGGCAGTTCGGGCAACTGAAGAATGGCGGCGGCAAACATGGCTTGCAGTGGTTCTATGGCCTTGTAAGAGCCGCGATAGTTCAGGTCCAGGGAGCCCTCCGACTGCGAGTAAACAAAAATCACCTCAAAAGCCGGGTTGTGCGGGCGAATGCCAAACTGCCCATTCACCCACTCGGGGCTTTGCTGTGAATAGTCCTCGGGGTAGGCAAAGAAGTAATCCAAATCGCCACGGCGAAATGGCTCCACCACGCAGTTGTTGCCCCCGCCCTCAGTGTGGTGAAAGTAGGTGCGGATGCTGTTAGCCAGTGTCTGGATGCTGGCTGCATCCAGTTGAGCGGCGTTGTGCGGCAGGTTCTTGCGCTTGCGCCAGTGCGACAGGGTATCTGCATGGTAGAAATGCGTGGCACCGCGCCAAAACAGGTTGTGGTCCAGATACGTGACCATGGCCCGCTCAAAGTGGTTGACCAGTGCGGCGAGCTTTTCAGTGAAGGCAATGGCGGCGTTGGGATCGGCGTCTTGGGCCAGGTGCCATTGCGCTTCGTCCAATATGGCCCGACAACCCTTCTCGCAGCTCAGCTCGAATATGGCGCGAAAGTCGGCATCCATGGCGTTGCGGGCAGTCTCGGGCAGCGCCAGCCAGGCGGCAAACAAGTCGTCGTGCCGGGTCTCGGACATGGTGGCAAAGTCGAACTCGCCAAAGACGCCGCGCGCTGCAAAGTAGCGAGCCAGCAATGCGTTGGGCATTTGCCTGAAAAAGTCTCTGGTCGAGTAGTGACGGGCCATGGTTTTTCTCCCTGCCAAGACGTTGGACCAACGCCAGTGGACGACTTTGTAACTTACTGTACAGTGCAGTATATCTACAGCCAAACCGTCACCGGAATAGTCATGGCCACAGAGAAAACTACCACCTTGACCTTCCGTATCGAGCCCAACATCAAAGAAGCGCTATGCGTTGCTGCCGACCGCGACCACCGATCTATAGCCAACATGGTTGCCGTGATGATTCGGGAGCACTGCGCGCGCGTAGGCATACCGATTCAGGACAAGCAGGCGTCTTCGGCACGGGTCGCAGCTAAACCAAAATCACGCAAATGACACGAGTCAGCCCAAAGTGAGACCCATGGAACTGCCTCTGTCCAATCCCTTTTTCGACCACCCGATCCTCAACTCTCCCTACACCTGTCCCAAGCAGCATTGGGAGTTGGACACTGACGGTCAGCCCACCCAGCAAGTGGTTGAAAGCCGCAGGCGCGCCGAATTCATTACGCCCATCCCCAAGCCGAAGAAACGCAAGAAGGCGGCTGCACAAGACGAGATGGTGTTTGACGAGGGTAAAGACCTGTCCACGGCCGCCCAGCAATACGACATCACCTCCATCATCAACCAGGTGCGCCAAGCGGTGGACACCTGGCGCAGCCTGCCAAACCCGGCGCAGTGGCAGGTGACGCCTGAGACGGCACGCCTGCTGCAACACTGGCGGCACCACAATTTCAGCGGCGTACGACCGTTTTTCTGTCAGGTCGAAGCCGCCGAAACTGCTATTTGGCTGACTGAAGTTGCGCCGCAGACCAAAAACGGCAAGCTATTGCTCGACCACCTGGCCAGTGCCAATAAAGACGCTAATCCCGAGCTGATGCGCCTGGCTCTCAAACTGGCTACTGGTGCAGGCAAAACCACCGTCATGGCCATGCTGATTGCCTGGCAGACAATCAATGCCGTGCGCCGACCGACCAGCAAGCATTTCACACGCGGTTTTCTGATCTGCGCACCCGGCCTCACCATCAAAGACCGCCTGCGCGTGTTGCAGCCTGGCGACCCCAACAGCTACTACAAAGACCGCGAGCTGCTGCCAAGCGACATGCTCGATGACATGGGCAAGGCCAAGATCGTCATCACCAACTACCACGCCTTCAAGATGCGCGAGCGTATCGAGCTGTCCAAGGGTGGTCGCCAGTTGCTACAAGGCCGTACGGGTGATGCTCCGCTGACGCTGGAAACCGAAGGCCAAATGATCCAGCGTGTCATGCCCGATCTCATGGGCCTGAAAAACATCATGGTCATCAACGACGAGGCCCACCACTGTTACCGCGAAAAACCGACACCTGAAGATGAAGAAGCCCTCAAGGGCGATGAAAAGAAAGAGGCTGACAAGAACAGCGAGGCAGCCCGTCTGTGGATTTCAGGCATTGAAGCCGTCAACCGCAAGCTGGGCGTTGCCCGTGTCATGGACCTATCCGCCACCCCGTTCTTTTTGAGCGGCTCGGGCTACGCTGAGGGCACCTTGTTCCCCTGGACCATGAGCGATTTCTCACTGATGGATGCGATTGAATGCGGCATCGTCAAATTGCCCCGCGTGCCGGTAGCCGAGAACATCCCCGGCGAAGAAATGCCGGTGTTTCGCAACCTGTGGGAACACATTCGCAAAGACATGCCTAAAAAGGGCCGTGGCACCGGCGGCGAGCTGGACCCGCTCAAGCTGCCCCTGCGCCTGCAAACCGCGCTGCTGGCGCTCTACGGCCACTACGAAAAAACGCACAAGCTGTGGGAAGAGCGCGGCATCAAGGTGCCCCCGTGCTTCATCATCGTCTGCCAGAACACCGCAATCTCTAAGCTGGTTTATGACTTTGTTTCGGGCTTTCACCGCAAGAACGACGACGACACGACCACCCTGGAAAACGGTCGCCTGGCCCTGTTCCGCAACTTTGAAGAGACCACTGGCAACCCGCTGCCGCGCCCCAATACGTTGCTGATCGACAGTGAACAGCTCGAAGCCGGTGACGCGCTGGACGCTAGCTTTCGCAGCATGGCCGCCGATGAAATTGAGCGCTTTCGGCGCGAGATCGTCGAGCGCAGTGGCGATGCCCGTGCCGGCGACAACATCACCGACCAGGAACTGCTGCGCGAAGTGATGAACACCGTGGGCAAGGAGGGACAACTCGGTGGCGGCATCCGCTGCGTCGTGTCGGTGTCTATGCTCACTGAAGGCTGGGATGCCAACACCGTCACCCATGTGCTGGGCATTCGCGCCTTTGGCACGCAGTTGCTGTGCGAGCAGGTGATCGGGCGTGCGCTGCGCCGCCAGTCCTACGAGCTGAATGAGGATGGGCCGGACAAGGGCCTGTTCAGCGTCGAATACGCCGACGTATTTGGCATCCCCTTCAACTTCACAGCCAAGCCTGTCATTGCCCCGCCCCAACCGCCGCGCGAGACCGTGCAAGTCAAAGCCATGCGCCCGGAGCGCGATGCGCTGGAGATCACCTTCCCCCGCGTGGAAGGCTACCGGGTCGAGCTGCCTGAAGAGCGCCTGAGCGCCAGGTTCAATGACGAATCTATATTGACGCTGAGCCCCGCGCTGGTCGGCCCGTCCAACACGCGCAACTCCGGCATCATCGGGGAGGGTGCCGACATGAGCCTCAAGCACCTGGGCGACATGCGCATGAGCACGCTGCTGTTTGAGCTCACCAAGCGCCTGATTTACACCAAGTGGCGCGACCCCGGCGAAGCTCCCAAACTGCACCTGTTTGGCCAGCTCAAGCGCATCGTCAAGGAATGGCTTGACGCGGTGGACGACCAAGGTAATCCCAAATACCTGGTGTGCAAGGGCGAAAACATCTATCCGGGCCTGCTGATGTACCAAGAGCTGGCCGACATGGCCTGCAACAAGATCACCGCCGCCATCACCCGCCAGTTTCTGGGCGAGCGCCCCATCAAGGCACTGCTCGATGCCTACAACCCCACCGGCTCCAGCGCCCATGTGCGCTTCAACACCAGCAAGACTGATCGCTGGGAAACCAGCTCCAAGCACTGCCAGCTCAATTGGGTGATTCTGGACAGTGACTGGGAGGCCGAATTCTGCCGCGTGGCCGAATCGCACCCCAAGGTGCTGGCCTACGTCAAAAACCACAACCTGGGGCTGGAGGTGCCTTACCGCTTTGGCTCCACCCTGCGCAAATACCTGCCCGACTTTGTCGTGCTTGTGGACGACGGCCACGGCCCGGTAGACCCGCTGCACCTGGTGGTCGAAATCAAAGGCTACCGGGGCGAAGATGCGATAGAGAAAAAATCAACCATGGACACCTACTGGGTGCCCGGCGTCAACCACCTGGGCAGCCATGGCCGCTGGGCGTTTGCCGAGTTCACCGAAGTGTTCCAGATCGAGGCCGACTTCAAGGCCACGGTGGATGCCAACTTCAACAAGCTGATAGAGGGGCTGAATCCATGAACACGATTTCCCCCAAGCCAGAGAGCCTGGCCAAACTCGTCTATCTGGTTCGTGGCGAGAAAGTGCTGCTTGATTCCGATCTGGCCGACCTGTACGGCGTTGAAGCCCGTGCTTTGAACCAGTCTGTTGCACGCAACCGCGCACGGTTCCCCGACGACTTCATGTTCCAACTCACCACAGAGGAGTGGGCAGTGATGCGGTCACAAATTGTGACCGCATCAGGTGCCAAGTCGTCCCCAACAGCGACGAACACACCGCCAGGGGCTGGTTTGACATCACAAATTGTGATGTCAAACGCCAGAGGGGGACGGCGCACATTACCCTACGCCTTCACCGAGCAAGGCGTCGCCATGCTGTCGAGCGTGCTGCGCTCCCAGCGCGCGGTCGAGGTCAACATTGCCATCATGCGCACCTTTGTGCAATTGCGCCGCCTGATGGATTCCAACCGCGACCTGGCGCGCCGCATTGAAGCCATGGAAACCCGCTACGACGAGCAGTTTTCGCAGGTCTTTGACGCCATCAAGCAACTCATCGCCGAAGACAAAACGCGCAAAGCCAAGCCGCCCATTGGTTTCCTTTGATCCGCATTGCTTCTGCCACCCACGCACACGAGATTTCCCATGGCCACACGCAGCACCCAGCCCCTCAGCACCAAACACGTCGAAACCCTCACCCACGACGAAGCCAAGCGCAAAAACATTCCATCGGTCGAGCAGCAGTCCATTGCTTCCCAAGAGCACATTGCCCCCAAGCAAATCCGCTACCCGCGCAACACCGACTTGGACCCGCAACTGGTTTGGCGCGGCAAGGACGAGCAGGACTGGAGCGACCTGGTGGTCAACGCGCCACCGCTCTACATCCAGGAAAAAGTCCACCCCAAGGCGCTGATTGACGACCTGCTGCGCACCACGCGCGAGCGCGAGCACGAAGCCGGGCAGACCACCGCCGACCTGTTCTCAGACTTCAACGGCATTCCCAAGGGCGCGGACAAAACCGAGTTCTACCAGCACGACCAGAACTGGACCAACCGCATGATTCTGGGCGATAGCCTGCAGGTGATGGCGAGCCTGGCCGAGCGCGAGGGCTTGCGCGGCAAGGTGCAGTGCATTTATTTTGACCCGCCGTACGGCATCAAATTCAACAGCAATTTTCAGTGGAGTACCACCAGCCGGGATGTGAAGGACGGCAATGCCCAGCACATCACACGCGAGCCAGAACAGGTCAAAGCCTTTCGCGATACTTGGCGCGATGGCATCCATTCGTACCTGACTTACATCCGTGACCGATTGACTGTGGCTCGCGATCTACTAAGCGACAGCGGTTCCCTCTTTGTCCAGATTAGCGATGAAAATATTCATCGTCTTCGCTGTTTGCTTGACGAAGTTTTTGGCGACGAAAACTTTGTTTGTCAGATTGCATTCTCAAAGACAACAGCCACTTCCGCCGCACTCCTGCCCACTAGCGGAGACTTTATTCTTTGGTACGCAAAAAAGAGGGCATCTGTTAAATATCGGCAAAGTTATCTAAAGAAGTCGAATCAATTAGCCAGCTACAACGTTACAGAAAAGCGTAAAACTGGCGAGTGGAGAAAGATGAAGAGCGAGGAGGTTAGAGATTGGTCTTATCTCCCTGATGGCTGGAGTGTCCTGTCGGCTCAGAATTTGCGTTCCCAAGGCGTGAGGGCGAACACGACCTGCGCGTTCGAATTCCAGGGTAAAAGTTTTCATAGTGGATCAAATCACAACTGGAAAACGACGATGGAAGGGATGTATCGGCTCATTCGAGCGAATCGCCTGATTCTTTCCGGCACGTTACCCAACTACAAGCGGTACGTTGACGATTTCCCAGTTGTACCCGTATCCGACAACTGGGACGACACGGCTATTGCAGGGTTTTCTGGCGAAGACAAAATCTACATTGTTCAAACGGCCACGAAGGTCATTGAACGTTGCATCCAAATGACTACCGACCCCGGCGACCTCGTGCTGGACCCCACCTGCGGCAGCGGAACCACCGCCACGGTCGCCGAGCAATGGGGCCGCCGCTGGATCACCATCGACACCTCGCGCGTGGCACTGGCCCTGGCTCGCGCCCGAATCATGGGCGCACGCTACCCGTTTTACCTGCTAGCCGATTCGCGTGAGGGCCAGATCAAAGAGGCGGCAGTCACCCTCACAGCACCCAGCAGCCAGCCGGTGCAAGGCAACATCCGCCACGGATTTGTCTATGAGCGCGTGCCGCACATCACCCTCAAATCCATTGCCAACAACGCCGAGATCGACGTGATCTGGGACAAATGGCAGGCCACGCTGGAGCCGCTGCGCCTACAGCTCAACGCCGCGCTGGATAAAAACTGGCTGGAGTGGGAGATTCCCCGTGAGCTGCCGCCTTCCGCCACACCCGCTGCCACCGCTGCCACCGCTGATGAAATCAAAAATGATAGCTGCCCACGTACGTCAGATAAGCGCCAGGAGGCTAAAACACTCCTAAAAGACTGGTGGCAGGCCCGCATTGCGCGCCAACAAGAGATTGACGCCTCAATAGCGGCCAAGGCCGAGTTTGAGTACCTGTACGACAAGCCCTACGCCAACAACAAGGCCGTGCGCGTGGCGGGGCCCTTTACGGTCGAATCCCTCAGCCCGCACCGCATGTTGGGCGTGGACGAAGACGACGAGCTGATCGACAGCCTGAGCGACAACGTGGCCGAGTACAAGGCCCGCCAGTCCTTCCCGCAGATGATTCTGGACAACCTCAAAACCGCCGGCGTGCAGCAGGCGCACAAGGCCGACCGCATCACCTTCACCTCGCTCACGCCTTGGCCGGGCGAAGGCGCAGTGTGTGCCGAGGGCCGCTATATGGAAGGCGACGCGGAAAAGCGCGCCGGTATTTTTATCGGCCCCGAGTTCGGCACCGTGCAGCGCAGCGACTTGGTGGAAGCCGCCCGCGAGTGTGGCGACGCCGGCTTTGACGTGCTGATTGCCTGCGCCTTTAACTACGAGGCGCACGCGACAGAGTTCAGCAAGCTTGGCCGCATCCCCGTGCTCAAGGCCCGTATGAATGCCGACCTGCACATGGCCGAAGACCTGAAGAACACCGGCAAGGGCAACCTGTTCGTGATCTTTGGTGAGCCAGACATTACCTTGCTGCCCCAGGCCAATGGCCAGATGTGCATCAAGGTCAACGGTGTGGACGTGTTCAAACCGCAGACCGGCGAAGTGGTCAGCGACGGTGCCGACGGCATTGCCTGCTGGTTCATAGACACCGACTACAACGAAGAAAGCTTCTTCGTGCGCCACGCCTACTTTCTGGGGGCCAACGACCCCTACAGTGCCCTCAAGACCACGCTCAAGGCCGAGATTGACAAAGAAGCCTGGGACACGCTCAACAGCGACACCTCGCGCCCGTTCGACAAGCCGAAGTCCGGGCGCATTGCCGTGAAGGTGATCAATCACCTGGGTGATGAGGTGATGAAGGTGTTTCGGATTTCGTAATTATCAAGAAAGAGTTACTCCATGGAAGAACCGAAATCGCTCGATAGTCTTTTTAAGGAAAAGATTTTTCGGATACCTGATTACCAGCGTGGCTATGCATGGCAGCACGAGCAGTTAAAGGACTTTTGGGAAGACCTGATCAATCTCTCTAGCGACCGTTCGCATTACACCGGCGTGCTCACTTTGAAGCTAATACCTCAGGCGGAAGTAGCTGAAAGTTCTAAGGAATACTGGCTCGTTGATGACCACTCATACAAGGTGCTTCACATTGTTGATGGCCAGCAGCGTTTGACCACTTTCATTATTTTCCTGCAAGCATTTGCTGACTTCGTAAAAACATTGCCTGAAAACTCAGGCAAGGCAGACCAAGATATTTACATTGCTGACAGTCTCAGTTTGCTAGGGCTGCAAGAACGTTTTCTTTTCAAGACTAAACCCACTGGCGATCAGTTTCGTACCTATAAGTTCGGCTATGAAAGCGATAACCCCAGCTACGACTACATGCGTTACCGCATTTTGGGTGAACTTGGTGGCGGCTCAGTCAAGGAAACTTTCTACACCCTCAATCTCAATAACGCAAAAACGTACTTCACCGAACAATTTCGCGAACTTTACGGGCAATCTGGGATGAAGGGATTGCAGGAGGTTTACAAGAAGTTGACGAAAAGATTCTTGTTTAATGAATACATCATCAAGGATGAGTTTGATGTTTTCGTTGCTTTTGAGACCATGAACAACCGAGGGAAAAAACTCTCTGACTTGGAACTGCTCAAGAATCGTTTGATTTACCTCACCACTCTCTACGGTGAGGAGGAACTCGACGTGGCATCGAGGGGGAGTCTGCGGGACACGATTAACTTGGCATGGCGAGAGGTGTACTACCAGTTAGGAAGAAATAAGACGCGCCCCCTCAATGACGACGATTTTCTACGTGCTCATTGGATAATGTATTTTAAGTATTCGAGGCAGACTGGCAAAGACTACATAAGATTTCTGCTGGATGAGCAGTTCACGCCTAAGAAAGTACAAAAGAAAGTCGAGAAGGACGTGGTCTTGGAGGTTTCAGATGAAGTCCTCACTGATCGTGAGATTGAGGAGGTTGACGACCTTGAGGAGGATGTTGTAAGTAATGTGGCGACATCGGTAGCGGAACTTACACCGATTGAAATTCGCGACTATGTGAAAAGCCTTCAGGATTCGGCAATCCATTGGTTCAATTCTTTTTATCCTGAAATCGCGGATGGTGTTTCACCATCTGAGCGCCAATGGATTGATCGCCTAAATCGCGGCGGTATGGGCTACTTCAGACCACTGGTAATGGCCATCTTGAAAAATCAAAAAAATGAATCCGAACGCATTTCAATTTTTACGCGGATCGAGAACTTCATATTTGTTGTCTTTCGCCTGACCACAGCGATGTCGAATTACGGCAGTAGCGAGTTTTACAACTTGGCCAGGTCAGTAGACCGCAATGAAGCTACTCTTCAGACCATTGAAGCGGCCCTTAATGAAAGAAAATCATACACGTTAAGGAAACTCTGCAAAACCCCTGCACCAGTGCCAACCATCTCCCAGTGTGAAGCGTTAAAACTCACATGAAGCAACTAAGCCTCGCCAGTGCATCCTCCAGTGGTTTTGAACTCGTCGCCAAACGCACAAGAAAGCGCGA
>JBBSUJ010000032.1:0-33512 GCA_038235025.1 Burkholderiales bacterium
GACTCACGGCTTGGGCTCCTTATGCTTAAAAGACGCTATCACCTCATGCATTAGCTCGCGCGCCCTAAAGAGCGGCCAACTGCGAAGAGGGACATAATCGCACGGAACTTGACACTTAAAGCCTATTTGGATCATATATTTATAGGCACGGCGTAGCAACGCTGACAAAGAAGGGCCTGCGCTCGCCCGGCCGTCTGCGGGTGCAGCCCGACGCGGCTCCGGTTGCGGTGGTTTGAACTGTCGCGGGCTTTAGAGCAATGCGGACGACCACGCGCCCATAATTCACGCCAGTCCTGTGTGGCGTCGCTTGGCAGCACCGCCCATCTCTTTTCGCACTGCACCAGCCGAGCCCCTCATGACCCATAAAAACGTGATCGCCGTTTACCCCGGAACCTTCGACCCCATCACGCTGGGGCACGAGGACGTGGTGCGCCGAGCCACTCAGCTTTTTGGCACCCTCATCGTGGCGGTGGCAGCGGGCCACCACAAAAAAACCCTGTTCAGTCTGGAGGACCGGCTGGCAATGGTGCGAGAGGCGGTGGCATGCTATCCGCAGGTCAACGTGGAGAGTTTTGACGGCCTGGTGCGCGACTTTGTAGTGGCGCGCGGTGGAAAAGCCATGGTGCGCGGCCTGCGCGCGGTCACTGACTTTGACTATGAGTTTCAGCTCGCTGGCATGAACCGCACGTTGATGCCCGATGTGGAGACGGTGTTCCTCACGCCCGGCGATAGATTTCAGTTCATCAGCAGCACCTTCGTTCGCGAAATTGCGCTGTTGGGGGGCGAGGTAGAAAAGTTTGTCTCTGCAGGCGTGTTGGCCGAGCTACAGCGCAAAGTGCAGGAGCGCAAGCAAGCAGGTGATTTGGCCCCCTAACGCATCCCTTTGGTGCCTTCGATGGCACTATCCCGGTGTGCCGCTCACCGGGATAGCAGCCAAGCGTGTTACCCAGCGCTTGCTGCGGCTTTTTCGGGCTGAAAGTGGGTCACGATGTTGTGCACAAACTCCAGCTTTTTCAGTGCCCCTGCCGAGATGGCGAACGGGTACGCGTCCTCCTGACCCAGGCTGCGGTTTAGACTGTTGACCAACAGGGTGAGAGGGGCCCACTGGCGGACCATGGCGGCAAAGTCGGGCGTGCTCTCTTCGTCATACGGATTGGTAATGCGCACCGCAGGCCGGCGCACTGCGCGCGGCTCTGGCAGCGCAAGCGCAGCGTCATACGAAGAGGCTGTTTCCAGCAGGTCGATCATGTGCAGGTAGTGGGCCCAGGTCTCCGCCCAGTCTTCCCAGGGATGCGCCGCCGCGTAGGCCGTGACATGCAGCGCCTGCCAGTCGTTGTGCTCGCTGCGCGCGTAGTGGCGCGCCAGCGAGGCGGCGTAGTCTTCGCGTTCATCACCAAAAACAGCGCGAAACGCGTCCTGGCCGCCCGCATCGCGGACAAGCCGGTCCCAGTAATAGTGGCCTGATTCGTGCCTCAGATGACCGAGCAGCGTGCGGTACGGTTCGCTCAAATCCACACGCCTTCGAGTGCGCTCGGCGTTGTTGGCCTCCGCCACATTGACGGTGATGGTGCCGTGGGAATGTCCTGTCAGGACCGGATCGCCGTTGGGCCAGTCGGCCAAGAACGCGTAACGCGGTCCGGGGTCAGGCAGGGGGCCATCATCAACACTTTGGAGCCCCAGCCGCGCCAGGGTGTAGAACAGCTGGCGTTTGGCACCCTCCAACAGTGACCAACCGGCGACGTTGCTGCCGCTCGACAAGTCTGGAAGGCCGACGGTTTGCCTGCACGCCACGCACAACAGGCTGGCGCTGTGCTGCGGAACCGCAAAATTGCAGTTGTTCCATTGCGTGTAGTTAAAGCATTGGCGATAACGAGCCTCAGGTGTTTCCGCAGGCAGCAACGTAAAGAGACCCGCTTCGGCAGAGTCCTGGGCGGGCTCCATCGCGTGCATGGCAATGCGGTCCGGTGCAAAGGCGAGGGTGTGCCCACAGTGCACACAGTGCACGCTGTTGAAAAACACCAGATTGCCGCAGTAGCTGCAGTTGAAGACTTGCATAAGGTCCAGCTTATCGGGAAAAACAAAAGGCCCGCGCAGGGCGGGCCGATCAGGTTTGTGCCCCGTCTGGGCACTGGGGCGCTTTATGGGCGAACAACGATGTTGTTGCGCACGTCACGCACGTTCTTGGTCGTGCGGGCAATTTCGGAAGCGCGGTCTTTTTCTACTTGTGACTTGGCGAAACCGGAGAGCTGTACCGTGCCTTTGAGCGTTTCCACGCTGATAGAGGTAGCAGAAACCGATTTGTCTTCGGCCATTTTGGCCTTCACCGCGGTGGTGATGCCCGAATCGTCGACGTAGGAACCGACGGTTTGCTGGTCGCGGGCAACCGAGCAACCTGCGGTAATAACGGTCATGCCAGCAATTGCGGCGAAGGTTAAAGCGCGTGCGAATTTCATGATTTTTCCTTTTGTGTTCTGTAGGGGAATCGCGGGTGCGAAAGTTGCAGCAAGCCGGTCCGTTGCACCCCTCTCACCGGTCTGCTGTGGGGAGACTATCGTTCGAGCCAATCGCTTATTTCGTCAGCGTGTTCTTCTTCGTCCTGCAAAATTTCTTCAAGCATGCGCTTGGTCGTGGGGTCCTTGTCGCCGATGAGCTTGATCATCTGGCGGTAGGCCTCCACCGCAATTCGCTCGGCGACCAAGTTGGCTCGCAACATGTCCTGCAGATCGGTGGAGTCGTCGTATTTCGCGTGGCTGCGCTCTTCGATCCCGTTGGGCGAAAAGTCAGGCTCGCCGCCTAACTGCACGATTCGCTGGGCCAGCTTGTCCGCGTGGCCAGACTCTTCGTTAGCGTGCACTAGAAACTCAGCTGCGATGGCGGGCGATGCCAAGCCATGCGCGGTAAAGTGATGGCGCTTGTAACGCAGCACACACACCAGTTCAGTGGCCAGTGACCCATTGAGAAGCTTGATGATGGATTCGCGATACGGGCTAGACGAGGGCGTTACGGCCCCGCGGTCAAGGTGGCTCGTAGCGGCAGCATGCAGGGCTGCGTGGTCAAGTTCCATGGTTGTGTTTGGGCTGTCTTGTGTCATGGCGTCGTTCTTTTACTGGGCTACCACCCGCAGGGCGGGCTTGGCAAATGGGGCGTGTGCAAAAAGTGTCGGAGTGCTCAATCGCGGCTGCTGCCGCGCATTGCCAAAATCAACAACGTGGCGAGTGCCGCGCCGCTGCCGAATGCGATCATCATCGACTTGGCAGGCTGGTCAACCACGTAGCGATTGGTGGCCTCGGAGTACTGGTCAACTTGGTGGCGAATGCGCTCGCCCCTTTCCGCGCAGTAGTTAATGCTGCGCTCTGCCAGCGCCTGCGCTTTTGCGGCGAGTTCGTTGATCGTAGGATCCACCTCGGCCTGCATGCCGCTGACCGCGCCAGCCGCCCGATCAAGCTGTTGGTTCGCTGCGCTGCGGGTGCTGCTCAGGGCTTTTTCCGCGCTATTGAGGGTGGAGTCGGCGGCGTGTCGAACGGCGTCTGCTGCCTTGTCGGTAACTTCGTTGACTTTGGTGGTGGCTTGCTGCGTGTTCATGGGAGCTTCCTGATAAAGGGTTGTGAAAGACGGGGGCTTCGTGTGGGCCCGGGACGGGAATGTTGACGCTTAGTGGGCCCAGTAAGGCTTGGTGTGAGCCTACCCTAGCCTCTTCGAAACAGACTGACCACGAAGGTCAACACAGCCAGCACAACAAATACAAAGAAAAGTATTTTGGCAATGCCTACGGCACCTGCGGCAATTCCGCCGAAGCCAAACAACGCGGCAATCAGGGCGATTACCAAGAATACGACGGCGTAGTGCAGCATGTCTAACTCCTCTGGATGCTGCCTATTGAACAGCAGCGGGTGTAAATGGGTGCGCTTACAACAGTGAGAGCGCTTGTCAGTACTTTACGGGGCTGACCAAGCGAGGAGTGCAAGCGGCGCGCCACACGCGGTGTCAGCAGGCGCGAGGTGGGCTGCGTAGGTGGACGCCTACATATCCGACTTGTTGCTGCCCATAACGTTTCGCATCGTGTACGAGCTGCGGCTGTCACACGGTTGGCTCAGAAAGGGCGGGAGGGTCGTTGACGACAGGAATCACAGCAGTAACTTGGGTGCCTTCTCCCTGGGCCGATGTGATCGTGAGCCTCCCTCCCGCCGATTCCACGCGGTGGCGCATGCCCAATAAGCCATGAGAGCCGCGGCCGACGTCTGACAGATCGAACCCGTTTCCGTCGTCGCGTATCTGCACTGCTACGTGGGTAGGGTAGTTGTGCACTGTGACCAACACCTGCTTTGCTTGCGCATACTTCGCAATGTTATTGAGTGATTCCTGCACCATGCGGTAGATGGTCAACTGCGTCGTCTCAGGCATGTTGACGGGCTCAATGTTGGTCTGCACGTCCAGACCGGCCCGCTCTGAGAACTCGCGGGTCAGGATTTCGATGGCAGCTGTCATCCCCAAGTTGGACAAGGACGAAGGGCGCAAATCTTCGATGATGCGGCGCTTAAGCGCGATCACGCCGTTGAGGCTTTCGCTCAGGTGCTTCAGTCGCTCAGCAATTTCGGGGCCTTCATTCGTTATCCTGGATTTGAGCCGAGCCACATCAAGCTTTGCCGCGGTGAGCAAAGCGCCCAACTCGTCGTGCAGCTCGCGCGCCAAATGCCCGCGCTCTTCCTCGCGGACTTGTTGAAGGTGATTGGCCAACTCAGAAAGTGTTTCGGTACGCGCGCCCACGAGCTCTTCCAGGCGTGAACGTTCTGCCTCCAACGATGCCTGCGCAAGCTCAGTCGATTTTTGCAAAGCGTGCGTCTGTCTCAAATACATGTAGAAAGCGAGCAGGCCGATGGCGCAGACCAATGAAATTCCTAGACGCGCCAAAAGCAGCGAGTTGTGAATCTGCTCTTGCGCAACGTTGATTCCTACGCTGGCGTAACCGATGAGGGCTTTGGCGTGTTGTCGCACCGCTTGCATATTCTCAAGCCCCACGTCGGTTGAAAGCACAAACTTCCACGCATCTTCGTTGCCCTGGCGGCGCAGCCGAACGCTCAGGTCCATCTCTGACAGTTTGCGCGACACCTGCCGCGACAGCTTGCCAAATTCCGCTAGATCGGCGGCCGATGACACCACCAGCGTGCGCAATTGGTCCAGATTGGTGTTGACCGTGGAGATTGCTTGTTCGTAGGGTTCGAGATAGCGGTCGTCGCCCGTAAGCAGGTAGCCGCGGTTGCCCGTCTCGGCATCCAGCATGCTTTGGAGCAGTTGCGTGACAGAGTTTCGCAGCGTCTGTTTTTGCGCTATCTGTTCCAACGCGGTGACCGAGCTTCGAAACCCGACTTCGTTGATGGCCACAAGTGCCAGGGCGGCTGCCACTGCGATGGGTAAACTGAAAGCGATTTTCTTGATTCGAGACCACTGCATGGAAATGTCCTGCGCGCGTCTGAGTGCGCGTCAAATTCTGGATAATGGAAAACAACCTGCTCCCGCCAAACGGGGGCGCCTTAATACTCAAAGCCATCCAAGGGACGCCCAAGAGCGGCCAGAAAGACCTAGCATGATCAACATTGGAATCGTTGACGACCACGCCATTGTCCGTTCGGGACTCAAGCAGTTTCTTGGCGAGTATGTCGACTTGCGCGTAGTCGGCGAGGCCGGCAATGGGCGCGAAGCGATTGACTTGGTTCGCGCGCAAGAAATTGACGTGTTGTTGATGGACCTTGCCATGCCAGGGCAAAGCGGTCTGGATGCGCTCGCAATGTTGCGCGCCAAGGCTCCTGACATGGGCATCTTGATTTTGAGCGGCTACCCTGAGGAGCACTACGCCATCTCGCTGATTCGCCAAGGGGCGAGCGGATACTTGAACAAGGAGTGCGAGCCTAAAGAGATTGTGGAAGCCATTCGCACGATTGCCCTGGGCCGACGTTATCTGACGCCATCGGTGGCGGAACTGCTCGCTCAACAACTCAATCGCAAAGATGACGCTCCCCCGCACGAGCAGCTGTCGGAGCGCGAATTCCAGGTATTTTTGAAGCTGGCCCGCGGGGAAACCGCTGGCGATATTGCGAAGTCGCTTTCGTTGAGTGTGAAAACGGTGAGCACCTATCGCACGCGCTTGATGGAGAAGATGGCGCTTAGCTCCAACAGCGACCTGACCTATTACGCGCTGAAAAACCGTCTGATTGACTAAAGAGCAATCCGAGCCGCGCTCAGCGGCTAGGAGCATGGGGTTTTCAGGGCTGCGGCGGGGCGCTGGCCGCGTCCAGCCCGTTTGCCTGTGAAATGCAGTAGTCCACCAGCGCGTCGATTTCATTGGATTTGTCGAACACTGCATCGACCCCTAACTGGGCGCATCTCATGCGTACATCGGGCGTAGCGTAGTTACTGAGCACCACCATGCGCTGGTGCGGCTTACGCTGCCGACAGGCGGCAAGTACGCCGAGGCCACTGCCCTGGCGCAAGAAAAGGTCCACAATCGCCAAATCCCAGTCGTCGCTGTGCTGCGTTAGCCAAGCCTTTCCGTCATCTTCCGTTTCGGCGGCACCCACGGGCTCGATGGTCGCCAGCTCTTCCAGCGTACCTATCAAGTTCTCGCGGATGGTGGCGTTGTCTTCGACGATATAAGTTTTCAATTTCACAAAGCAGTCCAGTGCGCGGCTGGCAGGATGGCGATTCGCCCGTATCCAAAGTGTACTAACGGCAAGCGCGCGATTTTGCCAGCGCTTGCGTGCACGCCACGTAAGGGAATTCCTACGTTGCGTGCGGGGACGAGCACACGGTGCATTGCGGGTCGCGAGCTGCGCGCACGCGAGTCCACTGCATGCTCCGCCCGTCCAAGAGCAGCAGCTTTCCTGCCAATGAAGTTCCGGCATGCGCCAGCAGCTTCAGGGCCTCGGCGGCCTGTATCGATCCGACGATGCCCACCAACGGGCCCAGCACTCCCAGCGTGGCACATGCCGTTTCCTCTAGTACTGCTGTCGGCGAAAAAAGGCAGGCATAGCAGGGACTGGAATCAAGCCGCGGGTCCACCACGGTTACCTGCGCGTCAAATCGCAATGCGGCACCGGCCACCAGCGGTTTGCGGTGGCGCACACACGCCGCGTTGATGGCGTGGCGGGTAGCGTAGTTGTCGCTGCAGTCCAGTACAACATCGGCCTGCGGTACGAGTATGTCTAGCAAGCCTTGGTCCACCCGTTTGAGAAGCGGATGAACCCGCACATCCGGATTGAGCTGCCGCATGGCAATGGCGGCGGACTCCACCTTGGGCTGGCCTATGCGAGCGGTGGTGTGGGCAATTTGGCGCTGCAAATTGGTGAGGTCCACAACATCGTCGTCCAGCAGCGTTATTTGCCCGACACCCGCAGCTGCCAGATAGAGCAGGGCGGGCGAACCCAGCCCACCTGCTCCAACGACCAGCGCATGGCTGGCGAGAATGCGTTCCTGGCCCTCAATGCCGATGTCGTCGAGGAGGATATGGCGGGAATAACGGAGAAGTTGTTCGTCGGTCATGCTGTGGAAGCTTGCGTTCTGGCTTCACCGGAGCTGCAGGACGGAGGGTGATCGTGGTGAAAAAGAAAGGCCAGCACGCCTGTTGGCTGCCGGCCTTCGTGGTCGTGCGGGTTAGGCACCGTGAGAGTCAAGGCGTTTCTTTTTTCTCTTCGGGGCGCTCGGTCTGGGTCTTGCTGGCCACTACTGGGGCGCCGCGCAATTGGTTCAGGGCCTGCTGCAGCGGAAAGTCTTGCTCAGACCCAAAGTCTGGTAAGCGACGCTCCGCCAGCGACTTGGAAGATTCTTCTTCCATCCGTTTGCGCGCCTGTTCACGTGCTTGCTCGCGGGCCAGGTCTTTCACTTCGGCACCTTGACCACTGGCCAGGTGCTTATCCAGATCGGCTTCGCGCATCCGCAATGCGGCGAACAAGTTGCCTTCCGCCGTTTCGTCCACCATCACGTCAGGCAGGATGCCCTTGGCCTGGATGGATTTTCCGCTGGGTGTGTAGTAACGAGCCGTAGTGAGCTTTATGCCGGTGTCAGGGCCTAATGGCCGAACGGTCTGCACCGAGCCTTTGCCGAAGCTCTGACTTCCCATGACGATGGCGCGCTTGTGGTCCTGCAGCGCGCCAGCGACGATTTCGCTGGCCGAAGCGGAACCACCGTTGATGAGCACAACCAGCGGTACCGTCTTCAGCGCGTTGGGTAGACCTTTCAGTGGGTCACCACCGCGCCGCGAGTAGAACTCGGGGCTTGCGGTGAATATGGCGTTGCTGTCCGGCAATTGGCCTTTGGTTGAAACTACAACTGAATCAGCAGGCAAGAAGGCCGAAGACAGGGCTACAGCGCCGTCTAACAGACCACCTGGGTCGTTGCGCAGGTCGAGAACAATTCCTTTGAGCTGTGGCTCTTGCTTATAAAGGTCCTGCACCTTGCGGACAAAGTCGTCAACCGTCCGCTCCTGAAACTGAGAGACACGAATCCACGCGTAACCCGGCGCGACGACCTTGCTCTTGACCGATTGGGTTTTTATCTCGGCGCGGGTGATGGTGACAGGAAAGGTTCGGCTCTCCTCCTTGCGCAGAATCGTCAACGTTACTTGGGTGTTCGGCTGGCCACGCATACGCTTTACGGCTTCGCTAAGGGTGAGGCTCTTTACCGGCGTGTCGCCGATCATGGTGATCAAGTCGTTGGTTTTCAGTCCGGCACGAAACGCTGGAGTGTCTTCGATCGGGGAGACGATTTTGATAAGGCCATCTTCTTGCGTGATTTCAATTCCCAGTCCAACAAACTCGCCTGAGGTGCCTTCCCGAAATTCGGAGAAAGACTTTTTATCGAAATACTGCGAATGGGGGTCCAGGCTGGACACCATGCCGGAAATCGCGTCGGTGATCAGCTTCTTGTCATCGACCGGATCAACGTAGTCGCTCTTAACCAAGCCAAATACCGCTGAAAGCTGCTGAATCTCCTCCAGCGGCAGTGGCGTCATGGTTCCGCGCGCTACGGTTTGCAGCGATACGGTGGTGAGCGCACCGGCAAAAACGCCGATAGCAATCCAACCTGCAGTCTTCAATTTCTGGCCCATACAACCCCTTTTACCAAACCAATAGACACCGCTATACCGTGCAAGCAGCTTATTTGTTAATCACCTCAGATGCCCTCGGAGCCGGCCAAGGGTTCCCACCAGTGCACTGCCTGCCGCCGGGCGTTGACCCTGCGCTTACTTTTTACCTTGTGCCGCTACGGCGCTCGCCGCCTGTGCGGCTACTTGTGCGTCACCCAGATAGTAATGTCGTAGGGGCTTGAGGTTCTCGTCGAGCTCATAAACCAACGGAATACCGTTGGGAATGTTGACGCCAATAATGTCATCGTCAGAGATGTTGTCGAGATATTTCACAAGCGCGCGAATTGAGTTTCCATGCGCCGCCACCAGAATTCGTTTGCCCGAGCGTACCGCCGGAGCGAGCGCGTCGTTCCAGAATGGCATGACGCGCGCCACGGTGTCCTCTAAGCACTCTGTTAGCGGGATATCGCTGTCTTGCAATGCCGCGTACCGCAGATCGCCGCGCTCGCAGCGCGGGTCATTGGCCTCTAGCGCAGGTGGAGGTGTGCTGTAGCTGCGACGCCAGACGAGCACCTGTTCGTCACCATATTTCTGAGCGGTCTCGCTTTTATTAAGGCCTTGTAGCGCCCCGTAGTGGCGCTCATTCAAACGCCAGTCCTTTGTAACGGGCACCCAGATGCGGTCCATTGCATCCAGACAATGCCACAAAGTGTGGATGGCGCGCTTAAGCACGCTAGTGCAAGCGAGGTCAAATTCATAGCCGCCATCTTGCAGCAATTTGCCAGCGGTTTTGGCTTGTGCGATGCCGGTGTTGGTGAGGTCGACATCAGTCCAGCCGGTGAAGCGGTTGTCGAGATTCCAGGTGGATTCACCGTGGCGAATGAGTACGAGCTTGTGCATGGAAGGCCTGGGTGAGAGCGGGTCAGAACTGACCATTCTAAAATTGCAAGCTTACCCAACCAAGGAAGCCCGTGAATTTCATCGTCGAGAACTGGTATTTGTTCGTCATGGCCATTGCCTCCGGCGCGCTGTTGATTGTCCCCATGCTCAAAGGCGGGGTGAATGGTGGGCTGACGCCTGCGAACGCGGTGCAGGTGGTCAATCGCGAAAAAGGCGTTCTCATCGACGTACGCAACGCTGACGAATACGCCGCTGGCCATGCCGTTGGAGCGCGCAACGTGCCGTTAGATGACTTCGAGGTGCGCTTGCCCGCAACGGTAAAAAATAAGTCGCTGCCGCTGGTCCTGCTGTGCGCAACCGGTAACCGTTCAGGTCGCGCGGTGGAGATTGCGCGCAAGCTGGGTTATGCAAACGTGCACGTTCTGGCCGGGGGTCTTAGAGGGTGGCGAGACGCCAACCTGCCAGTAGAAATAACGTAAGACAACCCCATATAGTCCGCTCATACGGGGTTCTAGAGCCCCACGTCTCGTAGCTTTTACAAACAAAGGAAGCTCATGCAAGTCGTCAAGATGTACACCACGGGTGTGTGCCCATATTGCACCCGCGCAAAACAGATGTTGAAATCCAAAGGGGTGGAGAACATCGAGGAAATTCGCATCGACACCGATCCTCAGGCCCGTACCCACATGATGGAGGTGACTGGCCGGCGCACCGTACCGCAAATTTTCATTGGTGAAACGCACGTGGGCGGATATGACGATCTAGTGGCGTTGGATGGTCGGGACGAACTGGTGCTGCTGCTAAGCGCGGCATAATTGGTACCGAGACCGCTGCGGAAATTGATTTTCCGCGGCGGATTTGTTTTTGGGGCCGCCGCTGCCGGCAAGGCCCGGTTTGAGTTGAAAGACGAGTACATCATGGCCAACGAAGAAAACCCCATATTCCAAATTCAGCGCGTCTACTTGAAAGACATGTCGTTGGAGCAACCCAACTCCCCGGCGATCTTGCTCGATTCAGAGCAGCCCAATGTGGACATTCAACTCGGCGTGGAAGCTACGCCCGTGAGTGAAGGCCTTTACGAAGTTTGCGTGACCGCTACCGTGCACACCCGCATCAAGGACAAAACGGTTTTTCTGGTGGAAGCCAAACAGGCTGGCATCTTTGAAATTCGCAATATTCCAGAAGACCAAATGGGACCCATCATGGGCATTGCCTGCCCGCAAATCGTCTATCCGTATTTGCGCGGCAATGTTGCCGATTTGGTAACTCGCGCCGGCTTTCCGCCTGTACACCTCGCGGAGATCAATTTCCAGGCCATGTACGAACAGCAGCAGCAAACCCAGACCGCAGGCACGGGCGAAGGTGCTACGCTGCCCCAGTAAGCGAGGATGCTATTGGGTTTTCTTGTCAAAAATTTTGCCCGTTCTCGCGTGATTAGAGCGAGTTGCTCTCCATGAAAATCGCAGTGGTGGGCGCCGGCGCGTGGGGTACAGCGGTCGCCATTAGTGCGGCAGCGCACCCAGATCGCCACAATGTCACGTTGTGGTGTCGCAGCGCTACGCAGCGCGAGACGATGCAAGTGTCGCGGAGCAACGCTCGCTACTTGCCGGGAGCTGACTTTCCTGCCGGAATGCTGCTCGCCAGCGGCGACGAAATTGCTCTTTGCACACTTGCAGCGCAAAGCGACTTGGTGGTGTTGGCCGCACCCATGGCAGGTTTGCGTCCTTTGCTCGAATTGCTTCGCAATTGCAAAGCACCGGTGGCGTGGCTGTGCAAAGGGTTTGAAGCGGGGCCCTCCTCGGCCTATGCCGTCGGGACGCAAGGAGGTGCGCTCGGTCACGAAATCAGGGCCCAGGTAGCCCCTGGCTTGCTGGCTGGTGTCCTCAGTGGACCCAGTTTTGCGCAGGAAGTGGCATTGGCAAAGCCAACAGCGCTGGTTGCTGCCAGCGAACATGCTCAAGTGCGCGACGTGCTGGTTCAAGCTTTTCACAGTCCCAGTGTGCGGGTCTACGCGAACGACGATATCGTTGGCGTTGAGGTGGGTGGAGCGGTGAAAAACGTGCTGGCAATTGCAACGGGCCTGTGCGACGGTTTGGATTTGGGGCTCAATGCCCGCGCGGCGTTGATCACACGTGGTCTGGCGGAAATGACGCGGTTGGGATTGGCATTGGGTGCTCGAGCTGAGACCTTCATGGGCCTTTCAGGCCTAGGAGACTTGGTGCTGACGGCGACGGGTGACCTCTCGCGAAATCGGCGGGTGGGTTTGCTGCTGGCGCAGGGCAATACGCTTGCCCAAGCGGTGGAGTCGCTTGGCCATGTGGCCGAAGGCGTTTACTGCGCACGCACGGTGGTGAAGCGCGCCCGCCAATTAGGGGTGGAAATGCCGATCAGCGAGGCGGTCGTGTCGCTGCTTGATGGCAGCTTGCACCCTTCCCATGTGGTGGGCGCGTTGATGGAGCGTGATCCCGCCACAGAAATGGCCTAAGTTCCGACGTTCCATCTCACGTCGATACCGTGGAAAATGCCAGCAACCCAAAACAGGTGCTGGCATTTTTATTGGCACTTTAGTTTTTGCGTCGCGCCGCCTGAGCCGCAGCCAAGGCGGTCATGTTGACAACGCGTCGCACCGTCGATGACGGCGTGAGCACATGGGCTGCGCCGGCAGCGCCCAGCAAAATAGGGCCAATAGTCGTACCCCGGCCCGCCGTGCTCTTGAGCACGTTGAAGAGGATGTTGGCCGCATCCAGGTTTGGACAGATGAGCACGTTGGCCGAGCCGTGCAGAGTCGAGTCTGCCAAGCTGGTGTCGCGGATGGATTCTGACAATGCGGCGTCGCCGTGCAGCTCGCCGTCGCACTCAACATCGGGCGCTGCCAGCGCGAACAGATCACGGGCTTCGCGCATGCGCTTGGCTGAAGGTCGGTTGGACGAGCCATAGTTGGAATGCGATAAAAACGCCACCTTGGGCGGCAAGCCAAAGCCTTTGACCACGTCGGCAGCCATTCTGGCAATTTCGGACAACAACGCTGCGTCGGGCTCTTCGTTGATATACGTGTCTGCAATAAAGAGCGTGTGCTGATCCAGCATCAGTGCATTGACCGTTGCCAAGGCGCGCATGCCCGGCTCCAGCCCGATGATGTCTCGAATGTGCTCCAAATGGCCATCAAAGCGGCCTACCAAACCGCACAACATGGCGTCCGCGTCGCCCAAATGCACCATCAACGTGGCGATCAAGGTGTTGGATCGGCGCACTGCAGCCTTGGCGGCTTCAGGCGTCACACCATGACGGCCCATTTGCTGATGGTAAGTCTCCCAATAGGTGCGAAAGCGTGGGTCGTCTTCCGGGTTGCAGATGTCGACATCGCGTCCCGGACGAATACGCAGATTGGCCCGTGCGATGCGCGCTTCAATCACGGCCGGCCGGCCAATCAGGATAGGACGCGCCAGTCCATCATCCACGGCGAACTGCGCCGCGCGCAGCACGCGCTCATCTTCGCCTTCGGCATAAGCGACGCGCTGCACAGACGCCTTGGCAGCGTCGAACACCGGGCGCATGAACATACTGGTCTGATATACAAAGCGGGTCAGGCTTTGCCGATAGGCTTCCATGTCCTCGATGGGGCGTGTGGCCACACCAGATTCCTGCGCGGCTTTCGCTACGGCAGGGGCAATGCGCAGGATCAGGCGCGCATCGAAGGGGGTAGGAATCAGATAGTCGGGGCCAAAACGCAGTTCCTGTCCCGCGTAGGCGGCTGCCACCTCATCGCTCATTTCTTCTTTGGCCAAATCCGCGATTTGGCGCACGCATGCGAGTTTCATTTCCTGCGTGATACGGGTAGCGCCGCAATCGAGTGCGCCGCGGAAAATGTACGGAAAGCACAGGACGTTGTTGACTTGGTTCGGGTAATCCGAGCGGCCAGTGGCAATGATGCAATCGGGCCGGATGGCCTTGGCCAACTCAGGCCGAATTTCAGGCTCGGGGTTGGCCAGCGCCAAGATGATTGGCTTGTCCGCCATGGTTTTGACCATTTCGCCGGTGACGACGCCGGGAGCCGAACAGCCTAGGAACACGTCGGCCCCGTTCATCACATCGGCCAGCGTGCGTGCATCCGTTTTTTGCGCATAACGGGCTTTGGAGGCGTCGTAGCCGCCTGGGCGGCCTTCGTAAATCACGCCCTTGGAATCCACCACAAAAATATTGGCGCGCTGCACGCCTAGGCCCACCATCACATCCAAGCAAGCCAATGCAGCAGCGCCTGCGCCAGAAACGGCCAATTTGACTTTGGTGATGTCCTTGCCCACCAGCTCGAGGCCGTTGAGCAGCGCAGCCGACGAAATGATGGCCGTGCCATGCTGGTCGTCGTGAAACACTGGAATGTTCATGCGCTCGCGCAGCTTTTCTTCAATGTAGAAGCACTCGGGCGCCTTGATGTCTTCCAGGTTAATACCACCAAGCGTTGGCTCCAGCGCAGCGATGATTTCAACCAGCTTGTCGGGATCGTTCTCCGCCAATTCCAGGTCGAAGACGTCAATACCAGCGAACTTTTTGAACAGGCAACCCTTGCCTTCCATCACCGGCTTGGAGGCGAGCGGACCAATGTTGCCCAGGCCTAGTACCGCAGTGCCGTTGGTAATCACCGCGACCAAGTTGCCGCGTGATGTGTACTCAAACGCCTTGGAGGGGTCGGCTTGAATATCCAGGCACGGGTAAGCAACGCCAGGCGAATACGCGAGTGACAGATCCCGTTGGTTCGACAGCATCTTGGTCGGAGTCACGGAAATTTTGCCGCGCGTTGGGGTGCGGTGGTACTCGCGAGCAGCGTCGCGCAAAGCTAGTTCAGCAGGGGAGAGAGGTACGGTCATAACAAGGGTTCAAGTAAGGCTTTTGCGAGCTTACCGTATTGGGTGCACAAAGTCCTCAGCACGCGCGCTCATGCTGGGAAAGCGCACGGGTTCGGCGCTGCTGCGTGGGGACCTACGCAATATGACTTCGCCTTGAAGTGTGAAAAAAAGCAGGTTGCGTCGGCTTAAGAAAAGTACCGAAAAAGTCACCAGCACCTTGGTCGAATCGACAAGCCGCAATCAAATAAAGGCGCGCGCTTTACATAAGCATGTCCTCGCTTTGAAGAACGCTTTTGAGCGAGGAGACGGTGCTGCAGTTTGGAGCGCGATTCCCCGCTTAAGCAGCGTACAAATAAGCCGCCCAAAGGCGGCTTGCATGCAAACGAATGGGCGGGCGCGCTCAGTAGCCCAAGGTCTTGCCGTCGGGGTTGCGCGGGTCCGACGCGCCGTAAAGCACACCGTCCTTGAGTGCAATGGTTTGCGTGCGTCCCATGGATGCTTTGAGGGCGATTGTGTGGCCGCGCTTTTCCAGCAGCGCGATGGTGTCGGCGCTGATGCCTTTTTCAATGCGCAGTTCGTCTGGCGTCCACTGGTGGTGCACGCGGGGCATAGCGGTCGCTTCCGCCGGGTTCATGCCGAAGTCGATGGTGTTGACCACGGTTTGCAGCACGGTGGTAATGATGCGAGCCCCGCCGGGGCTGCCGGTGACGAGTACCGGTTTGCCATCCTTCAGCACGATGGTGGGTGTCATGGACGACAACGGGCGCTTGCCTGCTGCCACGCTGTTAGCCTCGCCGCCGACCAGCCCGTAAGCGTTGGCCACGCCGGGTTTGGCCGAGAAGTCATCCATCTCGTTGTTGAGCAGGATGCCGGTGCCTGCGGCCACGATGCCGCTGCCGAAATTTGTGTTCAGTGTGTAAGTGACGGCGACGGCGTTACCGGCTTTGTCGACCACCGAGTAGTGTGTGGTCTGGTCGCTTTCGTAGGGCTGGGGCTTGCCCGGCTTGATGCTACTGGCCGAGCGTGCGCGGTCGGGGTCTATGGTTTTGCGCAGTTCGTCGGCATAGGCTTTGGACGTCAGGCCTTTGAGCGGAATTTTCACGAAGTCCGGGTCGCCCAAATACTCGGCGCGGTCTGCGTAAGCCAGCTTCATGCTCTCGGCCAGGTAGTGAATCGTCTGCGCGCTGTTGGAGCCCCATTGGGCCAGTGGCAGCGGTTCGAGCATGTTGAGAATTTGCACCAAATGCGGGCCACCGGACGAGGGCGGCGGCATGGTGACGATCTCATAGCCATGGTAGGTTCCGCGCGTCGGTGCGCGCTCCACCACTTTGTAGCCGCGCAGGTCGTCCAGCGTGATGGCTTCCGCATGCGGCGCCATTTCAGCGGCAATCTGGCGGGCGATGGAGCCTTCATAAAACGCCTGGGCTCCTTCTTTCCCAATCAGGCGCATGGAGGTGGCCAGGTCTTTTTGTACCAGCGGCTCACCCGCTTTCAAAGGCTCGCCGTCGCGCCAGTAAATGGCGCGTGTAGCGGGCCACTTGCCCATGTTTTTCTTCTCTTGCAACAACACCTTGGCGAGCGTTTCGCTGACGGGAAAGCCTTTGTCGGCCAGCGCTGCAGCGGGCGCCACCACCCGGCCCAAAGGCATGGTGCCCCATTGCTTGAGGGCGTGTTCCATGCCGGCCACGGTTCCTGGCACGCCAACGGCGTAGTGCGTGTGCAGCGACTTGCCGTCGATCACGTTGCCTTTGGCGTCCAGGTACATATCGCGCGTGGCTTGGCGAGGTGCCATCTCGCGGAAATCGAGCGCCACGCTTTTGCCGGTGCGGGCTTCGTACACCATCATGAAACCACCGCCACCCAGGTTGCCGGCGTTGGGCAAGGCTACCGCCAGAGCGAACCCAATGCCCACGGCAGCATCTACCGCATTGCCGCCCGCTTTCAGAATGTCGAGCCCAATTTGCGAAGCCAGGGCTTGCTCGGTCGCCACCATGCCGTTGTGCGCCACCACCGGGTGAAACACGTCCATGTCGAAGTCATAGGCTGCGCCGGCCGCTCTGGCCGATGCGCTTTGCGGGGCAGCTACGGGTGAGGGCGCTGCGGAGGTGGAGGTCGATTTGGCCGGCGGCGCTGCCGTGCTGCAAGCTGCCAGGTTCAGCAGCGCCAACGCCAGGCTGCTAGCGAGCAGGGATTTGCGAATTTTCATGTCAATGTCTCCTCGTTTTTTTATGAAGGTTCTGCAGGAATCCACCCAGCGCCCCGGTGCGTTGCCGGGGCTTGGCGGGGCTGGCCGTGAATCAGTTGAGGTGCTGCGGTACCCGTCGGAGCGACTCAATGGCCACATTGCGTCACCGCGAGAGCCATTACAGGGCGCTGTTCCAGCGACTATCGAATGCGATGTTCTAGCCTAAGCCAAAAGGTCGCGCAAGGCGCGCGCCACCACCTTGGTGGCCCGTCGCAGGTCTTGCAAACTCAAACGTTCGTCCGCGCGTTTGGCATGCGATTCGAGCACCGTGCGCGGCCCCGCACCGTAAATCACGCCGGGTATGCCGTGCTCGGCATACAGGCGCACATCCGTGTAGAGGGGTGTGCCAATCGCAGGGGGCTTTTCGCCAAAAACTATTTCGCCGTGCTTTTGCAGCGCCTCCACCAGTGGCTGGTTGCCGGGCAGCGGCATCATGGCGTGGGCCAGCAGCATGCGGCGAAGGTCGACCGTGATGCCGGGCTTTTCAGTGGCGGCATGGGCAATACACGCGCGAATGGCGGCCTCCACCTCCACCGGGTTTTCTTCGGGAATCATGCGGCGATCGAGCTTGAAGCTCACGGTGCCGGGGACCACGTTGGTGTTGGTGCCGCCTTCGATGCGGCCCACATTCAGATAAGGGTGGGTGATGCCGGGCACTTGGGAGCGCACCGCCCGGTAGCCGTCATTAAGCGCGTATAGAGCGCTCAGGATATGCACCGCTGCTTGCAGCGCATCCACACCCGTCGCGGGTATGGCCGCGTGCGCCATCTTGCCGTGCACGGTCACTTCCATTTGCAAACAGCCGTTGTGCGCGGTCACCACTTCGTAAGAAAACCCCGCCGCCAGCAGCAAGTCAGGGCGCGTGAGCCCTTGCTGGAGCAACCAGCCGGGGCCGAGCAGGCCGCCAAACTCTTCGTCGTAAGTGAAGTGCAGTTCGACTGCGCCTTTGCTGGGCTTGGCCACCGCCTCCAGCGCGCGCACCGCAAACGTGAAGCTGGCGAAATCGCCCTTGCTCACGGCCGTGGCGCGGCCGTACATCGTGTCGTTTTCAATCTCGGCGCCGTAGGGGTCGTGCGTCCAGCCTTCGCCCGGTGGAACCACGTCGCCATGGGCGTTGAGCGCCACGGTGCGGCCACTGCCTGCGGGGCCATAAGGCCGGCGCACGATGAGGTTGGTGATGGACTGCATGCCGTAGGCCTGCACCTCTGCCTGCGGAACGGCATGGCGTTCCACTTCAAAGCCCATGGGCAGCAGCAGTTCTGCGGTGCGCTCGGCATGCGGCGCGTTGTTGCCGGGCGGCGTGTCGGTGGGCACGCGTACGAGTTCCTGCAAAAAAGCCACTTCTTCGTCGAAGTGCGCGTCGATCCAGGCGTCCAGGGCGTTGTAGGTGGCTTCGTCAGTCGTGGCTGCAGTGGAGCGGTGATTCATGCGACTTCCTTGGCGAGTTGTTCCAGCAAGTGACTAAAGGCGTGCACGGCCAAGTCCATGTCTTCGCTGGTGGTCGATTCCAGCGGGTTGTGGCTGATGCCGGCGTTCTCGCCGCGCACAAACAACATCGCTTGCGGTATCACTTCGTGCAGCTTCATGGCGTCGTGGCCTGCCCCGCTGGGCATGCGGTGAATCGGCACCCCCAGCGCCTGCACGGCTTGTTCCCAGCGCTGCTGCCAGGCGGGGGCGCAGGGCGCGGCTGGGGCGCGCACCGTCTCGTCCAGCGTCAGTTGCAGGCCACGCCGCTCGGCAATGGCTTGGGCCTGCGCCGTCACATCCTGGTTGAGTGCATCGCGCTGTACGTCGTTCGGCGCGCGCAGGTCCAGGGAAAACTGGCAGCGCCCTGGCACCACGTTGATGGAGCCACCGGGTACCTGCAGCACGCCCACGGTGCCGACCGAATCGCCGTCTTGCGCCGCGCGTTGTTCGACGTACAACAGCAGCTCTGCTACGCCTGCTGCGGCATCACGCCTGCGGTTCATGGGCGTCGTACCCGCGTGGCAGGCCATGCCGACCATCTCGCCCAAGTAGCGCACGCTGCCGTTGATGGAGGTGACCACGCCAAGCGGCAAATCCAGCTCATTGAGCACTGGGCCTTGCTCAATGTGCACTTCGACAAAGCCCAGATAGCGCGCGGGATCGCGTTGCAGCTGGGCGATATCGGCTATGCGCAAACCCGCGCCTTCCATGGCCGCGCGCATGGTGATGCCATCAGCGTCCTGCTGGTCCAGCCATTCGGGATTGAATTGCCCTACCAGCGCGCTGGAACCCAAAAAAGTTGCCTTGTAACGCTGGCCTTCTTCTTCGGCGAACGCCACGACTTCGATGTGAAAGGGCAGGCGCTTGTCAGCTTGGTGCAGTGCGCGTACGCAGGCCATGGGCACAAAGATGCCTAGGCGCCCGTCGTATTTGCCGCCGTTGCGCACCGTGTCGTAGTGGGAGCCGGTGAGAAGCGTTTTGGCATCTGCCGCGCTTGCGGAATCCGCGTGATCCGCTTCGTAACGGCCCACTACATTGCCCACGGCATCTATCGCGACGTCATCAAAGCCGCAGTCGTGCATCCACTGGCTAATGCGCTGGGCGCAGGCGCGGTGCGCGTCGGTGAGGTAGGTGACGGTGAGATGGCCTTGCTCGGCATAGCCGGGGTCAGAGTAGTGCGACAGAGATTCTTGCCAATCCCACACGTCGTTGCCCAGCGTGGGTTGTGCGTCAAATTTATCGGCCAGGCGAATTTCGGCAATGCGGTGGATGTTGCGCAGCGCTTCGGCTTGTTCAAATTCCGGGTGGTTGTGCAGGCGCCGGGCGAGGGTGTCGATGATCTGCGTGCGGGTCAAGCCCGTGCCGCGCGGGCCGCGCACCGCCACGATGAACGGAAAGCCAAAACTGGCGTGGTAGTCGGTATTGAGCTGTTGAATGCGGGCGAATTCTTCGGGCGAGCAATGCGTCAGGCCCGCCGCGCTTTGTTCGTGGGTGGATTCGGCCGTCAGGCTTTTGGCCACCATGGCTTTGCCGGCCAGTTCCGGGTGGGTGCGGATCAACGCCAGCTGTGCGTCTGCGGGCGCACTGCGCACGGCGTGCGCCATGGCGTGCTTGAGCTGGGCGAGCGAGCGAAACGGCCGCTGTGCCAGGGCCTGCTCGGCGATCCAGGGCGAATGTTCGTACACGCCGTCCAGCCATTGCAGGGCGTCGGCCTGGCTGGCGGTGTTGAGTTCTTGCAGGGTAAAGGCCATGGTTGATTTCTATCAAAAAAGTGAGCTGCTAGCGCTTATTCAGTAAGCGCTAGAGGCCGATTTGACTCAAAGTTTGGGTGCCGGATATTGCTGCGCCCAGTGGTGGGCGATGTCGATGCGGCGGCAGACCCACACGTCCGCGTGTTGTGCAATGTGGTCCAGGAAGCGTTGCAGCGCGGTGATGCGGCCGGGGCGTCCAAGCAATCGGCAGTGCATGCCAATGCTCATCATCTTGGGGCGGTCCAGGCCCGCTGGGTCGCCTTCTGCATACAGCGCATCGAAGGTGTCGCGCAGGTACTGAAAAAACGGGTCGGCGTGGGAGTAGCCCTGGGGCAGCGCAAAGCGCATGTCGTTGCAGTCGAGCGTATACGGCACGATGAGTTGGGGCGCGGTGCTGCCGTCGGTCTTTTGGACCTTCATCCAGAACGGCAGGTCATCGCCGTAGTAGTCGCTGTCGTATGCAAAGCCGCCAAAGTCGGCCACCAAACGGCGGGTGTTGGGGCTGTCGCGGCCGGTGTACCAGCCCTCGGGCCGCGTGCCGGTGAGGCGTTCTACGATGGCCATCGCTTGTGCCATGTGGGTGCGCTCCACGTCTTCGGGCACATGCTGGTAGTGGATCCATTTCAGGCCGTGGCAGGCAATTTCATGGCCCGCTTGCACGAAGGCTGCTGTGACTTCCGGGTTGCGCTCCAGCGCAGCGGCAACGCCAAACACGGTGAGCGGCAAGTCGCGCTTCTCGAACTCGCGCAGGATGCGCCACACCCCCGCACGCGCGCCGTATTCGTAGATGCCCTCCATGCTGATGTGGCGCTCGGGGTAGCTGGTCGGGTTGAACATTTCCGACAAAAACTGCTCCGAGCCGGCATCGCCGTGCAGCACCGAGTTCTCGCCGCCTTCTTCGTAGTTCAGCACAAACTGCACCGCAATGCGCGCGCCGCCTGGCCAGCGCGGATGGGGCAGATAAGCGCCGTAGCCGACCAAATCGCGCGGGTAGGGCAGGGTGCTGTCGTAGATGGTCATGGAAACCTTTAGGCGGGCGATAGCGTCTTGGAGGCCGCTTCCCATGGCGGCTTCGATGGTGCCTTGGAACATGTTTTGGAGAGGGCCACGGAAAGTGCGTTGGTGGGGCGTTCGCGGTCAAAAGCCAGGCTGGCCTCTGCGTTTTCCAGATGGGTGTGCATCAGCCGCACGGCTTTTTCTTCATCGCGCGCGGCGAGAGCTGCCACGATGGCGCTGTGTTCTTCATGCGAGTGGGCAGCCTCGCTGGCGCTTTGGTGCATCAAGGTAATGAGGGCGCAGCGCGAAATCAGGTCGCGCAGCAACTGGGCCAAGACTTGGTTGCCCATCAACTCGGCCATGCGCACATGGAAGTCGCCTAGCAACTCGGTGCGGCTGCTCGCGTCCTGCGCCTTGAGCGCCGCGGCCTCGCTTTTTACGTGTTCGCGTAGCACCTTGATTTTGGCTCGCGTGGCGCTGCGCACAAAGGCGCGGGTCATCTCTACTTCGAGCATGCGGCGCACCGCAAACACCTGCCGCGCTTCGTCTGCGGACGGTGTGGAAACAAACGCCCCGCGCGCCGGCTCCAGCGTGACCAGCCGGTTTTGCGCCAACTGAAACAAGGCTTGGCGCACCAGCGTGCGCGAGACGCCAAAGTGGTCTGCCAGTTTTTGCTCTGCCAGCTTGGTACCCGGCTGCAAGCGGTGGTCGATGATGGCGCTGGTGAGCGCTTCAACGATGGCGTAGGTGGATGATTCCATGGCGCGATGATAGGCGCGCTGGTAAAACGTGTATACACTTTTGGTTTACAAGCCGCTGCCAAGTACGCGCAGCGAGACAAGGAGAAACCCCATGGGCCTCAGTACCCACGTCCTCGACACCATGCACGGCTGCCCGGCTGCGGGCATGCACCTCGCGCTTTACGCCATGGAGGGCGAGCAAGCTACGTTGCTTCAGAAACTGGTTTTGAATGCAGATGGACGCACTGACGCCCCGTTGTTTGACAACGCATCGCTCAAGGTCGGCACCTACCGGCTGACGTTTGACGTGGCCGCCTATTTCAAAGCCAAGGGCGTGGCATTGCCGGAGCCGAATTTTCTGGGCCAGGTCCGCATCGACTTTGGGATGGCGCATGCTAACCAGCACTACCACGTACCGCTGCTGGTCAGCCCCTGGGGCTACTCCACTTATCGCGGGTCTTGATAAGGTTCGTTGCGGGCGTTCAGTCCTGCCCCTCGGTCAACGTATCGAGCTGGAACTTGCCGCTTTTGTGCCATAGCCAGGTCTCGGTCCAGGTGACCTTGCCCATCCGAGCCGGTGCCGGATAAGGGCCGCCAGCGCGCACAGTGCGCTCAATTTCTTTCATCACTTCGGGGGCGTGGCTGGGGGCCCGCAACCAGTGGGTGCGCAGCACGCGGCCTTTGGCGTCGATGTCCACCTCCAGCACTCCCACGGCATAGAGCAGCGGCGGCAACTTGCCTTTGTAGATACGGCTGGCGTTCAGGGCATACAAATGCGTGGCGGCGTCGCGCCGATAAGCGCGTGGCGTGGCGGCAGCGGAAGGGCGCGCGGAGCCTTCTGCCGCAGGAACAGGGCCCACCACATGCGGCAAACCTTCTGCCGGTGGAGCAGCATCGGGCACACTCGTGGGGCCAGGCGGACCCGAGCGACACGCAGCTAAGAGCGCTGCCACCGAGGCCATCAGTCCGCCGCGTAACCAGCGCAAACGGGACGCAGGCGGGCGAGATTTTTTTTCCATGAGAGAGGCCTTGTTGGCGAGGAGTTGATGGCATTTTTGCACCAATTTTTAAGCGCCCTGACGCAGGCTGATGCGTGTTGGGTGAGCGTCTCTGACGCGCAAGGATCTACCCCGCGTGAGATCGGTGCGTGGATGGCGGTGTTCGCGCATGAAACCATCGGAACGATAGGCGGCGGACATGTGGAATGGCAGGCGACTGCGCATGCGCGCGAAATGTTGGCGGCGCAGTCGCGCGATGGGCTGGCCGCGGGCTGCGCGCTGCCACAAGAGACGCGGCGCTACGCGCTGGGCCCCAGCCTGGGTCAATGCTGTGGCGGCGTGATGCACCTCAACTTTGAAGGCGTCACCGCCACCGATCTCGCTGCGCTCAAGCAGCGTTTGACTCCCACTCATCCGCATGTCGCCCTGTTTGGTGGCGGCCACGTGGGCCATGCGCTGGCGCGGGTGCTGGCACCGTTGCCGCTGCAGCTCACCTGGATCGACAGCCGAGACGGTATTTTTTCCCAGCTTCCGCCCGACGGTGTGGTGTGCGAGCACTCCGAACCGGTGCACGCTGCGGTGCCCACGCTGGCGGCCGGTTCTGAAGTGCTGATCATGAGCTTTAGCCATGCCGAAGATCTGGATGTGGTGGCCGCCTGTCTGGAGCGGCAGCGCGCGCACGGTGACCTGGGCAGCATTGGCCTCATCGGCAGCGCAACCAAGTGGGCAGCGTTTCAAAGCCGCTTGCGGCACCGGGGGTTCGCGCAGCAAGAGCTAGACCAGATCACCTGCCCGATTGGCGTGCCCGGCATTGTGGGGAAAGAGCCGCCCGTCATTGCGGTAGCGGTAGCGGCGCAGCTGCTTCAGCGCTTGTCCCTCACACGGCAGCCGTAGCCTTTAGCCACTGAGCCAGCTGAGCGAGCGCGGCAGGTGGGTCGGGTAATCCCTTGAGGTGAGGCTGCGGACTTGCAGCTTTTGCATCCAAAAAGCTGCCTACACTTTGGTCTTGTCGCAGCGGTGCACGGTGACCGGTGCAACGGGCTTTTCAAGCTCCGCTGCCCAAGTCTGCTGTATGCGCGACGCAGTCTTTCTGCTCAGAGCGCCCGCAGTGGTGAGCAGGCCCTATAGCGGCACCCGTGTGTGCCGACCAGGACCACGCAATGGAAAATTACCTATTCGACTGGGCCAACCTGCTGCTGCGCTGGGTGCATGTCATCACGGCCATCGCCTGGATTGGCTCCTCCTTCTATTTTGTGTTCCTGGACAGCAGCCTCACGCCGCCCGAGGACGATGAGCAACAACGCCAGGGCGTCAGCGGCGAGCTGTGGGCCGTACACGGCGGCGGCTTCTACCACCCGGTGAAGTTCACTGTGGCCCCGCCCAAACTGCCCGCGCACTTGCATTGGTTCTACTGGGAGGCTTACAGCACCTGGCTCACGGGCTTCACGCTGTTCTCCGTGTCTTACTTGTGGAATGCCAGCATCTACCTGGTTGACAAATCCAAGGTGAACTGGGCGCCAGCCGAGGCGATTGCATTGGCTCTGGCGTTTTTGGTGGTGTTCTGGTTGTTGTACGACGCGGTGTGCCGCCTCTTTGGGCAGAAGAAAAATGGCGATGCCATCGTCGGCGCGCTGGTGGCGGTATTGGTGTGCGTGGCTGCGTGGTTGACTTGCCACTGGTTTGCGGGGCGCGCTGCGTTTTTGCTGATCGGCGCCATGATGGGCACCGCCATGAGCGCCAACGTGTTCTTCTGGATCATTCCCGGCCAGCGCACAGTGGTCGCGCAAATCAAAGCCGGCGTGCCGGTCGATGCCATCCACGGAAAACGCGGCAAACAGCGCAGCGTGCACAACACCTTCTTCACACTGCCGGTGCTGTTTGCCATGTTGAGCGGCCACTACAGCTTTACCTGGAGCCACCCGCAGAACTGGCTGGTGCTGATTTTGATGATGACGGCGGGAGCGTCGATTCGCCAATTTTTCGTCTTGCGCCATGGCTACAAGCTGGGCCGCAACGGCAATCCGCTTCGGTATGCGCTGGTGGGTGTCGCGGTGATTGTCGGCACCATCGTTTGGCTGCGCCCAGCGCCGCCAGCGTCCGTATCAGGCGCTTCTGCTACTTCGCCTGTAACAGCAGATACTCCAAAAAGCATAGCTACTAACCCAGTCGGGACAAGCTCTGGAGGCCTAAAAGACTATAAATTAGTACAAGGCATCTTGGAGCAGCGCTGCTATTTGTGCCACGGCGCCCAGGTGCAAATCAAGAACATGCGCGTCGATTCACCTGCGCTGGTCAAGCAGCATGCCCAGGCGATCTACCAGCAGGCAGTGGTGCTCAAACTCATGCCCATGAACAACGCCACGCAGATCACCGAGGAAGAGCGGGCGGTGATTGGGCGCTGGTATGAGGCGGGGGCGGCAGTGCCGTGACCTTTTGGATGGACCGCTCGCAGTCCCCACCCTTCCGATACAACTAATGCAACTAATGAACCGGATTTCCTACGCATTTATCAGCGCCTGTTTCGGTGCCCTCATCGGTGTTGCCGGGTGGTGGTTGTATGGAACCGCCCATTCGCTGAACTACGACGGTCCGGAAATGGCGCCCGTGCTGCGCCACTGGTTGCGGTGGACGGTCATCACTTACGGTTGCCTGGGGTTTTGGCTCCAACATCACGCGGCTGAGGTGGTGGCCGATACGTTTGCGGCCATCTTCCACTTTGAAATCAACGATGCACCCGACCGCGCCGCGCGCCTGGCGCTGAGTTTGGTGTTTTGCGCGATCTGCCTGGCGGCCATCTGGTTCACGGCGCGCGGCTGAAAATGTTTTGAGAAAAGCTCAAGCCGAAGTCGCTTGGTTGTCGGCCGCAAGTTCGAGCCCCAAGCCGGCCAGATAGACGCCCACCACACTGCGCACCGCCACAGCCAATGCGAAGCGCCCCGGGGCCAGCAGCCACTGGTGCAGCAGCCCTTCAATCAAGGCCTGCAAACCCAAAGCGGCCGTGGCGATGGGGACAGCAGGCGTGAGGGAGCGCAGCGCGAAAGCACGCTCCAGCCCGTCGGCAATGCTGCAAAGTGACTGCCCTTGTTTGACAACCCGTTGCTGCTGCACTGCGGCGAGGTCTTCGGTGTACTCCACCCGGTGCGTCGCAATTTGCAGCACACGTCGCAACTGCTCGCCCTGCTCGATCCGGCCGAACGCATCCACGATGGCGTCTCGCAGCGACGCGGCAGGATCCTCGGTGCCGGCCAGGTTGGCGCTGGCAAGGCACTGCCCCAGCGGCAGGGTGACGCGCTCCATCATGGCGTTGAACAAATCGGCTTTGTCTTTGAAATGCCAGTAGATGGCACCGCGCGTGGCACCCGCCTCCCTGGCAATGTCGGCCAACGAGGTTCGGGCCACTCCATGCGTCTGGAAAAGGCGCTCTGCGGCGTCAAGCAGCCCGGCACGGGTGGCCTGGGCGTCTTCCTTGGTTCTGCGGACCATGGCGTGAAATCTCCTTGGATGGAAGGCGTTGCAAGGGGTGAAAAGACGATGCCGGCCGGGTGTGAAGGGGTCGCACAAAACGTTCAACTCGCTAGAATATACATACATTCTAGTATGTATGTATACTTGCGCCGTAATTTTGCGCAAGCAACCCTGTCGGCAGGATCGGCGGGTTTTCCTGAACTTGCGCGTTTTGCGAGACGCCCTTGGTCATCGCTGCACCCCATTCGAAAGTTTTTCATGGCTCTTCCGTCGTCTTCTTATCTGCTTCGCATAGACCAGGGCCTTGCGCGAAGTGCGCGGCGCGGGCTGGCGGTGGGCGGTGTCTCGCTCGTGTTGTTGCTTGCGGCGTGCGGCAAGTCGGAAGCTCCTGCTGCCGCTGCCGCTGGCGCGCCGGGCGGCGAACGTCCTCCACCGGAGGTAGGCGTAGTCACCGTGCAGCCGGGCAATGTGGGGCTGGTGACCGAGCTGCCGGGCCGGCTCGAAGCGTCCCGTATTGCGCAGGTCAGGGCGCGTGCGGCCGGCATTGTGCAAAAACGTCTGTTCCGCGAGGGCAGTGATGTCAAGGCTGGGCAAGCGCTGTTCAAGATTGATGCCGCGCCCTATGCCGCCGCACTTCAAACGGCGCAGGCCACTTTGGCTCGCGCTCAAGCCGACTTGACGCAGGCCGGCTCTCTGGCCAAGCGCTACAAACCTCTCTTGGCTGCCAATGCGGTGAGCCAGCAGGAATACGACAACGCCGTGGCGGGAGAGAAGCAGGGCGAGGCGGCCGTGGCTTCCGGCAAGGCGGCGGTAGAGACGGCGCGCATCACCTTGGGGTATGCCAGCGTGACGGCACCCATTTCTGGCCGCATTGGCCGGGCATTGGTGACCGAAGGCGCGCTGGTCGGTCAGGGCGAGGCGACGCCGCTTGCCGTGGTCCAGCAGATTGACCCCATGTATGTGAACTTCACGCAATCGGCGGGTGATGTGCTTAAGTTGCGCAAGGCGATGGAGGGCGGCCAGTTCAAAAAGGCCGGCGGCGAGAACGCGGCCGAAGTGAAAGTTATTCTGGAAGACGGCTCCGAATACCCGCAGCCGGGCAAGTTGCTGTTCTCGGACTTGTCGGTAGACCCTACGACGGGCCAGATTACGCTGCGCGCCGAGGTGCCAAACCCCAAAGACATGTTGTTGCCCGGCTTGTATGTGCGTGTGCAACTGGAGCAGGCACAAGTCAGCAACGCGATCACGCTGCCGCAGCAGGCCGTGACCCGCAGTGGTCAGGGCGACACAGTGATGGTCGTCGGACCTGAAGGCAAAGTGGAAACTCGCAGTATCAAGATTGGCTCGGCGCAGGACTCGCGTTGGTTGGTGCTCGATGGCCTGAAGGCTGGCGAGCAGGTCATCGTGGATGGCTTTCAGAAGATGCAAATGCTGCCGCCCGGCGCACCGGTCAAGCCTGTGCAGTGGGTGCCGCCTTCAGAGCGCGGGGCTCCTCAGGGTGCGAAACCAGCCGGCTCCGCGGATCCAAAGGCCGCCGCCGCCGCCGCCGCCGCCGCCGCGGCTGGCGAATCGGCCAAGGACGCACAGCAGCAGGGCAAAGGCGATGACGCACAAGCACCCGGCGCAGCGTCCCCTTCCACAGCCCGTTAGAGGCACGCTGCATGGCCAAGTTTTTTATTGAGCGCCCCATTTTCGCGTGGGTGATTGCGCTGTTTATCATCGTGCTGGGCGCGGTCTCCATCACCCAGCTGCCCATTGCGCAGTACCCGCCAGTGGCGCCGCCGTCCATCGTGATCTCGGTTGCGTACCCGGGAGCCTCGGCCAAAACGCTGGAAGACAGTGTGCTGAGCGTGATTGAACGCGAGATGAACGGCTCGCCCGGACTGATCTACCAGGAAGCTGTGGCCCAAGCCAACGGCACCGGCAGTATTACGTTGAGCTTTCAACCCGGCACCAATGCCGAGCTGGCCCAAGTCGATGTGCAAAACCGGCTGTCTCGCGCCACGCCCCGTTTGCCGCAAAGCGTCACGCAGCAGGGCGTACGGGTCGACAAGGCCAACTCTAACTTTCTGTTGTTTGCCATGCTGTCGTCGGACGACCCCGCCATCGATCCGGTAACGCTGGGCGATTACGCCGCGCGTAACGTAATTCCTGAGCTGCAGCGGCTGCCCAGTATTGGCCAGGCCCAACTGTTCGGTACCGAGCGCGCTATGCGTATTTGGGTTGAGCCGGCCAAGCTGGCCGGCTATTCGCTCTCCAGCGCTGAAGTGGTCGCTGCGATCCAGGGCCAAAACGCGCAGGTGGCCTCCGGCACGCTTGGCGACCTGCCCAATGTGCAAGGACAGGGCATTTCGGCCACTGTGGTCGTCAATGGCCAGCTTTCGACGGTGGAGCAGTTCGGCAACATCGTGCTGCGTGCCAACACCGATGGGTCGGCCGTGTATTTGAAAGACGTGGCGCGCATTGAACTCGGCGGTCAGGCCTATGCCACTACCGCGCGCCTCAATGGCAAGGACGCTGTCGGCGTGGGTGTGCAGCTCACGCCTAGCGGCAATGCGCTGGATGCCGCCAAGGCTGTGCGCACCAAGATGGACGAATTGCAGCGCTTTTTCCCGAAAGGTGTGAGCTATTCGATTCCGTACGACAGCTCGCGCTTTGTCAGTATTTCAATTCGCCAAGTGGCTGAGACACTGCTTGAAGCCATCGCCCTGGTGTTTCTGGTGATGTACTTGTTTCTGCAGAACATCCGCTACACCATCATTCCGACGTTGGTGGTCCCTATTGCGCTCTTGGGCACTTTCGGCACGCTGCTGGCGCTGGGCTTTTCGATCAACGTGCTCACGATGTTTGGCATGGTGTTGGTGATCGGCATCGTCGTGGACGACGCCATCGTGGTGGTGGAAAACGTCGAACGCATCATGAGCGAGGAAGGTTTGTCGCCGAAGGAGGCCACCAAGAAAGCGTTGGGCCAAATTTCGGGTGCCATCGTCGGCGTGACCGTGGTGCTGATCTCGGTGTTCGTGCCGCTGGCCTTCTTCTCAGGTTCCGTGGGCAACATCTACCGCCAGTTTGCGGCTGTCATGGTGGCGTCGATTTTCTTCTCGGCTTTCCTGGCGTTGTCGCTGACGCCAGCGCTGTGCGCCACTTTGCTCAAGCCCGTAGACGCGGGCCACCACCTCGAAAAGAACGGCTTCTTCGGCTGGTTCAACCGCAGGTTCACGCACACCGCCAAAGCTTATGAGAGCTTGGTTGCACGCATGTTGAAGCAGGCTGCCCGTTACATGGTGATTTACGGCGTCATCATTGCTGCGGCCGCTGTGGTCTACACCCGGTTGCCCACATCGTTTTTGCCGTCGGAGGACCAAGGCACCATGCTCGTGAACGTGCAGTTGCCTCCAGGGGCTACGTTGGAGCGCACCCGCGATGTCATGCGCCAGGTCGAGGAGTATGTGCTCAAGCAGCCTGAGGTGCAGAGCATGGTGGGCGTGCTGGGCTTTAGCTTTGCCGGGCAAGGCCAGAACGCCGCACTCGCCTTCGTGACACTCAAGGACTGGTCGGAGCGCACGGGAGATGGCCAGGACGCGGCCTCGCTCGCGGGGCGCGCGTTCGGTGCTTTGTCGGGCATCCGCGACGCCTTTATTTTCCCGCTCAGCCCGCCCCCAATTCGCGAACTGGGAAACGCCAGTGGCTTCACGTTTCGCTTGCAAGACAGATCCGGTGCAGGCCCGCAGGCTTTGCTTGACGCCCGCAACCAGCTGCTGGGCATGGCAAGCAAAAGCAGGTTGTTGGCACAGGTGCGGCCAGACGGACTGGAAGACGCACCGCAGCTGCACATCGACATTGATCGTGACAAGGCCAATGCGCTCGGAGTCGATTTCGCCGCGATCAACTCGGTGCTGTCGACAGCGCTGGGTTCACGTTACGTGAACGACTTCCCGAACCAGGGCCGGCTACAGCGCGTGATCGTGCAAGCCGATGCGCCGGCCCGCATGCAGCCTGACGATTTGCTGCAGCTCAATGCGACCAACATGCAGGGTGAGCCGGTGCCCCTGTCCGCGTTTGCAACCACCCGCTGGGAAGTCGGCGCAATGCAGACGGTGCGTTACAACGGATATCCGGCGTCACGCATCAGCGGAAGCGCTGCGCCGGGCTACAGCACCGGTGACGCGATGGACGAAATGGAGAAACTCGCCGCTCAGTTGCCACCCGGCTTTGGTTACGAGTGGACGGGCCAGTCCCGCGAAGAAAAGCTGGCGGGCTCGCAGTCCATCGTGCTCTACACCTTTGCCATTTTGGCGGTGTTCCTGTGCCTCGCCGCACTGTACGAAAGTTGGACGATTCCGCTGGCCGTCATTCTGGTCGTGCCGCTGGGCGTGCTCGGTGTGTTTCTGGCGACGATGCTGCGTGGCTATGCGAACGACGTGTACTTTCAGGTGGGACTGATCACCATCATCGGCCTGTCGGCCAAGAACGCTATTTTGATCATCGAGTTTGCCAAAGACCTACAAGCCCAGGGCAAGAGCGTGATTGAGTCGGCCCTAACGGCGGCCCACCTGCGCTTTCGTCCTATCGTGATGACATCGCTGGCGTTCATGTTGGGGGTGTTACCCCTGGTGCTGGCTTCGGGTGCCAGTTCGGCAAGTCAGCGGGCCATCGGTACGGCGGTGATCGGGGGAATGATCACCGGCACGGTACTGGCCGTGTTTTTTGTGCCGGTGTTCTTTGTCCTTGTTGGCGGCCTGTTCCAAAGCCGGCGCAAGCCGCCAGAGAGCGGGTCGGACAGCCACGACGCCAGCGATCGTCCTGCCGTGGAAGGCAACTCTCATGCATAAGTCGCTGAAAAATCTGTCGCGGCGCGCTCTGCGTTCCCAGTTGCGGGCGTTCAGTGCCACCGCGCTCGCCTGCGTGCTGGCGGGGTGCTCCATGATTCCGGTCTACGAACGCCCCGCTGCGCCGGTTGCCCAGGAGTGGCCAGCAGGAGGCACCTTAGGGACGCAAGCCGCGCCGGCGGGCAGCCTGGCCGCCGCCGACCTTCCGTGGCATGACTTCGTGGGCGATGGGCGCCTGCGCGAGCTGATCGCTATTGCGCTGGACAATAACCGCGACCTGCGTATCGCTGCGCTGTCGATGGAGCAGGCGCGTGCGCAGTACCGTATTCGCCGGGCCGATCTGGCACCCACCGTAAATCTGGGGACCGGCGCCACGCGCCAGCCTGCGATAGACGGCGGCAGTGCAACGGTATACAACGTCGGCTTGGCCGCAGCGTCTTGGGAAATCGACTTTTTCGGTCGTATCGCCAGCCTGAAAGAAGCTGCACTGGACCAGTACCTTGCGAGCCGTGAGGGGCGCAACGCCGCACAGACGACGTTGGTAGCGTCCATTGCCAATACCTGGCTCAGCCTGCAGGCCAACGATGCGCTGCTGGAGATCACCCGCCAGACACTGGCGACCCGGGAAGACTCGCTGCGCCTGATACAGCTGCGGTTTGATCAAGGCGTTAGCTCGGCGCTTGACTTGCGCCAAGCCCAATCGTTGAGTGCTGCGGCAAGAGCCACGCGTGCGCAGCAGCAGCGCCTGCGTGCGCAGGACCTGAACGCGCTCACGCTGCTCGCGGGCGGACCAGTGCCTGCCGATTTACTGCCCACGACAGATGCTCCCGTGAGTGTCTTCTCGCCCCTGCCGGCAGGCTTGCCCTCCGAGGTGCTGACCAAGCGGCCCGATGTTCTGCAGGCAGAGCGCCAGTTGATGGCGGCGAACGCCAACATTGGTGCGGCGCGTGCGGCGTTTTTTCCCCGCATTGCATTGACTGCCAGCGCGGGGACTGCCAGCTCGCAGCTGTCCAGCCTGTTTGGAAGTGGCTCATGGGGGCTGACTCTGGCGCCGCAAGCCCTACTGCCCATCTTTGATGCAGGGCGCAACCGGGCCAACCTGGATTCGGCCGCAGTGGGCCGTGACGTTGCCGTGGCGCAGTACGAACAAGCCATTCAGTCGGCGTTCCGGGAAGTTGCCGATGTACTCGCTGGCCGCGCCACGCTGGGCGATCAGCTTGCGGCGACCGAAGAACAGGCCACGGCCGAATCCGAGCGTTTCCGCTTGGCTGATTTGCGCCACCGCAACGGGATTGCCAGCTACCTTGATGTGCTGGATGCGCAGCGCGCGTGGTTCGCCACGCAGCAAGCCGTGGCGCAAATTCGTTTGGCTAGCCAGCAAAACGAGGTGTTGCTTTACAAGGCGCTTGGTGGCGGCTGGAAGTCACCCGACCAGACGGGCCGCGCAAGCCCGAGCGAAAATCCCGGTGCGGGCTCGAATGTGAAGTCGCCTGCATAGGCGTTTCACCTCAATGACCGTGATTCTGCGGCGGTGCGGCGCCGGTCACAAGGTTTGATGTTGCTCAAACCGCGAGAGGGCTATCAGCGGCACAGTGGCGCGGATGCAAGCCCAGAATGTTCTCGACCACACACTCCTTGCCCATACAGTCGCTGCCGGCACCGTGCTGCGTCAGCGGCGCGAGACGCCGCCCGAGGTGCTGCACTTGAGCGTCGGGCGGGGCTGCTGTGCCTGCGCGAGGGCGAGCTGATCCGGCACCAGCTGGGTGTGTTGCAGGGCCCGTGCTGGCTGGACGCGGCACCTGCTCTGCTTGGACAGGCCTGTAATGTCGACATGGTGGCCGATACGGAAGTGCGGTTTCACCGCCATCCCTTGGCGTCATTTCGCCAGTGGGTCGACCGCATGCCTTTTGCGTCGCAATCGCTTTTGCAAGATCTTGCGGCGGGCTACGGCCAGCAAACGCAGCTGACCATTAGCCGTTGGGCGCAAGACGCTCAGGCACGCTGCGCCCAGTGGTTGCTGCACCACGCGCAGCGAGACGACGGGGGCGACTTGCGCGTGACCCTTAGGGATGTCCTGCATAACCCTCGCGAGGATGTGATAGTGCGGATCGGAATGGGCCGCAAGGCGTCTTTTTGCAGCTAATAGCCGTGCTATTGGCAAAAAAAGCAACGAAGCGGACCGCCCGAGACCGCGCTATCACAAC
>JBBSUJ010000033.1:0-32404 GCA_038235025.1 Burkholderiales bacterium
CAGTTGGGTGAGCGCGGCAAAGTCGATGTGTCTTTCGATGACTTGCAGCGGATCGCCCAAACTGTCGACTTTGCGCTTGCGCGCCTCATCCGCGAACAGGTCTGGCTTGAGGGCGCTTCGGCTGGCGATCATGGTGCTGTTTGGGAGGCAAGGAGGTTGCAGAGTTGGGGGGTGGGGGTTTTTAGAGGTTCCCTACAGCGGCGCAGCTGTAACAGAGCCGTGAAATTTCCCATTAGGCAGGCGAAATTTTCAACCGTGCTCGTAATGCGCTTTTCTGTTTGACGCCGCCCGTTGGGCTGCAAACCCGCCAGAAAGAAGCGCCGTTGCCCGACATGGGCGGCACCGAGTTTGTGCGAGGCTGCGAGAATAGGCGCTGTTGCCTCGAAAGGAGTTCGCAATGGTCACCACGAAAAAATTGTCTTCCCCGGAAAGAAAATCGGACAAACCAGCCCGCCACCCGTACGCCGGCACGCTCAAAACGTTCCAGACGGCATCTGGCAAAGCTGGCCAGTTTTATTCGCTGCCAGCACTGGCCAAGCAGTTTCCTGAAATCAACCGTCTCCCCGTGTCGATCCGCATCGTGCTGGAATCTGTGCTGCGCAACTGCGATGGTCGCAAAGTCACGGCAGAGCATGTGGCGGAGCTTGCGCGCTGGGCACCCACTTCCGCCCGCAATGAAGAAATTCCGTTCGTCGTATCTCGCGTGGTGCTTCAAGACTTCACGGGCGTGCCTCTGTTGGTGGACTTAGCGGCCATGCGAAGCGCCGCAGTGCAATGTGGCAAGAGCGCCAAAAAAATCCAGCCCCTGGTTCCGGTGGACCTTGTGGTGGACCATTCCGTCATGGTCGATTACTACGGCAAGAAGAACGCACTCGACCTCAACATGAAGCTTGAATTCCAGCGCAACCGCGAGCGCTATGAGTTCATGAAGTGGGGCATGCAGGCGTTTGACACGCTGGGCGTGGTGCCGCCCGGTTTTGGCATTGTTCACCAGGTGAACCTCGAGTATCTGGCGCGTGGCGTGCACAAGGCCAAAACCGAGAAAGGCGACATTTATTACCCCGATACACTCGTTGGTACCGACAGCCACACCACCATGATCAATGGCATTGGCGTGGTCGGCTGGGGTGTGGGCGGTATCGAGGCGGAAGCGGCCATGCTGGGCCAGCCGGTCTACATGCTCACTCCGGATGTGGTTGGCATGGAGCTCACCGGGCAGCTGCGTGAGGGAGTGACTGCAACGGATCTTGTGTTAACGGTGACCGAGATTTTGCGTAGCCATAAGGTGGTGGGAAAGTTTGTGGAGTTTTTTGGCGAGGGCACCCGCACGCTGTCGCTTCCCGACCGCGCCACCATCGGCAACATGGCACCCGAGTACGGGGCGACCATGGGATTTTTCCCGGTCGACGAAAAAACCATTGATTACTTTCGTGGTACCGGCCGCACCAAAGTCGAGATTGAGGCGTTCGAGGCTTATTTCACTGCGCAAAACCTGTTCGGGGTGCCGCTTGATGGCGAAATTGATTATTCGCAGGTGGTACGCCTTGACCTGGGCAGTGTCACCCCGAGCGTGGCAGGCCCCAAGCGCCCGCAGGATCGTATCGAGTTAGGAAAATTGTGCGAGCAGTTCACTGACCTGTTCAGCAAGCCCAATGCGCAGGCGGGCTTCAATCGCCCGGCCGAGTTGTTGCACACCCGCTTTCATTTTCGTGCCGGACAGGACATAGGCGGCGAACCCATACCGCGAGACAAGCATGTGCCCGAGGGCTCGCCGCGCTTTCTGGAGGAGATGAAGTCCAACAAGCCGCTGCGCACTGCGGCCAAGCCTGAGGGCCATACCGATGCGCCTGTCGGGACCGACATTTCGGTCGGCAATGGCGATGTGCTGATTGCCGCAATCACCAGCTGCACCAATACCTCTAACCCCAGCGTCATGTTGGCAGCGGGTTTGCTTGCGAAGAAGGCGGTCGAGGCGGGCCTCAAGGTGAAGCCTCACATCAAGACATCCCTGGCACCGGGCTCGCGCATCGTTACCGAGTACCTGACAGAGACCGGCTTGCTGCCTTATTTGCAAAAGCTGGGCTTTAACGTGGTGGGCTACGGTTGCACCACTTGCATCGGTAATTCGGGCGACCTGACCACCGAGCTCAACGAAATCATTACGCAGAACGACCTGATCTGCGCCGCCGTACTTTCTGGCAACCGCAATTTCGAAGCGCGTATTCACCCCAACATCAAGGCCAACTTTCTCGCCAGTCCGCCACTGGTTGTGGCTTACGCGATCGCTGGCACGGTGCTCAAGGACATCATGACGCAGCCTGTGGGCATAGGCAAAGGCGGGCGGGAGGTGTTTTTGGGTGACATCTGGCCCACCAGCGACGAGGTGCAGAGCTTGATGAAGTTCGCCATGAAGGGCAAAGCGTTTCGCGAGAACTATGCGCTTATTGCCAGCGAACCGGGCAAACTTTGGGAGCGTATCAATGGCGCTACTGGCGTTGCCTACACGTGGCCCAAAAGCACCTACATTGCCGAGCCGCCGTTCTTTGCCGACTTCATCGCGGAGCACGGCGCAGGGCATAAGACGGCTGCCGCTGCCGGGAAAACTGCCGCAGTGCCGGCTAGCCCGTCTGTTGAGCAGCTTCCCAACGTGATGGGCGCGCGCGTGATGGCGCTGTTTGGCGACTCGATCACCACCGACCACATCTCGCCGGCCGGTTCGATCAAGGACTCGTCTCCTGCAGGCCAGTGGCTGCTGCAGCACGGCGTGATGAAGCCGGACTTCAACAGCTACGGCGCACGCCGCGGCAACCACGACGTGATGATGCGCGGCACCTTTGCCAACGTGCGCATCAAAAACCTGATGATTCCCGCCGACGCCAAGGGCTCGCGCGAAGAAGGGGGCGTTACGCTGTTCCAGAACGAAGGCCCGCTGCAAGGATCGAAGATGTTCATCTTCGATGCCGCGATGCGGTACATCGCCGAGGAAACGCCCACCGTGATCTTTGCGGGTGAAGAGTACGGCACCGGCTCCAGCCGCGATTGGGCCGCCAAGGGAACGCAACTGTTGGGCATCAAAGCCGTGATCGCGCGCAGTTTTGAGCGCATTCACCGCTCGAACCTGGTCGGCATGGGCGTGCTTCCGCTGCAGTTCAAGGGAGACGATTCGTGGCAGTCGCTGGGGCTGACTGGCGGCGAAACCATCGACGTAATCCCTGATCCCGACCTCGCGCCGCGCAGTGAAACGCGCGTGGTTTTCCACCGGGCTGATGGCAGCCGGGAGGAGATTCGCGTAGTGCTGCGTATCGATACGCCTATCGAGGTCGATTACTACCGTGCGGGTGGCATTCTGCCGTTCGTGCTCGGTCAACTCATCAGCGTGTGACCGCTTTATTTGCCTTGATCCGCCCATGGTTCTTTGCTTCGTAAGCCACCGCAGGTTTGCAGACCCGCGCTCAAGCGCTGGGTGTACGGTTGACGATGTCAGTAGCTACTGCGAAGCGCCAGATCGCCTGAGATGTCGATAGGCGAGCAACTATTGGTGGCGGGGGGCGGCATTGGCGGTATGGCTGGTGCGCTGGCAGCTTCGCGGGCAGGCTGGGACGTGCGGCTTTATGAACGCGCGCCCGTGTTCTCGGAAGTCGGCGCGGGCATTCAGCTCGGGCCCAACAGCGTGCGGTGCCTTCAGGCTTGGGGTTTGCAGCGACCGCTTCAGGCCGTAGCAGCGTTTCCTGAGCGGCTCCAGGTGCGCAGCGCGCTGTCGGGTGCTGTGCTGGGCGAGCTGCCCTTGGGTGCGGACGCCATCAGCCGTTACGGCGCTGCTTATGCCACGGTACACCGGGCTGACCTTCACCACATGCTGCGCGAGGCGCTAACCCGCCCCACGCACGGGCTTCAGGTGCGCCTGCATCCGGGTTGCGCCGTGGAGCGGTACGTGCAAGCTGACGGGGTGGTGCGGCTGCGTACCACCGGCGGCAAGGAGTTTGAAGGGGATGCGTTGCTTGGGGCGGATGGCCTGTGGAGCACCGTGCGGAGTCAAATGCTGGCTGATGGCCCGGCCCAATTCAGCGGTCACCTGGCCTACCGCGCGCTGGTGCCGCAGGGCGGACTGCCGCGGCGTCTGCGCACTGCGCAGGTCACCGCCTGGCTGGGCCCGCGCTTGCATGCGGTGCAGTACCCGGTGCGGCGCGGCGAAATGCAAAACCTGATCGTCATCGTTCAGGGCCAGGCCCCTGATGATTTGCAGAACTGGAACCACAACACCAACGGCGTCGACTTGATGGCCGCTCTGCGGGATACCTGCAGCGCGCTGCAAGACGCCGTAGGCGCTGTGGCGCACAGCAAGAGCCAATGGCGGTTGTGGCCCTTGAGCGACCGCGCGCCGGTGGCGGGCCCGGCAGACATGGTGCGGGGCTCTGTAGCCCTGCTGGGAGACGCCGCTCACCCCATGCGTCCGTATCTGGCCCAAGGTGCCGGCATGGCGATTGAAGACGCTTTCGAGCTGCAACGATCTTTGGCCATGCACGACCTGGAAGTTCCGCTGCGCCTGCGCCGCTACGCGCTCAATCGCTGGCAGCGCGTGGCGAGGGTGCAAGCGCGCTCTCGGCGCAATGGTCGAATCTTCCACGCAACCGGCCCGTTGCGCTGGGGGCGCGACGCGGCTATGCGCCTGCTGGGTGCAAAGCTGCTGGATATCCCGTGGCTGTACAGCGGCAACCAAGGCCAATTGCCCAATCTCCGCGGTGGCGAGTTTCGCTACTAAAAAATAGCTGCTTGCGCTTGTTGTATAAGCGCTAGAGCCTGATTTGATTAGAAAAATACGCCTGTCAACACCTCAGTCTTTTAGCATCAGCCGGGGCGAAGCGGGCAGCCAGCGAAAAGCGGTGGAGCCCAGAGCGAGCAGAAGCGCAATCGTGATCATTACGGCTCGATAAGGCTCCCAGCCATATCCCTGGGCCCAGTCGGCTACCCACCCGGTGAACGTTTGCATTAGCCCCACGCCCAGAAACATCGACATGGTAAAAACCGATAGCGCCCGGCCGGTCAGGTCGGCGGGGTAGGACGAACGAACATCGGAATACTGCAGCACCGAGTACCCGGTCAGCACCGAGATGCACAGCACCATCGCAAGGTTTAGCGCTTCATGGCGGACCAGTCCGATACCCAGGAACAGGCCAGCGATCAACAGCGACACATTCACCACCCATTTCCGCCGGCGCGTGGGCCCTGGGTCGATACGGCCAAAAATGGCCGGGCTGAACACCGCAATCAGAGACATTGCCAATGCCATGTTGCCGGTCTCGACCAGCGTGAAGGCATAGCGTTCGATGAGCAGGGGTCCAATCCACAGTCCCCGCAGCGCCAAGAACGATGCGTAACCCACCATACCCAGCAGCACAATGCCTAGCGTGTGCGGCATCAGAAACAACGCGCCGTAGCGGCGCACGGCGACCAGCCACCCCTCGCGCGTTGGCTCGGGTTCGCGCAGGGCTGGCTCGTGCACCCGACGCCAGATCAACAGCCATGCCAGCGCCGAAAGCAATGCCAGTACCAGAAATCCGCTGCGCCAGCCCAAGTGCTGTACCAGCCAGGCAAGTGGTGTGCCGGTGAACAGCAAGCCCAAGCTGCCCACCCCCATGCCCACGCCCGACATGAACGCAAAACGACTGCTGGGAAAGTGGCGTGAGATAAACACGGTGCAGGCCAGAAACGCGGGCGCGCAGCCCACGCCAATCAATACTTGCCCGAACATCAGCCAACCGTACTGCGGTGCCCAAGCGGATACCGCCGCCCCCACTGCGGCCAATGGAAAGGCGCTAAGCACGGTGCGCCGCAGGCCCACCATGTCCATGCCAATGCCCATGGCGAACTGCGTGACCCCAAACGACAGTCCGAACACACCGGCAAAGGTACCCAGTGACGCAGCCGACAGCCCGAAGTCCGCCTGCAACCCTGTGGCCATGATAGCGGTCACCGTGCGGTACGCCTGGCTGAGTGCAAACGCTGACAGCAGTGCCAACAGCATCAACCAAAGCTTCAAAGGGCGAGGTGTGCTGTCTTCGCGAGATGGCTGATGTTTAGGCAGTTCAGGCCGCGCATCGCTGGCCATCGGTATGGAGGTTTTCAAGGTACTGGGACGGTTCTAATCGGTATCTGCGCTGGGCAGCCACCTTAAGAGTACCGCGTTGACGGTGAGGCAGCTGTCGCGACCGGTGCAGCGTTTGCAGCGCGCGGCTGTGTGTCGCAGGGTCTGACCCCAGGTGGCGGCTGGGCGCTCGCCAGCCTAGAGGCGTCTGCGGCGGCTCTCGCGCTTAGCTGGTAGGTGCGCGCCATTGCGGCGTCAAGTCGCGTGATGCGGCGTGAAACCGTTTAGGGCGCGGCGCTACAAGCTAGTTGCAGCGCCCAGCCTGGCGAGAGCAGCACCAACGGCGCACAGGGTATTTTTGTGACGCGCAGGACTCAGAAGAAGGGCCGCTGGCGTTCACGGAAGGTTGTTGTTGGTGTCTGCCCGAACCGTGGTTGCGGGCAACCTTCGCTCTTACTCGCCAGATGCTGCTGCGACGAAGCACTTCGGTGGCTGTCCGGTGCTTTGCTATCAGCTGGGCAGCTGATAGAGGTGGTGACCAACTGCCCGCTCAGCCCGCCAGTCTTTCCGGTGGTAACGAGGGCAATCGCGCGCGGCTAATATCTTCAATGAGTGCCGGAGCAGAGAAGCACGACTAGACGTTATTGGACGTTACGGGACTCTACGGCGCGCGCAGCCCGCCACACGTGTTTCAGGAACTCTTGCTGCGCAAACGGGTGGGCGCGAGGTCGCCGTTCTGCTCCAGGATCGGGTAAGCCACCGAGCACAGCAGTGAGTTGATGCGTTTGAAATCGCTGATCAAGTCGATGTGTAGCGAGCTCGTTTCCATGCTGTGCAGCGTGCGGTCCGAGAGGCGCATCAAGTGCGAGGCCGCGTAGTCGCGCTCCAGCTCCCTGAAACGCGTTTTTTCTTCCATCAACTTTTTGGCGTCGCGCACGTTGTCGTTCAGGAAAACGCTCATCGCGAGGCGCAAGTTGTCCAGCAGGCGGGCGTGCAGGTCGTTGATCTCTTGCATGCCGGCTTCCGAGAATTTGAGCCCGCGCTTGATCTTCTTGTCCTCTACGTCGATCAGGATGCGCTCGATGATGTCGGCCACCTGCTCCATACTGATCGTGAAACCAATGATGTCCGTCCAGCGTCGCCCTTCGCGCTCATCGAGTTCCTCGCGCGAAATCTTGGTCAAGTAGTACTTGATGTCCGAGTAAAGGCCGTCCACCGTGTCGTCCAGCTTGCGCAAATCTTGCGACAGTTTCAGGTCGGCCGTGCGAATCACGGTGGCAATGCCTTGCAGCATGGTCTCCACCACGTCTGCCAGGTGCAGGGCTTCGCGGGCCGCGCAGGAAATTGCGAGCGACGGCGTTGCCAGCGCCGACTTGTCAAGGTGGCGGGGGCGGGTATCGGTCGGGTTGGTTTGCTCGATAGGCAAAAACCGCTCCACCAGCCTGGCCACAGGCTTGGTGAAGGCGATGCAAACAACTCCCATCACAAGATTGAAAGCCAGGTGAAACAGCACAATCAGCGTGGCGTTGTCCGGCACCAGCGGGCGCACATACTGCATCCATGGCCATACCAGCGGTGCCATGATGAGAACGCCGATTACTTTGAACACCATCGCGCCCACGGGGACTTGCCGGGTCTCCAAATTGGCGCGCAGGGTGGTGAACACAGCCAGTAAACCGCTGCCAAGGTTCGCGCCGATCACCAGGCCCAGGCCAACCTCCACGGGCACGCCGCCTGAGCCCACCAGTGCTGCGGTCAGTAATACGGTAGCCAGGCTGGAATACGAAATGATGGACAGCACTGCGCCAATGGTGATTTCCAGCAACAAATCGCTGGAAAGCGAGGCCAGAAGCGCCCTCACCACTTCGGATTCGGTAAGCACGGTGGCCGCTTCTGTAATCAGGCGCAGTGCCAGCAGCATGAGCCCCAAGCCGATGAAAATACGCCCGACTCTTCCTGCCTTGGTGTCCTTGCGCGAAATGTAGAGCACGACGCCAACAAAGATGAACAGTGGTGATAGCCACGACAAATCGAGCGAAAAGAGCACCGCCATGATGCTGGTGCCTACGTTGGAGCCGAGCATTACGGCCAGCGCCGCCGCCAGACCCATCAGCCCTTGCCCCACAAATGACGACACCATGAGCGCGGTTGCCGTGGACGATTGCACCAGCGCCGTCACTGCCACGCCCGACAATGCCGCAGTAAGCGGAGTACGTACGCTTTTCGCGATCATCTGCCGCAAACTCGCGCCGAACACACGCAAAATTCCGGTGCGAACGAGCTGGGTGCCCCAGACCAGCAGGGCAACGGCAGCAAGCAGATTCAAAAGATGTTTCATGGCGGACCGCCACTATACGCCCCGCCGCAAAATTCATAGCATCAGGTGCCCAGCGCGCGGGCGTTTTTGGTCATGGTGCCCTGGGTATTGGCGAGCCTGAATGCCTTGGCCTTTTTCGCAGTGCGCCGAGCGCGCAAGCGCGCGAAGAATTGGTCAGCGCGCCCGTCTCACCCGAAGCAGCTCATCCACGATCAAGCACGCGGCACCCAAGGAAATGGCGGAATCCGCGATGTTGAACGCCGGAAAATGCCAGCCGGCCCAGTGAAAGTCCAGGAAATCCACCACATAGCCGTGCATTAACCGGTCGACCACATTGCCCACCGCGCCGCCCAAAATACTGGCGAGTGAGAACGCGAACAGGCGCTGGCCAGAGTGCGCACGCAGTTGCCACACGATGAAGATGGCCGCAATCACGCCAAAGCCGGTAAAGAACCATCGCTGCCAGCCACCCGCCTGCGCCAGAAACGAAAAAGCCGCGCCTGTGTTGTGGGCACGCACGATGTTGAAGAACGAGGTCACATACGTGGCATCTCCCAGCCGGTAGGCTCCCAGAATCATTTGCTTAGTAAGCTGGTCTGCTATGAGGATGAGCACGGCCCAGCCTATCCAGGGCCACATGCTGGCGCGTCCGCCAAAGTTGTTGCCGCGCGCCATTACGCGTGCAACCGGGCTTCGCCGGTGCCAAACAGGTTACTCACGCAACGCCCACAGATCGTCGGATGGGTCGGGTCAATACCAATATCGCCGCAGTAGTGCCAGCAGCGTTCGCACTTGGTGTCTAAACTGGCGCTAACGCTTATGGATATTGCGTCACCAGCTATTAACGCCATAGCGGACGTGATGAACACAAACCGCAATTCATCGCCCAGGCTTGCCAATATGGCGTGGTCTTCTGGGCCCACCGTCAACTGCACGCACGCCTGTAGTGAGGCGCCAACACTGCCAGCGGCGCGCAGGGCTTCAATTTCCTTGTTCACGAGGTCGCGTATTTCACGAATGCGCGTCCATTTCGCCAGCACGCCTTGCGTGGGCTCGGGCAGGTCGGTGTACTGCTCCAAAAAGATCGAGTCGCTGTGACCCACAATCTTCCAGGCTTCTTCTGCGGTGAATGACAAGAACGGCGCCATCCAGCGCAGCATGGCCTGGCTGATGCGGTACAGCGCGGTTTGCGCACTGCGCCGGGCGTGGCCGCCTTCTGCGGTGGTGTAGAGCCGGTCTTTCAGAATATCGAGGTACAAGCCGCCCAGGTCTTCCGAGCAATACAGCTGCAGCTTGGCGACGACGGGATGGAATTCGTAGACCTTGTAGTGCGCCAGGATGTCCTGCTGCAGCTGCGCTGCGCGGGCGAGGGCGTAGCGGTCGATTTCCAGCAGCTCCGCCTCGGGTACGCTGTCTTTCTGGGGATCGAAGTCGCTGGTGTTGGCGAGCAAAAAGCGCAGCGTGTTGCGAATGCGGCGGTAGGCATCCACCACGCGGGCCAGGATTTTCTCGTCGCCTGCGATGTCGCCGGAATAGTCGCTGCTCGCCACCCAAAGACGGATGATTTCTGCGCCCAGCTTCTTGTTAATGTCTTGCGGGTCAATGCCATTGCCGAGCGACTTGCTCATCTTGCGGCCCTGGCTGTCCACGGTAAAGCCATGCGTCAGCAGTCCGCGGTAGGGCGCGCGTCCCTCTAGTGCGCAGGCCAATAGCAGCGAGCTGTGGAACCAGCCGCGGTGCTGGTCGTGGCCCTCCAAATACAGGTCCGCCTCCAGACCCGTGTCGTGGTGGGTGCCGGCGTGCGAGCCGCGCAGCACGTGCTGGAAGGTGGAGCCCGAGTCGAACCACACTTCCAGGATGTCGGTGCTCTTGGTGTAGTGAGGCGCGTCGGCCGCGCCCAGAATGTCTTCCGCCGTCACCCGGCTCCACGCCTCGATACCGCCTTTCTCGACGACGTCAGCCGCTTGGTCCAGGATTTCCATGGTGCGCGGGTGCAGCTCACCAGAATCCTTGTGCAGAAAGAAAGGAATCGGCACGCCCCAACTGCGCTGGCGCGAGATGCACCAGTCCGGCCGGCCCGCAATCATGTCGCGCAGGCGGGCCATACCGTTCTGCGGGTAAAAGCTGGTGTGCTCGATGGCGTTCAACGCCAGCTGGCGCAGCGTCTCGGGCGCTTTGTCTTTGGTGAACACGCCCTCGCCTTCATCCATGCGAATGAACCACTGCGCCGCAGCGCGGTAGATCACCGGCGTCTTGTGACGCCAGCAGTGCGGGTAGCTGTGGGTGATGGTTTCAGTCGCTAGTAAACGCCCGGCATCGCGCAGCGCGTCGATGATGACGGCGCAGGCCTTCCAAATGTGCTGGCCGCCAAACAGCGGCAGTTCAGGTGCATACGCGCCGTTGCCCTGCACCGGGTTCAGGATGTCGTCGGTCGCCAACCCATGCGCAACGCAGGAGTTGAAATCCTCTACGCCATAGGCAGGGGAGGAGTGCACCAGGCCCGTACCGTCCGTCGCCGTGGCGTAGTCGGCCAGGTAGACGGGTGACAAGCGACGATAACCGAAGACCCCTTGCCCATCCTTTACGTCGTACAGCGGATGCTCAAATTCCATGCCATCCAGCGCTTGGCCAAGCGCCGTGGCCAGCACCTTGCCGGTGATGCCCCAGCGCTCCATGCAGCGCTCTACCAGCGATTCAGCAATGATCAACAAGCCGCGTTCCGTGTCGACCAGCGCGTAGGTCAGTTCGGGGTTCAGGTTTAGCGCCTGGTTGGCGGGAATCGTCCACGCGGTAGTGGTCCAGATGACGGCGAAAGCGTCCTTGTCTAGTGCTGACAGCCCAAACGCAGCCGCCAGACGCGCAGGGTCGTGCGCCTTGAACGCTACATCCAGCGTCTGGCTCTGCTTGTCCTGGTATTCGATCTCGAATTCGGCGAGTGAACTGCCGCAGTCAAAGCACCAGTACACGGGCTTCAAGCCGCGGTATACAAACCCGCGCTCAATCACGCGCTTGAAAGTACGGATTTCGGCGGCCTCGTTTTCCGGGTCCATCGTTTTGTACGGATGGTCCCATTCGCCCAGCACGCCCAGCCGCTGGAAATCACCCAATTGTTGGGCGATTTGCTCCGTGGCGAAAGCCCGGCTTTTGGCCTGCATGTCATCGCGTGAGAGCTTGCGGCCAAACTTCTTTTCGATGGCGTTCTCGATCGGCAAGCCGTGGCAATCCCAGCCCGGCACGTACAGCGCGTCAAACCCTTCCAGCTGGCGCGCCTTGACGATCATGTCCTTGAGGATTTTGTTGACCGCGTGACCCATGTGGATCTGGCCGTTGGCGTACGGCGGGCCGTCGTGCAGGATGAATTTTGGTGCGCCGCAGCGCGCAGCGCGCAGGCGCTTGTACAAGCCTTCGTCATTCCATTCTTTGACCCAGCCGGGTTCGCGCTTGGGCAGGTCGCCACGCATGGGGAACGGGGTGTCGGGCAAGTTCAAGGTCTTGCGGTAATCCTCCGGCGCAGGGGTCGCAGATGGGTCAGGCGTTACAGCAGAATCAGTTTTTTGGTCGGGCATCGCGAGCTTTTGTAGTTTTCAGCGGGGTGCGCGAGGGGCGGCGCACTTGAGAAACGGGGAGAAAGGCGGTGGCAGCGCACCTTGGTCGCGCTGCAGCAGGCGAGAGCCTCAAATTCGGTCGCGCGTGGTCTGGCGGTGCGTTTCGGCGTGGGCGGAGAACCAGGCTTGTGCGTTAGCGCAATCGCGGGCAATGCCCGTGGTCAGCGCGTCCAGGCTGTCGTACCGGAGCTCGTTGTGTAGTTTGTGCAGTAATTCCACCCGGATGATTTTACCGTAGGCCCCCTCTTTACCCAGGTGCGCTGGCCACTCCAGGCAGTGCGTTTCCAACAGCACCCGGCCGCCGTTCACGTCGCTGGGGTCGACTGAAGGGCGGACGCCCAGGTTGGCAACGCCCGGAAGGGAGTGATCTGCCAGCCCATGCACTCGCACCGCAAAGATGCCGCTGGCGGCCGGTTTCCAGTGGGTAAAGCGCAAATTGAGGGTACGAAAACCATCGCCTGCGCCGCTGACTTTTTCGCCCAGTGCACGACCCAGCTTGCGCCCATGCACCACGTGGCCCGAGATGGCGTACGGCCTGCCTAGCAACTGCGCCGCGTCGTCCATGCGGCCAGCTGCCAGGGCTGCACGTACTTCAGAGCTGGAGACGCGAATCGCCTGTGCTTGAGCGTTTTGTACATCGGGACTGGCATGCGCGTAGGAAATTTCGTAAGAGTTCATACGCGCCACGTCAAAGCCTGAGCGCTGTCCCGAAGCTGCCAGCATGGCGTAATCCCCCGCGCGGCGGTGACCGAAGCGGAAGTCGTCGCCCACCAGCACGTACCGCGCGCCCAAGCCGCGCACCAGCACTTGATCGATAAAATTTTCCGGCGTCTGGGCTGCAAGTGCAGCATCGAAATGCAGCACTACCGCCTGCTGCACGCCAAAGCGCGCTAGTTCCGAGAGCTTGTCGCGCAGCGTGCCGACGCGTGCAGGCGCCAGGTCCGGCTTGTGGCGCGCAGCGGCAAAGTAGTCGCGTGGGTGCGGCTCAAAGGTCAGCACGCAGCTGGGCACGCCGCGCTGCGCTGCCTCGGCATTGAGCAGCGCGAGCATCGCCTGGTGACCGCGGTGCACGCCGTCGAAATTGCCAATAGTCAGCGCGCAGGCGGGGGCGATTAACGGGTGGCGGAAGCTGCGGGTAACAAGCATGCGGTATCTTTTTAATAGCTGCCAGCGCAGGCGCAATAAGCGCAGAACCCTGTTTTGGCTTGAATGGCGTATATTGTGACGCAGTCGTCAGCAGCGAGCGCTGCACTGCACGTTGTGCCATTCCCCCGGTTCCCTGAACATTCTTCATGGAGGCTGCTTGTGAAAGTGTTAAAGCTCTCGGCCCAGGGCCTGCCCCAGTCCTGGATTTCGCTGGAGGAGGCGGCTACCTACTACGCAGCGGGCGAAGTGCGCTGGGAAGCCGGAGGCGAAGTAGCGGTTTTTCGCGGCGGCAACAATGCAGTAACCGGACTGCAATCGGTGATTGCGATCAACAGCATCATCGGCACGCGCGGCGTGCCGCGCATTAACCCGTTCGAGACCCGTCCAGGCCTGACCAACACCAAGCTGTTTGCGCGCGACCGCAATGTGTGTGCTTATTGCGGCACGCAGTTCCAGGAGACCGATTTAACGCGCGAACACATCGTGCCATTTGCGCGCCAGGGCGTGAATCACTGGATGAATGTGGTCACCGCCTGCCGCGCCTGCAACCATCGCAAAGGCCCGCGCACGCCGGAGCAAGCACACATGCCGCTGCTGTACGCGCCCTATGTACCCAGCTTGTGGGAAGACTTTATTTTGCGCAACCGCCGCATCCTGGCGGACCAGATGGACTTTTTGATGGCGCATGTGCCGAAGTCCTCGCGCCTGGTCGGGTAGTAGGCCGCCCCGTGAGCCGCCCTGCACGTGGGCGCAACGCCGTCAGGCGGCCTTGACTGCGGTCACGAGAAATCCCGCTACGTCGGCGTTATCTTCGGTACGCAGCACCATTGGATCAATCTTTACGGCAGCAAACCCTGCGCTCTCGCACAACGCTTGCACATGGCTGCGCTTGTGCGCATAGCGGTCGGTCGGCAGCAAGACCAGATCGGCGCCGGCTTCGGGCGCTTCTTCGCACGAGAAGATGAGCTGGCCGCCCGCTGTCAGGATGCGCAGCGCATCGGGGATGGCGTTTGTCAGGTCGCCCACGTAGTCGAACACGTCCAGGGCCGTGATGACTTCGTATTGCGCTTCTGGAGTGCTCGACAGCGCGTCCAGCACATTGACGTTGTGAAACTTGTCGTACACCTGGTGGCGGCCAGCCTGCTCGATCATGGGCATTGAGATGTCTACGCCAATCAGGAAACCGTCGATTCGGCCCAGACAGACCCCCAGCAAACCGGTACCGCAGCCCAGATCCAGCAGGTTGAAATGCTTGTCCGGGTGCTGCGCAATCAGCGCATCCGCCACCTTTTTAGGTAGTTGATAACGCAGGCCCCGCACCATGTGCTGGTCGTATACGCCCGCCATGTTGTCGAAGATGCTGCGCACCAGCGCCGCAGGTTGATGCGGCGGGGTGCGGCCGTGGGCGATGGCGTCGTAATAGGCGTAAACATCGTCATTCGGCGCGCTGGCCAACAGCGCCTCGGTGTCTTCCGCGGCTTCACTGGCGCGGCCCAGCGTCATCAGCGTCTGGACGCGCCCTGTGCGGGACAAGGCATCGGCCGGGTTTTCTTCGATCAAGGCAGCCCAGGCCGCCAATGATTGATCGGTCTGCCCCATGCTGCCCAGATCGCGTGCCAGCAAGCGGCGCAGCTTCAGGTCGCCCGGCACAAGGGTTAAACCACGTTGCAGATGGCGCACCGCCATAGACGTATGACCAGCGCGGTGGGCGATGTCGACCACGCCCGCCAGCACTTGCAGGTTTGATGGTTCTTGCGCCGCAATGCGTTCGGCCCATTCAATGGCTTCCTGAAACTGGTTCTGGCGCGCGAGTAGTAGGGCCAGCTCGAGCATGCCGGGCCCCCAGTCGGGCGATACCGTGAGCGACTTGCGCAGCGCTTCGAAGGCTCCTTTGATGTTGCCGGCTTTCTCCGCCATCAAGCCGCCCAGCAGGAACACGCGGGGGTCCTCGGGCCAGAGCGCTGTGGCCTTGTTCAGCGTAAGTGCTGCTTTTTTGAGATCGCCACGCGCAATCTGATCGCGGGCGGTTGTCAGGTGTTGAAGATTGGGGTCGGTAGCGGTGGCGCTCATAGCTGAAGGAGTGTGCGTGCGCAACAGCCGCGAGGTGTTGCGAGACTGCGGCATGCGCTGCAGGGCAACGGGCGATTATCGGGGATTCGTTCAGGCGCCCGGCAGGCCGGCGTTATGGCTTGCGATTTGCGGATGGATTTGAGCTTAGAACGTCAACTCCAGAATCACCATGTGACCTTCTGCTGCTGGCCAGGTCTGCCCGACGACGCGCTCGCCATTGAAGAGCGCTTCGATGGCGCGCAAGCCTCCGTGCGCGTGACGGTTGACACTTGACACCCCTGCACCTCGCGGCAAGTCCGGCAATGCGGTGCCATCAAGTTGCATGCGGTCGCGCGCTGCGTCGAAATAGCCGCGCGGGCGCGTCATGATGACGGCAGATCCTTCCACCTGGTGTGAAGCAGGCCCGCGCTGTGCCTGAAGATGCACGAGAGCGCTGCTGCGCGGGAACGCGCTGCGGTAAATGTGGGTGGTGGCGTAGCCCGTGGCGGACACCACAAATTCCAGGCTTGTCCTGTTTGGCACCTGAAGCGGTCCCCAGCGGCCGCCTTCGCCCACACAGCATTCGAGCAGGGGAGCCGCAACGCGCAAGCCGGTGGTGGGCTCTGTTGCGTACACCGCCAGGTGCGCGCCGGGCAGTGGCAGGTTGTTGCAGAAGTCGCCACTGTCAGGCTCCAAAGGGTTTAACCCGAGACCCATCACGGTGCCGCTCAACGACACCTCCGCTTCAACCTTGGTAGCACGAGCGGTCGGTGGATGACCGGTGATAAAGGCAAACATAGCGTCGAACGCCTGCGGTGAAAACGCTGTTTCGCGGTGGTCCACCCCTGGCAGCACCAGGTTGGCGGCGCCCTGTAGTTCTGGGCCGGCCCAAGTCACCCCCGTGGGCTCACCCGGCTCGCCTATCCATGCTCCATCCGGTTGGGCGTACTTGTCGTTGCGGTCCGAGCGGAGGGTCATCCACCGCACGGGTCCCTCCACTTCATCGCCTACCGCATTCTTTGAGGCGTTGAGTGCGCTGAGAAAAGGGCCAGTGCCTGCGAACTCGCTGCCCTCAAAAAACCCTGGGATAGCCCACACGCCATGGTTGGGAACACCCGCCAAAACGGCGTGGCTGACGCGGCGGTGACCCCCCGCGTGTTGAATGTAGTTGCGCACCGCATATCCACCGCGTGAATTGGCAATCAGCACCATTTGAGCGGCGTCGCAGCCCCTCAGTATTCGCTCAACGGCCGCCTCTACACAGGCCCGGTTGTCTGCGCTGGAGCTGCGTCCGGGCTGTGCCTGCTCGTCATCGTCGCGTGCGAGCGGGAAGGGGATGTCGATGGCGTGCAGAAGGCCACGAGGCCAGCCATTCGATTCAAAGCGCCACAGCGTGGTCTGCCACAAGGCGGCCGAGTCGCCGTTGCCGTGAACAAAAAGAAGGGGTGGGTAAGAAGTCAAACCAGAATGCCACAACGCAAAAAGTCCGCAGCGTAGCGCAATGCGACTGTAGCGTTCGCCTGCCACATAGCGACGCAGCGCCTGAAGATGGGGCTGGCGACGCCACACCGCTTGCGCTTCAACAACAGCGCGGCGGTGAACGTCCAGCGCGGGTTCCATCAAACCCACGCCCTCGCCATCTGCACAGGTGGCCTCGCGGCCGGTGCACACAGTAAGCCGCAAGACCGCCGAAACACCCTCGCTCACAAGGCGGGACACGACACGATCAAACATCGCTATCGAACGGCGCTTCAAAACGCGCGTCGACTCGGTGTGTGTTCGCTGAGCGTGACGTGACCCGGTGGAGTTGGCAGAGTCGTCCGCACATTCCGCCAGGAGCAACGCCAGCGTCCCACTCGTTGGCCTAGGTGGTCATGCAGCGTCCGCGAAGTCGCCTGCTGATACTATGAATTTTATAGCTATAATCCTATATGGGACAAGCGCTAGAGGCGCTTTTTGCTTAAAAAGTTAGAGCCGGTGCGGCGCACAACGTTTTCTGATGGGCCAGTGACACCAGTGACACCAGTGCCTGCCGCTGGCGATGCGGGGCAGCCATTTTCCCCTCAAGGCGGCCTCGGCAGGTTGACGAGGTACCACGGTAACGCGCTACACGTCACCTTCTGCGCCGACGGCTTCAATACAGACGGCTCCAGTACAGAAGCCTGTTTTTCTGGTGGCCGCTTGTGCGTTGAGGTTTTTCTAACTTCGGCAGCCCTTACCTGCGCACTGGTGAGTGTTGTCACTCACCAGTGATCACATCACCGTGGATGAGCTGATGAAAAAAAGGGGCTCCCGGACTGAATGCACGTTCCGTAAGCGCGCCGATGGGGCCTACTTACTTCTAATGCGGGCTCACGCTTCAGTAGTCGAAGGCGGCACAGACAGCCCCAGCTCGCTGCACAGCCGATCCACCGTGGCCTGCAGGCGCGCCACGTCAATTTCCAGTTGCTCGACCCGGTCGTTCACCGCACCGACGTCTGCAGGGGCGATCCGTGCGTTTCCCACGCTGGCCCAATCCACAGGGCCGCACAGCAAATGGGCCCAGCGTGACTCGCGAGCACCGGGCGCGCGCGGGAGCAGCGTGACCAAGGTACCGCCTTTTTCTTCAGCACGCTCAGCCAGCTCTTCCAAAAATGCTTCGACCGAGGAAGTGTCGGCGAAGCGGTACCAACGCTCGGCGTTCAGGCGCAACTCGGCTGCGGTTTGTGGGCCGCGCAGCATCAGCAGGCCGAGCAGTACGGCCGATTGCTCCGGCACGCCCACGCCCCGCTGAAAATTGTGTTCAAAGCGACGGGTGCGGCTGCCGCTGCCCTCAAATACCAGGCCGGCTTCGCGCAGGACCTCCAGCGCGGCAAGCGCGTCGGCTTCGCTGAGCTGCATGACCGGTTCGCGGGTGGTTTTCTGGTTGCAGCCGGCGACCAGAGCGCTGAGCGACAGGGGATAGCTGTCCGGCACAGTACGGGCCTTCTCCATCAACGTACCGAGCACGCGTGCCTCTGTTGCGGTCAAAGCTTGCTGCGAGGGCGTGTAAGGCATGGCGGGATAATTCCGAAAATGAAGAACATCGTCATTCTCATCTCTGGCAGCGGCTCCAACATGGCGGCTATCGTGCGCGCCGCACAACGCGAACAGTGGGCAAAGTGCTGCGATGCCCAGGTCGCCGCGGTCATCAGCAATCGCGCCGAGGCGGGAGGATTGGCGTTTGCCAAGGAGCACGGCATCGCTACCGCCGTGGTAGATCACAAAGCGCACCCCAGCCGCGAGGCTTTTGATGGCGTGCTGGGGGACCAGGTCGACCGCTTCGAGCCGCATTTGGTGGTGCTTGCGGGCTTTATGCGCATCCTCACGCCGGCGTTTGTAGACCGGTATGCGGGGCGGCTGCTGAACATTCATCCGTCACTGCTGCCGGCGTTTCCCGGTTTGCACACGTACGAGCGAGCGCTGGCCGCTGGATGCCGTTTTGCGGGTGCTACCGTGCACCAAGTCACCAGCGAACTCGATGTCGGGCCTATCCTGGAGCAGGCCGTAGTGCCGGTGCTTCGGGGCGACACGCCTCAAACATTGGCAGCCCGCATCCTGACGCAAGAGCACCTGATTTACCCACGAGCGGTGCGGGAGTTTTTCAGCGCTTCTCAGTAAGGCTTGATTCCGCCGCGCAGGCTCCTCGACGGGCGGGGTGCGACAACGCGTACTCACACCGTGCTGTGTACCTCAGCGCTGCTCGCGTTTAGCGCTGCCTTGACGTGCGAAGTTTGTTGGCGACTTGAAGGGTGTGCGAGAAGCACCCAACAGTCATCCTGCAAAGCGGTACGCAACTGGCCGATCAGCATCACATGGTCAGGCCTGAATGCGATGAGCCCGGCAACCAGCAGCCCAAAGGTGATGCCGAAGCCAACAATCGCGATAAAAGCGGTCGTTGAACCTGGCGCGGCGAGGGGGGTTGTTAAACCGGGACAACCACAAATACAGCGCTAGCCCAAGTGCTTCGCCTGCCGCGGCGCAAATCACGTAGATGTGCATCAAAGCGCGCGTAGCGGTTGCAGGTGCAGGCTGGTGCGGGTTTTCAAACCAGTCGCTATGCGACTTATCGGCACCTTCGGGCCGCAGCGAACACACTTGCGAGCCGCGCAGCCCGGTTTCATTGCGCAGTTGCTCCAGCATTGCCTGCGCCCGGAATCGATGGCGAAACGCCCCGGCGACCTTGGTGGATTGACGCCCACCAAGCAGTGCTTGAAAGGGTGAGGTCATGGGATGCTCCTTGGCGCAATGCACTTGGGGAGGTGCGTGCCCCTGATTCAAAAACTGTGTGGCCCTGCGCGGGCGGGCAATGTTGGTCAACCGCGCAAACGTACGCGGTGAGCCATTTGCGGCCGCCCTTTTCGAGCCTAACGAGGGGCGCCAATGTCCTGCGTAGGAAGTGAAACGAGGCACCGGTAGTCATACCAAGCGACTCTGCCAGCCGTCGCCCAGAACCAATGGGACAATCGCCCCATGCACCCCAACGCCCTGATTGATGCCTGCGCGCAGCTCGTCAAACTCACCCTGACATTCGAGCACCCGGCTGACGCCGTGGTGTCCCGCTTTTTCCGCGACAACAGAGGACTGGGCCAGCGCGAGCGCGCAGCCCTTGCGGAAACCACATACACGGTTTTGCGCAAGAAGCTGCTGTTTGACCATATGGTGCCCTCCGGCTCGGGCCCGCGCGAACGCCGCATGGCCATCTTGGGATTCGCCCACTGGCAAGACGAAGAGGCACGCCGCACGTCGCCGCAAGCTGCGCAAGCTGCGCGCGAATTTTTACAAGGGGGTTTGAGCGACCGTGAACGCCAATGGCTGGCGCAATGCGATGCAGTGGTCGAGGACGACCTGCTCGAGCGCCACCGACACAACCTCCCCGAGTGGATTGCCGCGCCTTTGAAGGAGCAGCTGGGTCCTGATTTTTGGCCGTTGGTGAAAGCGCTTGGCAGCAGCGCACCATTGGATTTGCGGGTCAATGCGCTGAAGGACAAGCGGCCGCAGGTGCAGGCTGAGCTGGCGCAAGCGGGCATCAAGACCGAGGCGACACCTTATTCGCCTTGGGGCCTGCGCGCGGTGGGTAAACCTCAGCTATCTAAATTGCCGGTGTTCACGCGTGGTGCGATTGAAGTGCAGGACGAAGGCTCGCAACTGTTGGCGCTGCTGGTGGATGCCAAGCGCGGCGAAATGGTGGTAGATTTTTGTGCTGGTGCCGGTGGAAAAACGCTCGCGCTGGGTGCCAGCATGCGCAGCACAGGGCGCTTGTATGCGTTCGACGTGGCCGCCCATCGCCTGGATGCGCTCAAGCCTCGGCTGGCGCGCAGCGGACTTTCTAACGTGCACCCGGCCGCCATTGCGCATGAGCGGGACGACCGCGTCAAGCGCTTGTCCGGCAAGATTGACCGCGTATTAGTCGATGCGCCTTGCTCAGGGCTGGGCACGTTGCGTCGCAACCCTGACCTGAAGTGGCGACAGAGCCCCAAGGCTATTGAGGAGTTGACTGCCAAGCAGACGGCGATTCTTGCCGGCGCTGCGCGGTTGCTCAAACCGGGCGGTCGCTTGGTGTACGCCACCTGCAGTGTGCTGCAGCAAGAGAACGAAGCCATCGCCGAGGCCTTTTCAGCCGCGCACCCCGACTTTCTTTCTGTGGATGCGGGCGACGTTTTGGCGCAGCTGAAAGTAGAAGCCGCAGCAGGTTTGTGCGGCGGCGGGGAGACCGGGGCACGCTATTTGCGGCTGTGGCCCCACGTGCACCACACGGACGGATTTTTTGCTGCTGTTTGGGAGCGCAAGGCTTGAAATGGCCTGGCCGTGAGTTGGCTGCAACGCGCTCCTGAAAATATAGCCGACATAGAGCGCTTGACGAGCGCCATCGGTCCATCAAGGCGCACACGAATCCGCATGCAAAGACCGCCTGATTCTCCAGCTGTGCCGCCGCGAAATTGCCCCCGAGCGGGCTGCCGCAACCCAAAATAACGAGTTACTGCGCCTCACAGAGGCGGTCGCTTCGGCGTGCAGATAAAGGGTCTAAAGCAGGCTCATATTCCAGCATTTGGCGCGCCTCTGAATCGAGTTTCGCGGGTAGTTGAAAGCATTGTTTCAGTTGCTTCGGGGCGTACGAAAAGATAACGCGCAAGCCTGTTTAACGTGGCAGCAGATTTCCCTTCCGAGGTAAATATGTGATGGCTGCCACTCACAGAAATCTGGCGAAACCGCTTTCCGCATGTACATTTCTTGACATAACGTGTCGAAAGTCTATTGACATGATATGTCTGAAAACCCTATCCTCGCGCTCATCGGTTGCAACTTCCACAGAAAAGGAATAAACATGAGTAGCTTGCTGAACCAACTCGAAGGCTTGGACGTGCTGACCAGTCAGATCATGGGCGGTATGTGCGTAGATTTGCAGCCTATTGCTGGCGAAGTGCCTGTGGTGCAAGTCAGCATCGAGGGGCGACAGGAGTTGCCAATTTTTATCACGCAGGCGGAAAACCAGATTTTGTGCTTGTGCTACCTGTGGACCGAAGCCGAAGTGAAACCCGAGCGGCGCAGCGAAATGCTGGAAACCTTGCTCGACTTGAATCCCTCTGTGCCGCTGTCTAACTTTGGGCGCATCGGTAATCGTTATGTGCTGATCGGTGCGCTCGGCCGCAATTCTTCCGTTCAGGACATTGCGACCGAGGTCGCAGTGCTCAGTGACAACGCGCTAGATGCTCTTGGTGCGCTGCAAGAATTTTTGAGCTGATATTTCCATCGTGACTAAACCCACACCCACTGGAGAAACGCCATGTCTGTGATTAACAAAATTATGACTTTGGTGCGCGGTAGCGCGCGCGAGATCGGTCAAAGCGTGGTCGACGCCAACGGCACCCGCATTTACGAACAAGAGATCGTGGACGCTAAAGCCAGCATCACGGCGGCGAAGAGCGAGCTGGTAGGCGTCATGGCCAAGGAAATGCAAACGGCACGCGCGATGGAGAAATTGCGCGCTGAGGCTCTGCGGTATGAGGGGCTGGCGGTGGAGGCGCTCGACAAGGCGCAGGAATCCTTGGCGGAAGAGGTCGCAGGAAAAATAGGAGCTATCGAATTGGAGTTGCAAGAGCAGTCCAAGGCGCATGCGACGTTTGTGATGCAGGTAGCGCGCCTTAAGGACCTCATCAAAAGCGCCGACACAAAAATTCGCGAGCATGAGCGCGAAGTCGGTGTGGTGAAAACGACCGAGAGCGTGTACCGCGTCACGCAAACCATTTCGCAGAGCCTAGGCCAAGGCGGCTCCCGTCTGGTGAGCGCGCGTGAGTCGCTTGATCGCATCAAGCAACGCCATGAAGACATGGCGGATCGCATGAACGCTGCTGAGCAGCTTGATAACGACCTAGGGCACCAGGCGCTGGAAAGAAAGCTCAGCGCGTCGGGGATCGGGGAGGCGTCGCGCCGGCAGGTGGAGATCATGGCCCGTATTAAGGCCAAGCAGAGCGCGGCCGCGGCGTCCAGCGACACCGGTAGCGCAGGCAACGCTTGAAGCAGGCAAAGGCGTTGCCATGGTGATGCGAAAACCCGCGCGCTGGAGCAGTTCAGACGAAGCCTTGCGCGCCGTGCAGGTGGCGTTTGACGTGGAGCAAACCGTGATTGATGAAGTGCGTTTGGCCGCGTTTCAAAACAATCTTTCAACGGCCGATCAAATCCGGCAGGTTCTCAAGCTTTCTACGGCCACCCGCCCCAAGCGTCCGCGCCTCACGGTTTCGCTCACCGCAGAAGATTACGTTCACCTCGGTGAGCGTTACGAGGTAGACCCGCAAGACCGGCTGCTGATCAAGGAGCGGGTCACGGGGGAGTTGATCAAATTCGCAACCGCCACTGCAAAACGCTCCAAACGCGTCAAGTAACCTCGCCCGCTCGTTTCGTACCCTGCGCACCAGAAAGACACCATGGACCGATTGATAAATGCGGCCACCAGCTACCCCACGGCTATCTTTACCGTGCTGTTGCTGGTGGTGCTGGGTTATTGGTTGCTTGCCTTGGTGGGATTGGTGGACTTCGAGTCTTCGGGCATCGACGCCGAGCTGGAACTGCACGCGGATGCAGACCTCGGTACAGACGCAGGTGCTAACACCGACTCCGGCCCGCTCTCTTCATTGGCCGGCTACGTCGTTGCCTTGGGTCTGGACGGAGTTCCTTTCTCGATCGTCGTCAGTTTGCTGGTGTTGATCGGCTGGACTCTGAGCTGTCTTGGCGGTGAGTGGGTGGTGCCGCTAGCACCCGGCTGGCCCTTGCAGCTTGTAATAGGCACCGGTGTGCTGGTCGCCAGCGTAGGGGTCGCAATTGTGGGAACCGCTCAGCTCATCAGGCCGCTGCGCGGCTTGTTTGTGACCCACAGAGCCGCCCGCAACGCCAGCGTGGTAGGCCAAGTTTGCCGCATACACAGCCTCAAAGTAACTGCCATGCAGGGGTATGCCGAGGTGGCGCAGCGCGGCGCAAGCTTGCAGATAAGCGTCTGGGCCGATGAACCCAACGCGCTGACCAAGGGCTCGTTGGCGCTAGTCCTCGAGTACGACGAAGCCCTGGGTCGCTATCTGGTGCGCGAAGCGCCCGACTCTTAGTACCGAACTGCATTTTTCACCGCGTTTTTCTTTTTCCATCTAAGGGACATCATGGAGCTGATTCTTATCTCCGCCGGCATAGCAGCGTTCTTTTTGCTGTGCTTCATCTTCATGTTCTCGCGCTTTTATCGAAAGATTGAGCAGGGTTACGCGTTGATCGTCAATACCCTGCGTGCCGAGCCTGAGGTGACGTTCACCGGCCGCATGGTGTACCCCATCATTCACAAAGCTGAGCTGATGGAGATCGCGGTCAAGACGATCGAAATCGACCGTTCGGGCCATGAGGGCCTGATCTGCCGCGACAACATTCGCGCCGATATCAAGGTGAAGTTTTTTGTGCGGGTCAACAAAACCGCAGAAGACGTTTTGAAGGTGGCGCAATCGATCGGGTGCGCGCGTGCATCCAATCAGGAAACGCTGGAAGAGTTTTTCTCTGCCAAGTTCTCAGAAGCGCTAAAAACTGTGGGCAAGTCCCTCGATTTTGTCGACCTGTACCAAGCGCGTGACCGCTTCCGCGACGAAATCATCGCCCAAATTGGCAATGACCTGTCGGGGTACCGCCTGGAAGACGCGGCCATCGACTACCTGGAGCAAACGCCGCTCGCCATGCTCGATTCCAACAATATTCTGGATGCGCAAGGTATCAAGAAGATTACCGAGCTAACGGCTGTCGAGCATGTGCGTACCAACGAGCTGCGTCGCAACGAAGAGATGCAGATCAAGAAGAAAAACGTCGAGACACAAGAAACTTTGCTGGAGCTGGAGCGCCAGGCGGCTGATGCGCAATCGCGCCAGTCGCGTGAAGTGGCCACGGTGCGCGCGCGAGAAGAGGCCGAGACGCTGAAGGTGCAGTCTGAAGAGAAAACCAAGTCCGAACTGGCGCGCTTGCAGTCCGAGCAGCTGGTGGCCGTGAGCCAAGAGAACGTGTTGCGCGAGAAGGAAGTAGCTGAGAACAACCGCAAACGCGCGGTGGCTATTGAAGAGGAGAAGGTCACGCGCGCGCGCGAGCTTGAAATTGTGGACCGTGAGAAAGAAGTAACGCTGCAAAAAATTGAAAAAGACAAAGCGGTCGAGGTGCAGAAAAAAGCCATTGCCGATGTGATTCGTGAGCGCATCGTGGTTGAACGCACGGTGGCCGAGCAAGAGGAAGCTATCAAGGAGCTGCGAGTCGTTTCCGAAGCCGACCGCACCCGAAAAGCCACCGTGATCCTGGCCGAAGGACAGGCGGAGGAAAAGCTGATTGCCGAGGTGAAAGGGGCCGAAGCGCAGGAACGCAAGGCGCGCCATAAAGCGGTGGAGGAAACCACGATGGCGGAAGCAAGGCTGAAAGTTTCGGAAAAAATGGCTGAGGCTCAAAAGCGCGAAGCCGAGGGCATGGAAGCGCTGACGGCCGCGCCCGGTCTGGCGGCCGCGAAAGTCACCACGGTGACGGCAGATGCCAACGAAAAGCAGGGCATGGCCGATATTCACGTGCGCACTGCCGGCGCGGAAGCAGTGCTCAAGGAAGGCCAGGCCGAGGCGCAGGTGATCGAGTTGCGTGCGCACGCAGAAGCGGCCGGTCTGCGGGCCAAGTTGGAAGCCGAGGCCAGTGGCAAAGAGAAGCTGGGTTTGGCGGATGTGCATGTGCGCCTGGCCGATGCCGACGCGGTTGTCAAAACAGGCCAGGCAGAGGCCACCACCATCGAAGTACGGTTCCAGGCGGAGGCCAAAGGCTTGCGTGAAAAGTTTGAAGCCATGAGTGCAATGAGCGGCGAGACCCGGGCGCATGAAGAGTTCCGTATGCAACTTGAGAAAGCGCATGTGGAAACGATCAAAGGCATCGAAGCCCAGACCTCTATCGCCCGCGAGCAGGCGGAAGTGCTGGGCACTGCGTTGGCCAACGCCAAGATCGACATTGTGGGTGGCGAGGGCGATTACTTTGATCGCTTTGTCGGTGCGCTCTCGGTCGGCAAAGGCATCGACGGTGTGGTGAACAAAAGCAAAACCCTGCAGGTGGCGTTCAAGGACCAGCTCGCCGGACAGCGGGACGTCATTCCTGACTTGCGTGATCTGCTGGGGGCATTGGGCGGCTCTTCCAGCGAACTGCAAAACTTAAGCGTTGCGGCACTGGCGACTAAAGTCATGAACGAGGGGAGCGAAACACAAAAATCAGCGTTGCAGCAACTGGTGCAGAGCTTTCGTAAGCCCAACTAATGGCGCACACAAAGTTAAGAGTCGCTTGATATGACCGCCTGTCGTTCTTGCGTGTGCGGCGCAGAGACGCCGCTGCAGCCCTTTGAGCTTGCGCCCAGTCTGTATGTAGGCCTGTGCCAGCATTGCGGGGGAGGCCTTTTGTCCATCCACGATTACCGCGATTGGCTGGAAACCTCGCCACCTGAGCCTGCCGCCGAACCCACGGGGCATGCTGTCACTACGCAGCACACGCCCGCGCGGCGCTGCCCGTGTTGTGCCCAGTTGATGGAGCGTCTTAGGGTGGGTCACCAGCCCGACTTCCGCCTGGACCGTTGCGTGGCCTGTCAGTGCGTGTGGCTGGACGCAGGTGAATGGCCTGCGCTCGTAAGGAGCGGCTTGGGCTTGAGGCTGACCGACGTTCTGGCCGATGCCTGGCAGCGCCAAGTGCGCGAAGAGGCCGCCCAGGGCCGGCGTGACGCCTAGTTGCGCGCATGTCATGGCGACGCCTGCATGGACGAGCTGGCGCGCATGCGCGCCTGGCTGCTCACCCAGCCCGAACCGCAGCGCGACGTACTGCTGCAGTTGCTGCGCTCGGGCTGGTAACGCACGCCCAAGGCACAGGGCCCTCAAAGCACATATGCATTCCCCATTTCCTGCTCGCATTCACGTGCTGCTGGCGCGCGAGTCGCCAATAGGCGGTGGTGATTCGCCGTGGCCCGGCAACCCTGCGATTTTGGCCAGGGTCAAGTCGCTATTAATTCTGTAGCTGCTAACGCTTTATAAATAAGCGATAGAGGCCAATTTCACTGGATTTTTCGATGACCTCCACCGATTCCGATCAGGACGCGACCAACAGCTCCGTTGCTGACAGCAGCAGCTACGAGTTACTGAAAAAGCGCCTGCAAGCCCAGGGCCAGCAGTTGCTGCAGGCCAGCGGCGCGCTGAATGCCGCACGCGTCGAGGCCTTCGGTCGCGCCGAGCAAAGCCTGTTGCTGCGCACGCGTGCCCGCACTGACAACAACTGCGTGGCGCGCGACTTGGTGCAAATAGGCGATCTGCTGCTACTGGGATACAACGTATTTATTGGCCTGCGCAAAGAAACGGCGGTGGGCGATGTGTTTAGCCTCTACCGCCTTGGCAACGGCGATGACGACTTGGAGCCGGTTGAGCTGGCTGGGAGTTTTCTGGACGATCCGCGGTTTGTCGCCGATTTTCGCGAGCTGTACGCGTATTACAAAAACGCGACGTTGCTTCAATTGCGCGTTACCCAAGACAAACTGCTCGCCGCGTTTCAAATAGGACAGCAGGTTCAGGACTTGCGTGTGTTTCGCTGGAGCATTGAGCCCGGCGGTGCCGTCACTTACCAGGACAACCGCGGCGAGCGCGACATCGCGCTGCCGCCCACACACGACTTTGAGTGGACCATCGCAACGCGCGAAGACCAGGTCGGCGGTAAGTTCCCGCATGTGAATGTGCTCGACACCGTCTTCGTGGAAACGCTGGGAGGTGACCTCACGATCAAGATCGAGAACAACACCGAAAGCGGCCAGGGCATCTACAGCGAACCCGTGCAGGACCAGCACCAGTCGCTAACCGACACCGAGATTGCGTGGGCACGCATCGGCCTGCTAATTTTGCTTCGGGTCAAACCCTATCGCGAAACCGAGGTGCGCTACCTGGTGTTCAACGCCCGCACACAAAAGGTGGAGCGCATTGATGCGATCGGCGTGAGTTGCGTGCAACTGCCCGAGGACCACGGCATCGTGTTTCCGGGCGGCATTTACCTGCAAACGGGAGAGGTAAAACGCTTTGATTTGCCGCAAGAAACCGTGGGCAACCTGCGCTTCAAACGCATGCTGCGGTCGCCCAGCGGCGAAGACGTGCTGTACGTTTTCTACCAACCCAGTGGGGGCCACTATGTCCTGTTTACCTACAACCTGATCAACAAAACCCTTGCTGCGCCCCTGTTGGCGAATGGCTTTGCGAGGTTTTCCGACGGCCGCATATTGGTATTTTTGGCCGATGGAGCAGAGCCCTCACGCGTGCACCCCATGCAGCTGTGGCAAACGCCGTTTGTCAGCGAGGGGCACGTTGCAGCGCAACCACGTGGCACCGGTTTTTTTTCCAAAGTCGGTAACGCCGACCTGGTGCGCGGCGTGTCGGATCTGATGGGCGTGGTACGCGCCCTGGCAGAGCAGGTTCCTACCCGTGTGGCGTATGAGGACCTGATCCGCCAATGCACACGCGTGGCCGATGCGTATTTTTGGCTAGGAGCGCCTGAGGCGCTTGCACTTGATCGCCAGCTCAAATCGATCGTCGAAGGTGCACGCCAGACGCTGGCCGAATTTGAAAAGGTGGACAGCATTCGGCGTGAAACCGAGCGCGCCTTGGAACAGGCGAAAGGCGAACACCATCGCCTGTTGGTGGACCTGGCGAGCACGTTGTGGCGGACGCCGGACGATTTTGTACAAGCGCTGGCCCGCCTGCGCGATCGCAGGGGCCGCCTGGTGCCGTTGCAGGAGCTGCGTTATGTGGACAAAGCCGCTATTGACACGATGGAAGGGGAGCTGCAAGCGCAGCAACAGCAAGTAGGCCAGCGCGCCTTGCAGTTTCTTGCCGATAAGCATGCTTTTGACGGCCACCTGCGGGCCTTGGAAAAAACAACCACGGAGCTTGGGCAAGCCGACACGTCGCCAGCGCTCGGCAAGCTGCTGGAAGTTCTCGATGGCCAAGCCAATGGGCTTGATCTGCTGAGTGAACAACTGGGAACGCTGCCGGGCGGCGACGCGGTGGTGCGCACGGCCATTCTGGATCGTATTTCTTCCCTGTATGGCGAGATCAATCGCCTGCGCGCCCAAACGCGCAACCGGCGCAAGAGCTTGGGGTCCGCCGAGGCTGCGGCCGAGTTTGGTGCGCAGTTCAAGCTGTTTGGCCAGGCGGTGGAAAACGCCTTGGAATTTGCGGACACACCCGACAAGTGCGACGACGCACTGACCCGACTGCTGGCGCAGTTGGAGGAGCTCGAGGGACGCTTTGTTGAGCACGACGCCTTTGTGCTCGACGTCGCCGCCAAACGTGAAACGGTGGTGGACGCGCTGGCTGCGCGTCGGCAATCGCTGCTCGAGGCGCGCCAGAAGCGCTCGCAAGCGTTGGCAGAGGCGGCCGGTCGCATTCTTGAGGGCGTCCCGCGCCGTGTTGCCGGGTTCACCGATATCGCGCAGATACACAGTTATTTTGCGGGCGACCCGCTGTTGTCCAAGCTGAGACAACTCATCGATGATTTGCGCAGCTTGGGTGCGCCAGTGCAGGCCGACGACCTGAGTACCCGCTTGAAGACGGCGCGTGACCAATCACTGCGCGCCGTACGCGACAAGGGCGATCTGGTGGCAGCAGACGGCAACAGCCTGCGCTTCGGCCGTCATGTGTTCACCATTCAGCGCCAGGCACTGGACTTGTCGTTGGTCCCTAGCCACCAAGGCATGAGCTTTCAAATCACGGGCACTGACTATTTGGTACCGGTAGGCGACGCGCGGCTGGACGAATTGACGGAATTCTGGGATCAGTCGTTGGCCTCTGAAACCGCGGCGCTGTGCCGTGCCGAGTACCTCGCCGGCTGTGTGTTGCAGGCCGTGCAGCAGGGCGAACTCCCGATGAGGTGGGACACCTTGATGCAGCGTGTTGTGGCAGCTGAGCCTGATGACATCCTCGTGCTGGATCTGGTGCGTGCATTTGCAGCGCCGCGTTACCAAGAGGGCTATCAAAAAGGCGTGCACGATCAGGACGCCGCACGCATTCTTGCCGCTCTGGTTCAAATGCAGGCCGGCGCCGGTTTGCTGGTGTACGGCCCGAGCGAGCGCGCTTTGGCGCTGCTGTATTGGCAGCACGGGCGCTTTGCCAACGAACGCGAGTCGCTGCAGCGCCGGGCGCGCGCAGCGCTGCAAATACAAGGCCTTTTTGGCACGCAGCATGCGCTAGCCACTGTGCAGAAAGATGCAGCGAAGGCCTTGAAGGTATTCGAAGGCGAGTTCGCTCCAGCCCTGGGTGAAGGTAGCGACGCCGCGCCCGGTGCTGCGCGCGCAACCATGTGCGAGCGTGCCGCCGCCTACCTCGTGCGCCAACTTGCAGCGCACGATATTGATCAAGCCGGTTGGGTGGTATCCGCCCCGGCCGATGACATCGCGAGTGCGTTGCGACGTGCCATGGAGGCTGCTGGCCGCTGGAATGATTGGTCGCGCGATCTGGAGGCCTGTTTGCCCTTTGAAGGCTGGCAGATGGCACGCGAATGGGTGCGCGCGTTTGCACAAAGCCAGCCCGATACAGATATTCGTTGGGCTGACGAAGCCGCTACCGTGCTGTGTCTGGCGCTGCCTCGCCAGCGGCAGAACGCCGAGCTTGCCAAGAATGTGGACAGTCTGCTCAGCGACCACCCGCGCGTGAAGCAGGGCAGCCTGTACCTGCACCTTAGCGATTTTTGGCAACGTTTGTTGCACCACCAGACGCAAGTGCTGCCCGCCTTCAACGCCTTGCACCGCCTGCGCCATGAACTTATTTCTAGCGAAAAGAAGCGTCTGCGTCTGCACCAGTTTCAAGCCAAGCCCTTGTCGAGCTTCGTCCGCAACCGCTTGATTGACGAGGTGTATCTGCCGCTAATTGGCGACAATTTGGCCAAGCAAATGGGCGCTGCTGGCGACGCCGCGCGTACCGACCGTATGGGCCTGCTGCTGCTGATCTCGCCACCGGGATACGGAAAAACCACGCTAATGGAATATGTGGCCGACCGATTGGGAATGGTTTTTGTGCGCATCAACTGCCCAGCCCTTGGCCACGAAATTACGTCCATCGATCCAGCTTCCGCCCAACACAGCGCTGCGCGTCAGGAGCTGGAAAAGCTCAATTTGGGATTGGCCATGGGCAACAACGTCATGCTGTATTTGGACGATATTCAGCACACAAACCCTGAGTTTCTGCAAAAGTTCATCGCTCTGGCCGACGGAACGCGGCGCATCGAAGGCGTGTGGAACGGCGAACCTCAGAGCTTTGATTTGCGCGGCAAGCGGTTTTCCGTGGTGATGGCGGGCAACCCGTATACCGAGTCGGGCGACGTGTTCAAGATTCCTGATATGTTGGCCAACCGCGCCGACATCTACAACCTGGGCGATGTGTTGGCGGGTCGGGAGGCCTTGTTCGCCTTGTCGTACCTTGAGAACAGCCTAACTGCCAACCCGGTCCTGCTGCCCTTGTCCTCGCGTGATCCCAAGGATGTGCAGCTGCTGGTGCAGCTCGCTCAAGGCCAGGAGGTTCCCCACACCGAATTCGCTCATGCTTACGGCGCCGCGGAAATAGAAGAGCTCACGACACTGTTCAAACGGCTTTTTCGCGCCCGTGACCTGCTGCTCAAAGTCAACCAAAGTTACATCGATTCGGCCGCGCAGCAGAACGACTACCGTACCGAGCCGCCGTTCAAATTACAGGGCAGTTACCGCAATATGAGCAAGCTTGCGGCGCAAATCACGCCCCAGATGCGCGATGACGAACTTGACGCGCTGCTGCGCGACCATTACCGCGGCGAAGCCCAAACGCTCACCACCGGCGCCGAAGAAAACCTGCTCAAACTGGCACATTTGCTCGGAACGCCCACAGACCAGGAAAAGCAGCGGTGGCTGAGCTTGTGCGCTGAGTTTGTGCGCCAGAAAAAACTGGGCGGTAGCGATGTCGACGGCAGCACCCGCATCGCCGCTTCCATGCTGGACGTAGCACGCGCCGTGGACGCTTTAAAGCCCGAAGGAAAGGCGCTGCCCGAGCAAACCGAGGCAGTTCGTTTGGCCGAGGCGGTGCTAGAAATCGCCATCACCTATCGCCAAATACTGCTGCCGCTTATTTCCGCAACGGAACGCCGGTTGAAGATGGACAGCTCGATTCGTACCAGTGTAGAGAAGGTGTCAGCGCAGCTCGATGAGGTCAAGGCGAAGCAGGCTGCACGCAAGCCGTAGCAGGCGCGCTAGAGACGCTCTGCACAACTCCCTGCGGTCGGTGGCAGCACGGTCTCGGGCGGTCCACTGCATTGCTTTTCTTGTCAATAGCTCGGCTATTGCCTGCCAAAAGGCGCCTTGCGGCACATCCCGATCCGCAATATCACATCCTCGCGAGGGTTATGTAGGACATCCCTAGGTATTCGGCGGCACAGTAAAAAGAGACAGACAACAAGAAACCCGCTGGATCGCAGCGGGTTTCTTGTTGGATAAATCTGAATTACTTCAGCTTCATTTCCTTGTACTCGACGTGCTTGCGTGCTTTGGGATCAAATTTCATGATCAGCATTTTTTCGGGCATCGTCTTCTTGTTTTTGGTCGTGGTGTAGAAGTGGCCGGTTCCTGCAGTGGATTCCAGCTTGATCTTGTCGCGTCCGCCTTTGCTTGCCATG
>JBBSUJ010000034.1:0-31805 GCA_038235025.1 Burkholderiales bacterium
CCAAAAATCCCCAGCGTGCCGTGCGCAGGCCTTGACGAAACATGTGCGCAAATCCTTCCAAGGTCACCGCGTCGTCAAAGTTTTCCACGTCGCTTGATTGGCGCGAATCGCGGGCGTTGATAGCGCGCGTGCTAGTGTGGGGAATCGCAGTCGCCGACATCTTTCCGGCATCGGATAAAACGTTCTTGCGCTGCACGCCCAATTGCACAAACGACGCCAGCGGGGCCAGCGACGCTTGACGAGCGCCAAGCGTCTTTTGATCGTTTTCGATTTTGCCGTCCGGTGGGTCCGTCTTTGATCTACCGGATGTTGCGGTGAGAGATTCGGCAGGCAGCGCTGTGCGGCGTGCAACTTGCTCGGCAAAACCCGGCACCCTACCCGGCTCATCCAGAGTCACCACCGCCTGACCGCCCGTCAAGCGTTCGACGTACCGCGCAAAATCACCATTGCGGGGAGTATCCCAGTCGCGTCGGGTGCGTTGAAACAGCAGGATATCGCTCATAAAGCCTTTGTTGCGCAGCGACGCGCGATGTCCGCCACCAGTTGGCGCGCCAATGTTTGTTTGCTGGCGCGAGCGAGCGCGGTGTGTCCGCTGTCATCGATCAACAGTAGCGCATTTTCGTCCTGCCCAAATGTGGCGGGACCCATATTGCCAACCAGCAGCGGCACGCCTTTGCGCACACGCTTGGCCGTGGCTTGAGCTAGCAAATCCTGCGTTTCTGCGGCGAATCCGACGCAAAACAGTGCGCCAATCCGAGCGCGCTCGGATTGCGCCACCGCCGCCAGAATGTCTGCGTTTTCCACGAACAACAGCGCCGGTAGAGCGCCCGCGCTGTGCTTTTTAATCTTGTGTACGGACACCTCTGCCGGACGCCAATCGGCCACAGCAGCCGTCGAAATAAAAATGTCAGCTTGTTGTGCCAGGGGCAACACCGCCTCGTACATGTTCTGCGCAGACACGACATTTAATCGCCGCACACCACGCGGTGTGAGCAAGTGCACGGGCCCTGCCACCAACGTCACATCAGCGCCCGCCTCCTGAGCCGCGCGAGCAACCGCAAAACCCATCTTTCCGCTTGAATGGTTGGTGATACCGCGCACCGGATCAATCGCTTCAAAAGTAGGTCCGGCCGTGATCAGCACCTGCCGCCCCGCCAACACCTTGGGCTGAAAAAAAGCCACAACTTCCTCCAGCACTTCGGAGGCCTCCAGCATTCGGCCATCGCCTGTTTCGCCGCACGCCTGATTGCCGCTGTTCACACCCAGCACAACAGCGCCGTCCGCCTGCACTTGCGCCAGATTGCGCTGCGTGGCGGGATGCGCCCACATCTCGCGGTTCATGGCGGGTGCCAGCAGCAAAGGAACGCGCTGAACAGGCCGCGCCATGCACATTAGCGACAACAGATCATCGGATGAGCCAGTAGCGAGCTTGAGAATAAAGTCTGCGCTACAAGGGGCGATGACGATGGCATCGGCCTCACGGGTGAGGTTGATGTGCGGCATGCTGTTATCCACTCCCCCAGAAGTGCGCCCATCCCACTGAGAGGTGAACACCGGGCGGCCACTCAATGCCTGCATCGTGACGGATGTGATGAAGCGCTCGGCAGCTTCAGTCATCACGACCTGCACGCTGGCACCTTCCTTGATCAAGACGCGGCAAAGCTCGGCTGCCTTGTAGCAGGCGATGCCACCGGTGAGGCCAAGGACGATGTGTTTACCAGCAAGCTCATTCATGGTGGGCAATTTAGCAGACCGCCTCGCCAGCGGGGCTGCGCATAGGCTCGCGCCAGAGGTCGCCTCTATAATTTCAATTTCCTATGACCATAAAAGACATGACCAAATTTGTCTTCGTCACCGGCGGTGTGGTGTCTTCCCTGGGCAAGGGAATTGCCTCCGCCTCCCTTGCAGCGATTTTGGAATCGCGGGACCTCAAAGTCACCCTCATCAAGCTGGACCCGTATATCAACGTGGATCCGGGCACCATGTCGCCTTTCCAGCACGGAGAGGTGTTCGTCACCGACGACGGCGCCGAAACCGATCTTGACCTTGGCCATTACGAGCGTTTCATTGAAACGCGGATGAAGAAAACCAACAACTTCACCACCGGCCGTATTTATCAAAGCGTGATTGAGAAAGAGCGCCGGGGCGACTACCTCGGCAAGACGGTGCAGGTGATTCCGCACGTCACCAACGAAATTCAGGAATATGTGAAACGAGGCGCCGGCATTGGCACGCCAGACGCGGTGGATGTCGCCATTGTGGAAATCGGCGGCACGGTAGGCGATATCGAATCGTTGCCTTTCCTCGAAGCGGTGCGCCAGCTCAGTCTCAAGCTCGGGCCCAACAATGCCGCTTTCGTGCACCTGACTTATCTGCCCTGGATTGCGACTGCGGGCGAACTGAAAACCAAGCCCACGCAACACACGGTGCAGGAGCTGCGCAAGATCGGTATCCAGCCCGATGTTTTGCTCTGCCGCGCACAACATTCAGTGCCCAACGAAGAGCGCGAAAAAATCTCGTTGTTCACCAACGTGCCCGAGTGGGGCGTGATCAGCATGTGGGACGTAGACACCATCTACAAGGTGCCGCGCATGTTGCACGAGCAGGGACTCGATGGCCTGATTTGCGACAAGCTGCGTCTGAACACACCCCCCACCACGCTCAAGCGTTGGGACGACTTGGTCTACGAAACGGCGAACCCCAAAGGTGAAGTCACCATCGCCATGGTGGGCAAGTATGTCGACCTCTCAGACAGCTACAAATCGGTCAACGAAGCGCTGCGCCACGCGGGCATGCAAAACCATGTGCGCGTGAAGATTGAGTATCTGGATTCTGAAACACTCACAGCCGAAGATACGGCGGCCTTTGCGCGCTTCGATGGTATTTTGGTGCCCGGCGGCTTTGGTCAGCGCGGTGTGGAAGGCAAGATTGCGTCCGCGCAGTACGCCCGCGAGAACCAGGTGCCCTATCTTGGCATCTGTTTGGGTATGCAAGTCGCCACCATCGAATACGCCCGCCACGTGGCCGGCCTCACCGGTGCCAACAGCACGGAGTTCGACCCTGCCACACCGCACCCGGTGATCGCCCTCATTAACGAGTGGCAGGACAAAGACGGCAGCATCCAGAAGCGCAGCACAGCGTCTGACCTGGGCGGCACCATGCGTCTGGGCGCGCAAAGCTCGGACGTGCAACCCGGCACCTTGGCACACGAAGTTTATGGTGATGTGGTCACCGAACGCCACCGCCATCGCTACGAAGCCAACAAGCACTACCTGGATCGTTTGCGCGATGCTGGATTGGTGATCTCTGCGCTGACGCAGCGCGAACACCTCACCGAGATTGTCGAGCTACCGCGCAGCGTGCACCCGTGGTTTGTCGGCGTGCAGTTCCACCCGGAATTCAAATCGACGCCTTGGAACGGCCACCCGCTGTTCAATGCGTTCATCGCCGCAGCGATGGTGCGCCGCGACGTGCAAGGCCGGGGCGATGCGTCCATCGGCGCGTCCGTTGTAGGCGCATCCGTCACCCAGGAGATCCAGGCATGAAGTTGTGCGGTTTTAACGTCGGGCTGGATCAGCCCTTCTTCCTGATTGCTGGTCCCTGCGTGATCGAGTCGGCCCAGCTGCAGATGGATGTGGCGGGGCAGCTGAAAGAAATCACTGCTTCGCTGGGAATTCCTTTCATCTTCAAAAGCAGTTTTGACAAGGCCAATCGCTCGTCCGGCATCAGCTTTCGCGGTCCAGGGCGCGAGAAGGGATTGGAAATTTTGGGCCGTATCCGCAGTGAACTGGGCGTGCCAGTGTTGACCGATGTGCACTGCGAAGACGATATTCGCGAAGCAGCCGCTGTAGTCGACGTCTTGCAAACCCCCGCCTTCCTGTGCCGCCAGACCGATTTCATCCGCGCCGTTGCCCAGGCGGGCAAGCCCGTGAACATCAAAAAGGGCCAATTCCTCGCGCCACACGATATGAAGAACGTGATCGACAAGGCACGGGCTGCAGCCAAAGAAGCCGGCCTGAATGAAGACAATTTCATGGCCTGTGAGCGCGGTGCCAGCTTTGGCTACAACAACCTGGTCAGCGACATGCGCAGCCTGGCCATCATGCGGGAGACGCAGGCGCCTGTGGTGTTTGACGCCACCCACAGCGTGCAACTGCCGGGCGGCAACGGCACCAGCAGCGGCGGTGTACGCGAGATGGTGCCGGTACTGGCGCGCGCAGCCGTGGCCGTGGGCGTGGCGGGCCTGTTCATGGAAACCCATCCGGACCCTAACAACGCCATGAGCGACGGCCCCAACGCCGTGCCGCTCAAGCACATGCGTGCGCTGCTGGAAACGCTGCAGGCGTTGGATGCCGTCACCAAGAAAAACAGCTTTCTTGAAAACAATTTCGGAGCTTGACCATGCCCAGTGGATACGTCATCGCCAACGTGCGCGTCACCAACCCTGAGCAGTACGAAGAGTACAAAAAGTGGTCGACTGCGGCGTTTACTGCGCACAACGCCGAGATTTGCGCACGCGGTGGTCAGGTCGAAGTCATGGAAGGCGACTGGCAGCCCGATCGCGTGGTGATTGCCAAATTCGCCAGCTTTGAAGCGGCCAAGGCGTTCTACAACTCACCCGAATACGGCAAGGCCCGCGCCGCGCGTGAGGGCGCAGCCATCATGCGACTGGTGTGCGTTGAAGGCGTTTAATTACTCCTATTAATATAGCTAAAAGCGCTTTTAGAATAAGCGCTAGAGGCCATTTTCACTTAATTTTTGGCGCTTGCCGCACCCTCTGAATTTAAACTTCGCAAGGAACCCCATGAGTGCAATCGTAGACATCGTAGGCCGTGAAATTCTCGACAGCCGAGGCAACCCCACTGTCGAATGCGACGTGCTGCTCGAATCGGGCGTGATGGGCCGTGCGGCTGTGCCGTCTGGCGCATCGACCGGCTCGCGTGAAGCCATGGAGCTGCGCGACGGCGACAAGTCGCGCTACCTGGGCAAGGGCGTGCTCAAGGCGGTGGACCACATCAACACCGAGATTTCAGAAGCGGTGCTGGGGTTGGACGCCACCGAGCAGGCATTCCTCGACAAGACGTTGATTGACCTGGACGGCACAGACAACAAGAGCCGCTTGGGTGCCAACGCAATTTTGGCGGTGTCGATGGCGGTGGCGCGTGCGGCGGCTGAAGAGTCCGGCCTGCCGCTGTACCGTTACTTGGGCGGCATGAGCGGCATGCAGTTGCCCGTGCCGATGATGAACGTGATCAACGGCGGCGCCCACGCCAACAACACGCTCGACATCCAGGAATTCATGATCATCCCGGTCGGCGCGCCCAGCTTTCGGGAGGCGGTGCGCTGGGGTGCCGAGGTGTTCCACGCTCTGAAGAAAATCATCGGCGATAAAGGCATGAGCACAGCCGTTGGCGACGAAGGTGGCTTTGCGCCCAATGTGGCCAACCACGAAGCCGCCATTGAGCTCATCCTGCAAGCCATCGACGCTGCCGGATACACGGCAGGCGAGCAAATCGCCCTGGGTTTGGACTGCGCCGCTAGCGAGTTTTTCAAGGACGGCGAATACAAGCTGGCGGGCGAAGGCCTGTCACTGAGCGCGCAAGCCTGGACCGACATGCTCGCCACTTGGTGCGACAAATACCCCATCATCAGCATCGAAGACGCCATGGCCGAGGGCGACTGGGACGGCTGGAAGATCTTGTCGGACCGTCTGGGCAAAAACATTCAGTTGGTAGGTGACGATCTTTTTGTGACCAACACCAAAATTTTGCAAGAAGGCATCGACAAAGGCATTGCCAATTCCATTCTCATCAAGATCAACCAGATTGGCACGCTCACCGAAACATTCGCCGCGATCGAAATGGCCAAGCGCGCGGGCTACACCGCAGTGATCAGCCACCGCTCGGGCGAGACCGAAGACAGCACGATTGCCGACATCGCCGTGGGAACGAACGCCGGGCAAATCAAAACCGGTAGCTTGAGTCGTTCGGACCGCATGGCCAAGTACAACCAGCTGCTGCGTATCGAAGAGGACCTGGGTGACATCGCTCACTATCCCGGTCGCCGCGCCTTCTACAACTTGCGCTAAGCCTCGCTTTTCGCACCTCACCGACACCACTCGTCATGGGCTCACGCGTCGCTACCGTGGTGTTGGTGCTGCTCCTTGCCATTGTGCAGGGCCAGCTGTGGCTGGGCCGTGGCAGCCTGCTGCAGGTAGACAGCATGCAGGTGCAGCTGCGCCACACCAACGACGCCAACGAGGCGGCGGCCGAGTCGAATCAACGGCTCGCGTCGGAGGTGAAAGATCTGCGCGAAGGCCTGGACATGGTGGAAGAAAAGGCGCGCAGCGAGTTGGGCATGGTCAAGCGGGACGAACTGTTTGTGCAATACATGCCTTGAGCGTGCGCTCTACATTCGCCCTTTGCCATTCGAGGGTTTGTCTGGGGCGCGGATACGATACGAATCGTGCCTGGGCTCACCAGACGCAGAAAGCTGTTGAAATTAATCCTGTTTTTATAGCAATAGGCCCAATTCCCGCTTGCGCTAGGGATGTACTGCATAACCCTAGCGAGGATGTGGTGGTGCGGATCGGGATGGGCCACAAGGCGTCTTTTGGCAGCCAATAGCCATGCTATTGGCAAGAAAAGCAACGCAGCGGACCGCTCGAGACAGCGCTACCACAAGACCGCAGGGAGTTATGCAGGACGTCCCTAGAGGTGTTTTTTAGTTAATTTTTGGCCTACGCTTAATTTGCCCACACGCGACATCTAAGCTGCGTCGCCTTGCGTCGCCCCAGCGGGGGTTTGATCGTGCGGATTGGGATAAACGTGCGAGGTGCCTTTTGATTCACCTGCAGTGGACGACTGGCAACTACCACCACCACCGCGGCGAACCGTGTAGGGCCTCGCCATCACAGACCGCTGGAAGCGCCGTGGGGTATCTCTCGGGCGCGCAACGCTTTTACTGCACCCCACCCGCGACCGGCGGTTGCTGCACAGCAGGTGCAGCAAAAATTTGCGCGGCATCCACCGCATCGAAGCGGTACTGCTGACCACAGTATTCGCAGCCGACCTCAATCTGCCCCTGTTCGGCCAAAATGCTTTCTGCTTCTTTTTCGCCCAAGGTTTCCAGCATGCGGCTGACGCGTTCACGGCTGCAGGAACACTCAAAGCGTGGGCCGCTTGCACCTTGCTGTGGCTCGAACCGCGTGAGGCTTTCCTCCCAGAACAAACGCTTGAGCACGGTTTCCACATCCAGCGTCAGCAATTCTTCACGCTTGAGGCTGGCCGCTAGTATGGCAATGCGGTTGTAGGCTTCGTACAGTTCCTCTGCAGACGGTCCGTTGTCGGTGCCCTCCAGGTTTGCGGCACCTTGTACGGGCATGCGATGGATCAACAGGCCGGCCGCCACCTGGTCATTTGCCGCTAGCACCAAGGTGGCATCTAGCTGTTCGGACTGGCGCATATAGTGCGCCAGTACATCGCTCATTTGGTTCAAAGACCGGTCGTTTTCGTCCATGAGGGGCACCACACCCTGGTACGGCTGCTGCCCCGGAAATTTGTCCTTCGGGTCCAGCGTAATCGCGCAGCGCCCGCCCCCTGCCACATTGACCAACGCAGTGAGGTTGGCATCGGAGGACACATCACCGGTTATGGCAGCCGTGGCACGCAGGGACAAGTCCGACTGCACTTCTGCCACTGCTAAACGCAGCGGTCCATCACCATAAATTTGCAGCACCAGTGCGCCGTTGAACTTGATGTTGGATTGCATCAGCACCCCGGCAGCCGCCATTTCACCAAGCAGGTCACGCACCGGCACCGGATATGCACCGTGCTGCGTATTGGAGGCACGGCGCGCCAACATATCCTGCCATGCGTCGGTCAAACGAACGATGGCACCGCGTACGGGCAAACCGTCAAAGATAAATTTATGCAGTTCAGACACGTCTAAAAATCCTCAAACCTGTTCCATTCGGCGCAATCCATTCTGAAAACGCCGTGCGTTGTCCATATAGTGCTGCGCACTTTTACGCAGACCGTCGATTTGTTCGGGCGTCAATTGCCTCACCACTTTGGCGGGGCTGCCGATGATCATGGAGCCATCCGGAAATTCCTTGCCTTCCGTGACCAGTGAACCTGCGCCGACCAGACAATTTCGACCGATTTTTGCGCCATTGAGCACCACTGCTCCGATACCGATCAGACTCTCGTCGCCAATCGTGCAGCCGTGCAGCATGACCTTGTGACCAATCGTGACGCGCTCCCCAATGACCAAGGGCTGCCGGCTATCGGCGTGCAAAACGCTCGCATCCTGGACGTTGGAGCCAGCACCAACCGTGATGGTGTCGGCATCGCCTCGAACCACCGTGCCAAACCACACGCTAGCGTTTTCGTGCAGCACCACCGATCCAATGACCTGCGCGCTGTCCGCTACCCAAGCGCCCAGCGCCAATTGCGGCTCAACACCATCGAGTGCATACAGTGCCATCCGCCACCTCTTGAAAAACTGCCGCACCGGCAATGCGCCAGGGGCTTTCTACAATTGTAGGGATGGAACTACGACGTCTCGCCCTGCAAGTGCTTTGCTTAGGCGACGCCGAGGAGAAGGTTACGCAGACCCTGGCACTGCACACTCAGGCCGCATCTCTTTCAGTAGCGGTAGGGTTTCTGGCTGAGCCGCCGGACCTGCCCGGTCGCCCTTCAAAACCCGAACTTCTCACGCACAGCGCCGTGGCGCGCCGCTCGCCCGCCACGGCGGAGGGCCGGGCCGTTCTACTACACGCCATTGCCCACATTGAGTTCAACGCCATCAACTTGGCGCTAGACGCGGTGTGGCGTTTTGCGGACATGCCGCGCGCTTATTACGACGACTGGATGCGCGTAGCGGCCGAGGAAGCGCAGCACTTCGCCATGCTACGCGCGCACCTGCGCAGCATGGGCCATGACTACGGCGACTTCCCTGCCCATCAGGGCCTGTGGACCGTGTGCCGGAAAACGCAACACGACATCGTGGCCCGCATGGCATTGGTGCCGCGCACGCTGGAGGCCCGCGGCTTGGATGCCACTCCGCTGATTCAGCGCAAGCTGCGCCAGAACGGCGCGCCTGATGCACTTGCAGCGGCGGACATTTTGGAAATCATCTTGCGAGAAGAGGTGGGGCATGTGGCGATAGGCAATTATTGGTATCGCTGGTTGTGCGCGCGTGAAGGGCTGGACCCCGAGCCACATTACGCGGTTTTGGCGCAGCGATACGACGCGCCCAAACCCAGGCCCCCTTTCAACACAGAAGCTCGTCTGCGTGCGGGCTTTACTGCAACCGAGTTGACTTGGCTGAGTGGAGGGAAAGAAAGTGATGGTCCGGAAGCCCTTTGACCTGACGCCCCGCACTTGACTGGTAAGCAGCTTGCGAATGCTGTACTTTCAATCGCTTACGCCCGCAAGCAATCTGTAGCTGCGAGAATTGCCCACACATGTCCAGCCCCACTCCCTTCGATAGCAGCCGCCCGGCACCCGTTGTCCAGACCTCAGTGGCCATGATTGCGCGCCAAGCCATCGTGAACGCACAGCAGGTCGTGGTCGGTTATGAATTGTTCAACCGATCTCCCGCCGGGCCGGCACACACTGCCGCGAGCGATGTGGCGCTGGTCTTTACGGCCCTCTCGCACGCGGGCACCGAAGACCTGGTGGGCAAGAAACTCATTTTCGTCAACTGCACGCATGAAAGCCTATCGGGCGGACACCTTGAGCTGGTTGATCCTGACAAAGTCGTATTAGAAATTCCCCCGCTGGGCCATGCAGTAGCCGATGAGGTGAGCGCGCGCTACCCGGTACTTCTGGCGCTGCGCGAAAGCGGCTTTCATTTGGCGTTCAACCACACCGTATTGCAGTCGGCCTATGCGCAGTGGTTGCCACTAGCGGATTACATCAAGCTCGACCTCTCAGTGCTGGCGCCTGACCAATTGGCGGTGCTGATAAGTTACGCGGGTCGACACGCCCAGGCGGAGCTGATCGCCGAAAAAGTGGAAACCGCGCAGCAATACGATGTGGCTTCCAGTCAGGGCATCGCCTTGTTTCAGGGTTACTGGTTCTCGCGCCCTTCCCTGGTGCAGGCCCGGCTGGTCAGCCCATCACAGGCCGCCATTTTGGAACTGATGAGCTTGGTGCGCCGGCAAGCCAGTACCGACGATATTGAAGAAGTATTGAAAAAGGATGCAGGCCTCGCGTTCAACCTGATGCGTTTGATCAATTCGTCAGGCTTCGGGCTAACGCGCGAGATCACCTCCTTTCGCCAGGCCGTCATGCTGATGGGCTTGAAAAAGCTGTTTCGCTGGGCAGCATTGCTGCTGACGGTATCGCGCAACGGCGGCCCTCCCCCCTCCGTGGGCAACACGGCAGTTGTACGCGGCCGGCTCATGGAATTATTGGCACTTGAGATTTTTACCCAAGACGAAGCGGACGAAGCATTTGTAGTGGGCATCTTTTCTTTACTGGACAGCATGCTCAGCATGTCCATGGAAGAAGCCTTGCATTTGATCACCGTGCCTGACCAAGTGTCAGCGGCGCTGCTGCGGCGCGAAGGCCAGCTGGGCGCGCTGCTGCGCCTCACAACGGCGTGCGAGAGTGGCGACGACGCAGAATTTGACAGTGCCGCCACGCTTCTCGGGCTCTCCAGCCCCCAAATAAACAACGCGCACTTGAAGGCTCTTGCCTGGTCTGATCACGTAAGCGACTAGCCCAAACTTCAAACAGTGCTCGCGTGGCTCCCGGTACCGGTGAAAACCGCAACACCGTGCGGCCTAGAATCAAGCGCAGGGGTTCGTATTTCCGTCCACGTCCGCCCGTCTCTTTTCTATCCGGTAGCGATGCCTCATGATGTCCTCCATGCCCGAAACCACTGAAACTACCGCCTCCTCCGCGCAGGCAGAAGCCGCTAGCGAAATCGCCATCATTGCCCGGCAAGCCATTGTTGACGCCGACCGCGCCATATTCGGCTATGAGCTGTTTGACCGATCCACCGCCCACGATGCTCACACCGCCGCCAGCGATGCTGCGTTGCTGTTCAATGCACTTTCCTATGGCGGTGCCGAGGCCCTGGTCGGCAAGCTCACGGTGTTTATCAACTGCACACACGACAGTTTGGCCGGCGGTCATCTGGAGCTGATTCACCCTGAAAAAGTGGTGCTGGAAGTCCCCACACTGCCGGATGGCGCAAGCCCCGAGGCGATTGCCGCGTGCGTGGAAATTTTCGATTCCTTGAAGGCGCGCGGATTCCGGTTGGCGTTTGACCAAATGGTGCTGCGCCGGCCCTACTCTTCGTGGTTGCCGCTGGCCTCTTACGTGAAGCTGGACATGATGGCCTTCAAGCCTGAATTGGCGGGCCCGCTGGTGCAATTTGCGCGCACATACAGCAAAGCCGAAATCGTGGCCGAAAAAGTCGAAACGGCGGAACAGTTCCAGCGCATGGCGGATTTGGGGGTCAAGCTATTTCAAGGCTTCTGGTTTGCCAAGCCTTCTATGGTGCAGGCCAAAACCATCCGCCCATCGCAGGCCACCATCATTCAATTGATCAATTTGGTGCGCCGCCAAGGCACCACGGCAGAAATTGAAGAACTTCTCAAGCGCGACCCTACGCTGTCGTTCAACTTGCTGCGCTTTATCAATTCGTCAGGCTTTGGCCTGCAGTGCGAGATCACCTCGTTTCGTCACGCGGTGATGATTTTGGGCCTGAAGAAGCTTTTTCGGTGGGCAGCGCTGCTGCTGACAACATCGCGGGCAGGCGGTTCGCCGCCGGCAGTGGGTACGATGGCTGTGGTGCGCGGGCGCCTGATGGAGTTGCTTGCGCAAGAGCTGCTGCCCTCCGAAGAGTGCGACAACGCTTTTGTGGTGGGGGTGTTCTCGTTGCTGGACACGATGCTGGGCATGCCGCTGGACAAGGCGCTCACCTCGGTGGCTTTGCCAGAAAACGTTGTCGATGCGCTGCTGCACAACCGCGGCGTGTTTGCTCCCTTTCTTGCCCTGGCAAAAGCCTGCGAAAGCGGTGACGAAGAATCATTCGCCTCCAATGCCGAGGCACTGCAGCTCTCGAACCACCAGGTCAACTTTGCGCACTTGCAGGCGCTGGCTTGGGCCGAGTCGCTGTCCGAATAAACCAGCGCTTGTGCGTTGGGCTGGCAGCCCAGTTGATACCGCTGCGCTTACCGGCCCAACGCCTGCCTAACTCACCCCCGCGGATGGTGGCGCGCGTGAATGTCTCGCAGCCGCTCCCTGGCCACGTGGGTGTAGATCGTGGTGGTCGAAATATCCGCATGGCCTAACAACAACTGCACCACGCGCAGGTCCGCCCCGTGGTTCAGCAAGTGCGTGGCAAATGCATGCCGCAAGGTGTGCGGCGATAGGGGTGCCGTGATGCCCGCCCTGGCTGCGTGCTCTCGCACAATGCCCCAAAACCGCTCCCGCGTCATGCCACTGCCGCGCGCGGTAACAAACAGGTCATCACTCTGCTGGCTGCTCAAAATTGAGCTCCGCGAATCGTTTTGGTAGCGCACCAACCAAACGCCGGCCTCCTCCCCGAAAGGCACCATGCGCTCTTTGCCGCCTTTTCCCATGACGCGCAGCACGCCGGCGTTCAGGTCGAGATTCCAGGTTTTGAGCAGCACCAGCTCGGACACGCGCAGCCCGCTCGCGTACATCAACTCCAGCATGGCGCGGTCACGCAGGCCCAAGGGGTTGCTCACATTAGGCGCAGCCAACAGCGTTTCTACATGGGCCTGAGACAGTGTTTTGGGGATTCGAAGCGGCTGGCGGGCCGCCTGCAAGCGCACGCTCGGGTCGGCTGAAATGCGGCGCTCCCGAAGCGCCCAGTGGTAGTAACGGCGCAGCACGGTCAGCCGCCGGTTGGCAGTGGTGGCGCGCGTGCCCACATGGCGTTCGGCAAACCACGCCTGTATGTGGTGCTCGGCAGCGTCATCGAGTGCGAGTGGCAGAGCTTGAGCTTCCAGCCACACAGCGAAATGTCGCAGGTCACTGCGGTAAGCCGCAAGCGTGTTGCGCGACAGCCCGTCTTCCAACCAAAGCGCATCCGTGAACTGATCGATAGAAGCGTGGTTGGCGGAGTCGAAGGGCATGTGAAACGATAGCAGAGTGGCACGACTTGCTGTGCCGCATGCGTCAGTGCGGGCACCCGCAAAGGGCGGCCGCGTCGCCTTGCTGCGCTATCCTGCGCGCCGTGTATTACGCCCAAATTCTGTTTCCCGATTTCGCGTTGATCGTGCTGGGCTATCTGGTGTGCCGCTTCACGCCTTTGGGGCGCTCGGTATGGCAGCCTGTTGAGGCGCTGGTGTACTACCTGCTGTTTCCGGTGCTACTGTTCCAGTCGATTGTGCGCAGCCCGATTGAGCTAGGCGCAGCGTCCAGCTTGATTGCTGCGGGCTTGCTCAGTGGCTGTGCTGGCATTGCGATGTCATACGCCCTGCCTTACCTGCCAGGGCTGCGCGGCCACATTCATCCACGCGATCATGCGGGGGCTGCGCAGGTGGCATTTCGCTTCAACTCGTTTATTGGCTTTGCGTTGGCGGAACGACTGGCCGGCGCACAGGGCCTTCAGCTCATCGCGGTGCTGATTAGCGTATCAGTGCCGCTGTTCAATGTGGCGGCGGTGTGGCCCATGGCACGCCAGGGTCAGCACCACTTTGGGCGCGAATTGATTAGAAATCCGCTGATTCTGGCCACGGCAGCAGGGCTCGCGGCCAATTTGCTGGGGTTTCAAATGCCCGAAGTGCTGGTGCCCACGCTCTCGCGCATAGGCACGTCGGCGCTGACTTTGGGCCTTATGGCCGCAGGCGCTGGCTTGCAGTTCGGTTCGTTGCAGCACAACCGCGCGCTCACGGTGTCAGTGCTGTCCATCCGCCACCTGCTGCAACCGGTGGTGGCGTGGTGCGCAGCGCGATGGCTGGGGCTGGATGTTGTCCAAACGACGGTGCTGCTAGCGTTTTCAGCCCTGCCCACAGCATCTAGCTGCTACGTGCTGGCCGTCCGCATGGGCTACAACGGGGCTTATGTGGCAGGGCTTGTGACACTGTCTACAGCGCTTGGGCCGCTTAGTCTCTCCCTGGCGCTCGGATTTCTGGCTTGATGGCAGGGGTTTACGGACGCCTGTGCAAAGTCAGGGCAGGTTCGCGTAAATTGCCGAATGCTCTCACCAAACTGCGGCCGACACAGCAACCGCTTCCTTGTTGCGCGAGTGCTTGTTGCGCGACTTCTCGCAGCCCGAACATTCGGCGCGTGGCTGCTGGTCGCTTTTGCTTTTCCGCTCCTTGCGGTGGCGCAAAGCGTCTCGCCCCAGAGCGCCTCCGGAAACCTGGCGACTGAAGGCTCAATCGTGCTATTTCGCCACGCGATGGCGCCAGGCGTTGGCGACCCTGAAAATTTTCAACTGGGCAATTGTTCGACCCAGCGCAACCTCAGCGCCGCCGGCCGCGCGCAAGCCAAAGCACTGGGGGACCGAATGCGCGCCGCGGGCGTCGCCGTTACCCAGGTATTGAGCTCACACTGGTGCCGCACCCTCGAGACTGCTGAGCTTGCATTTCCAGGCCAGGCCCGCAGCGAAGTGCTGTTCGATTCGTTCTTCACGGATCAGCGTCGCGCGGACCCGCAGACCGATAAAGCCCGCGCGCTTTTGCTGAAGTGGCGCGGCCCCGGCGTGCTGGTGGTGGTCACGCACCAGGTCAACATCACCCAACTGACCGACGTGTACTCATCATCTGGCGAAGGCGTAATCGTCAGGCCCGAAAGCGGAGAACTTGCGGTGGTTGGGCGCATAGCACCCTAAAGGCTGTTGCTCGGCTAAAAATATAGGCTAAATAGCCTCTAGCGCTTATCCAGAAAGCGTTAGCAGCTATCTTTTAAATAGCTACATTAACTATCGCGGAGAATCATCGTGCAGGGTTGACTTCTTGGTCCAGCGCCCATTGCACATGCTCACGCACTGCAGCGCTGGGGTGCTCCGCCCGGGCATGCAGCGCTGCGCGCAAAGCACCGTGTGCATCCTGCGTGCACGCCTCGGCCAGCGCATTGCCCATGGCTACCGACACATTGCGCAGCCAGCGCTCGTGCCCGATACGCCGAATGGGTCCTCCCTCCGTGGTGCGCAAGAATTGCGCTTCGTCCCACGCGAAAAGATCGATGAGCTGCTCGCCGCTCAGGCCCCTGCGGGCGTCAAAATCGGCAAGCGCGCTGGTCTGCGCGTATTTGTTCCACGGGCACACAAGCTGGCAATCGTCGCAGCCGTAAATGCGGTTGCCCATCGCCCGTCGAAATTCCACAGGAATTGCCCCAGCATGTTCGATGGTGAGGTAGGAGATGCAGCGCCGCGCGTCCAGCCGATGCGGCGCAATGATTGCTTGTGTAGGGCACACGTCGATACAGGCGCTGCAGCTGCCGCAATGCGCCCTCACCGGCGCGCTTTCTGGCAAAGCCATATCGATATAAATCTCACCCAAAAAGAACATGGAGCCGGCTTCTCGGTTCAGCACCAGCGTGTGTTTTCCGCGCCAGCCCTGACCGCTGCGCGCAGCCAGCTCGGCCTCCAACACGGGGGCTGAGTCGGTAAACACGCGGTAGCCCGTGGGACCCACCGCCTCGGCAATACGGTCGCATAACTTTTGCAGGCGCGCGCGCAGCACCTTGTGGTAGTCACGGCCCCTGGCGTAGACCGACACGACTCCCTGCTCGGCATCGTCCAGACGCGCGAACTCAATGGCTTGCCATCCGTCTGGCGTATCGCGCGGCAGATAGTCCATGCGCGCCGTAATCACGCTCACCGTGCCTGGCACCAGCTCAGCCGGGCGCGCGCGCTTCGTGCCATGTGCCGCCATGTACTGCATATCGCCGTGAAAGCCCTGCGCCAACCACGCCGCCAGACCGGGTTCTGCCGAAGACAAATCCACACCCGCCACGCCGATTTGCGAAAATCCCAGTGCTTGCGCCCATTGCGTGATTTGAGGAACGAGTTGACTGCCACTGAAGACCATCGCCCGATTGTAGAAACGCTCACCGAATGGCAAGCGCTGCTGCGCTGGAACACCGAAGCCGACACCGAGGCCTTTGCGCAAAAGCTGGCCGCGCTGCCCGGTGTGCGCGACGCGTTCATCAGCCTGCATGGCGACTTGGGGGCCGGTAAAACCACGCTGGTGCGCCACCTGCTGCGCACGCTGGGTGTGCAAGGCCGCATCAAAAGCCCCACATACGCGGTGGTAGAGCCGCACGAGGCGGCGGACCTCTCGATCTGGCATTTTGACTTTTATCGCTTTGATGATCCGCGTGAGTGGGAAGACGCAGGGTTTCGTGACCTGTTTGCATCTCCCGGCTTGAAGCTGGCAGAATGGCCAGAAAATGCTGCGGGGCTTATCCCGCCTGCAGACCTTGCTATTTACATTGAAGCATTGGTTGACACGACCCGCTGTGTGCGCATTGAAGTTGGCACGCCCGGCGGCAAACACTTGTTGCAAGGACTGCGCGCATGAAGCCCACTTTGCCTAACTCGCCCGCCGGCCCTGGCACTCCGCGCACCCCACCCACCGATGCGTTGGTACCCGCGCATGGCCGCGCCGAATCGCCCGCCAGTACCCGCCGCGCGCTTCTCCAAGCCAGCAGCTTGGTACTTTTTCTGGGAAGCCACCAAATTGCGCGCGGTGCCACGATTCTGGCGGTGCGCATTTGGCCGGCTCCCGAATATTCACGCGTCACGATTGAGTCCGATGGGGCGCTGAAGGCGCGCCAGTTTTTCGTCAGTGAACCGCCACGCCTCGCCGTAGACATCGAGGGAATCGACTTGAGCCCGCAATTGCGCGAGCTGGTCGCCAAAGTGGGCAAGGACGACCCCAACATTGCCGGCATACGCGTCGGTCAAAACGCGCCCGGTGTCGTGCGCATGGTGGTTGACCTTAAGCATGCGGCCAAGCCGCAAGTGTTTTCGCTGCCGCCCATAGCGGCCTACGGCAACCGGCTGGTATTCGATTTGTACCCTGAAGTGGCCATTGACCCGCTAGACTCCTTGATTGCCGAACGACTAAAGGCCATTGGCGAGCGCACGGCTGAATCTGCACCCAGCTCAGCGTCTGCCGACGCGACACTGCCGCTATCGTCCACGCCGCGCGCCGATACCAATCCGCTCAACACGCCCGACCCGCTGGGCGATTTGATTGCGCAAGCCGGTGGTGAACGCCGCGCCGCCGCGCCAGAAGTCCGAATTGACATGCCGGGCGCGTCCCAAAACCCCGAAACAACGCCACAGGGAACGCCAGGCAAACGCCCCACCAAGCCAGCAGCACCCGAAGCACCGTCGGTGGTCACAGCGCGCAAAACCGACCGCCTCATCATCGTGGCGCTAGACCCAGGCCACGGTGGGGAAGACCCCGGCGCAACCGGCCCCAAAGGCACGCGTGAGAAAGACGTGGTGCTGAAAATTGCGCATCTGCTGCGCGCGCGTATCAACGCCGCCACCGTGGGCGGCAATCCTATGCGCGCGTACATGACGCGCGATGCCGACTATTTCGTGCCGCTGGGTACACGGGTGAAAAAAGCTCAGCGTGTGCAAGCCGACCTGTTCGTCAGCATTCATGCTGACGCCTTCACCAATCCTGCAGCGCGCGGCGCAAGCGTGTTTGCGCTAAGCCAGAGCGGTGCGTCCAGTTCGGCAGCACGCTGGTTGGCCAACAAGGAAAACCAGGCCGACCTGGTGGGGGGACTCAACGAAAGCGAACAAGATCGACATGTGCAACGCGCACTGATCGACATGAGCACCACCGCGCAGATCAACGACAGCCTCAAGCTTGGTAGCGTGCTGCTGGGTGAGGTCGGCAAACTTGGCAAGTTGCACAAGCCACGCGTAGAACAGGCCGGTTTTGCGGTGCTAAAGGCACCTGATATCCCAAGCGTGCTGGTAGAAACCGCGTTCATCAGCAATCCTGAAGAAGAGCAGCGCCTGGCGTCCTCGGCGTATCAGGAGCAACTGGCCGACGCGCTGATGCGCGGCATTGCCCGCTATTTCGCCAAAAATCCGCCGCTTGCGCGCAGCCGCTCGGTTTGAGAAACTGCGCCAACGCAGCACAAGGAGACACGCTATGGCCCTGCCCCACACCCCTTCATCTGAAGTCGTTCGCATCGCGCCCTTGGGCACGGCCTTGCCCGGTTCGGTCACCGCGGCCATCCTGAAGGCTACCGAGCTCGAAATTGTTCGCGTGGTGGTACTTGCCGGCAAGACGCTGCCCCAACACCAGGTGCCCGGCGAAATTACCCTGCTGTGTATCGAAGGCGAGGTGCAGCTGCAAACGCCCGGTTCTGAGCAAGCGCTTCATCCCGGCGACTTTGTGCACCTTGCGGGGGGCACGCCGCACGCAATCACGGGCACGACCGACGCTTCGCTACTGTTGACCATCAGCCTTTGCCGCTGAGACGCCGCAGGGCACTGCGCTACTCGCCGACGTAGTCTGAGCCGCATCTCCTACGCCAACGGCTTGTACCCTCTGCGACATTGAAACTAATGGGCCGCCGTTTCCGAATTCCGGATGGCGTTCCCACAGAACTACTTTGTTGAAAAGGCCATCATCATGAAATCCCGAACCATACTTGTTGCAACCGCTTTCGCTGCTGTACTTGGCTTAGGCGCTTGCTCGTCTAACCCGACCAATGCGCAAATTGGAACTGGCGTCGGCGCAGTGGCCGGCGGCGTCGTGGGCAATGCCGTTCTGGGCACGCCGGGGGCCATCGCCGGGGCCGTGGGCGGGGGCCTGATTGGCCACGAAGTGGGTGAAGATCGCGACCAGCGCCGCCGTTGATAGACATGGCGCTGGCGGTCGGCTAACAGCCGTGCCAGGGAGCCGCCCAATACTGATTGAGAAGACCAAAAAAAGCTGGTGGCGCAACTCGGTGTTGCGCCACCAGCTTTTTTTGATCGCTAAACGCCCTCGGGAGTCACTTTGTTTGCCCGGCTACCGCGCCACGCGCTGAATATAGCGATCAGGCCAGGCACCAAAATTAGGGCCCAGATAATTTTGTCCAAGTGCTCGCGCACAAAAGGCAGGTTGCCAAACAGCAGCCCTGCCGCTGTCAGGCTTATCACCCACAGCAAGCCACCGCCCACGTTGTAAGCGGTGAACTTGCCGCGCGACATTTCAGCTACGCCCGCAACAAACGGCGCAAAGGTGCGCAGGAAAGGCATGAAGCGCGCCAGCACGATGGTGATTCCGCCGTACCGTTCGTAAAACGCATGCGCGCGATCAAATGCCTTGCGGTTGAACCAGCGCGATGACTCCCATTGAAATACCCGCGGACCAAACCAGCGGCCGATGGTGTAGTTGCACTGGTCTCCCAGAACAGCTGCGGCGCTGAGTATCAACATGGCCGGCACAATTTCGAGCAGCCCCACTCCGCACAGCGCCCCAACAATGAACAGCAACGAGTCGCCGGGCAAAAAAGGCATCACCACAACACCAGTTTCCACAAAGATGATGAGAAACAACAGCGCGTAGACCCACAAGCCGTAGCTGGCGACAAACGCCTCCAAGTGTTTGTCTACGTGCAGGATGAAGTCGATCAGAAAGGCGATGGCGTCCATGGGCTTTTTTGTGGTGAGTCAGCGCACTCCCGCAATGGACGTGCACACAGGCCGCCGGCGCGCTTCGCGGCCCGGCGATGAAACAGCGCATTATCGCGATGCGCGCACTGCCTAAAATCCTAGGGTGAACCAAGACATCGACACCACCGCCTCAGGCAACGCGCCCATCGCTCCTGCCGCCCCAGCGCGACAACCCATTCGCGACCTGCCGGACGAGCTGGTCAGCCAGATCGCCGCGGGCGAAGTGGTAGAGCGACCCGCGTCTGTGGTGCGCGAATTGGTCGACAACGCGCTGGATGCCGGGGCCACCCAGGTCACGCTTCGCCTGCTGGCCGGCGGTGTGCGGCTCATCAGCGTTGAGGACGACGGCGCAGGTATCCCGCAAGCCGAGCTGGCAGTCGCCCTGCGCCGCCACGCAACCAGCAAAATTCGCAACCTGGACGATTTGGAAAGCGTAGCCACCATGGGCTTTCGCGGCGAGGCTCTGGCGGCCATCGCATCCGTGTCCGATCTGTCTCTGCTGTCGCGCCCTGCTGGTCAAGACACCGCCTTTTTGCTGGAGGCGCGCAGCGGTGAACTGCGGCCCGTGGCGCGCGCCCAGGGCAGCACGGTTGAAGTGAAAGAACTGTTCTTCAGCACCCCCGCTCGCCGCAAGTTTTTGAAAACCGACGCTACCGAACTGGCCCATTGCGTAGAAGCCGTGCGCCGCCATGCGCTGGCGCGGCCGGATGTAGGCTTTGCGATCTGGCACGAGGGCAAGTTGGTGGAGCAGTGGCGCGCGGCCATGGTGCATGGCGCGGCACATACAGAAGGCGCCGGCAGCACCGGATCCAGCGCCATGGACCGCCGCTTGGCCGATGTGCTGGGCGCTGATTTTTTTGCCCAATCGATTGCGCTCCAGCATGTGGAAGGCCGCATCACCATCACAGGCCGCGCGGGCATACCCGATGCGGCCCGTGCCCGAGCCGACCAGCAGTACTGCTATGTCAACGGCCGCTTTGTGCGCGACAAAGTGATCGCACATGCCGCTCGTAGTGCGTATGAAGACGTGCTGCACGGCCAGCGCCAGCCGGTGTATGCGCTCTATATTGAGATGGACCCGGCGCGGGTAGATGTGAACGTACACCCCACCAAGATTGAGGTGCGCTTTCGCGATAGCCGCGAAGTTCACCAAGCGGTGCGTCACGCCATTGAGAACGCGCTGGCGGCGCCCCGCGCTGCCGCGCACGCGCTGGCGGCGCAAGCAGCCTTGCCCCAAGAATCTGGTAGTGCCAGCACCCGTGCAGGAAACTTTGGGTCAAATACGGCTCCAGCGCTTAACCCATATAGGCAAGCAGCTATCTATTTTGATAATTCTGCAGGTCACCGTGTGTCTGATCTGGGCGCGCTGTGGGGTCGGCCTCATGCGGCTGGAAACGCTGACACGCTCGGCAATGCTGATGGAGCGGAGGGGGCGGCGGTAGCGTCGGGCACGTTCCCCTTCGGTACACCCGGTAATCAGGCAAGCACCCCGGCAGCGCCCGAAATGCCGGGGGACGTCTCCTCAGCGCAGGCCGCAACCGCCTCCCATCCGCCAGCCACTGGCGGTGCCTGGCCATTGGGCCGCGCGCTGGCGCAACTGGCGGGCATCTACATCCTGGCGGAAAACGTGCAAGGCTTGGTCATCGTGGACATGCACGCTGCGCACGAACGCATCGTCTACGAACGGCTCAAGGGGCAATGGGACAGCACGGCGCACATTTCCAGCCAGCCCTTGTTGATCCCCGTCACCTTTGCCGCCACGCCACAAGAGCTCGCCACCGCAGAGCAATGCACCGAGGCCCTGGCCGCGCTGGGCCTGGAAATCAGCGCCATCAGCACGCGCACCCTGGCGGTGCGCGCGGTGCCAGCCCCAATGGCGCAAGGCGACGCTGTCGACCTGGCCCGCAGCGTGCTGTCAGAACTGGCCGCGCACGATGCCAGCGGCGTGGTGCAGCGCGCGCACAACGAAATTCTTTCCACCATGGCGTGCCATGGCGCGGTGCGGGCCAACCGTCAGCTCACGCTGGAAGAAATGAACGCCTTGCTGCGGCAAATGGAGTCGACCGAGCGCTCAGACCAATGCAACCACGGCCGCCCTACTTGGCGGCAACTGAGTGTGCGCGAGCTAGATGCGCTTTTTATGCGCGGACGCTGATCCTCCTACGCGAACAAAAGCGCAAGCCGCGTCAGTACCTGAGCGATGCCAGCTTCCGGCATACCAGGCGTATCCGCGCCTTAAAAAGGTACACAACGCCGCATAGCGGTGCAAACCGATTCGAAGTGGGCCGTGTCTGCGCGGCTCCGCACCAAAACAGGGTTCATGCAAGTGTCTTTTGGTACTTCGCGCCATGTCGTCTTGTCATAATCCAATGTTGCACTGCCGCATTTGATCTTATGGAGAATTTCCCGCATGAAACACGCGTCCGCTGAAAGCTTTCTGTCTGAAGTCGCTGCGCGAAACCCCCACCAACCGGAGTTTCTTCAGGCCGTTACCGAGGTGATCGAAAGCCTTTGGCCTTTCATCGATCAAAACTCGCGCTACGCTGAAATGGGCTTGCTGGAACGCTTGGTGGAACCCGAGCGCACCGTCATGTTCCGCGTGTCCTGGGTAGACGACAGCAACAAAGTACAAGTGAACCGCGGCTACCGCATTCAGCACAGCATGGCCATCGGGCCGTACAAGGGCGGGCTGCGGTTTCACCCCTCGGTCAACCTCTCCGTATTGAAGTTCTTAGCGTTTGAGCAGACGTTCAAAAACGCATTGACCACACTGCCCATGGGCGGCGGTAAGGGCGGATCGGACTTTGACCCTAAGGGCAAGAGCACCGGCGAAGTGATGCGCTTTTGCCAGGCCTTTGCCAGCGAACTGTTCCGCCATGTGGGCGCAGACACCGACGTGCCAGCGGGCGACATTGGTGTGGGCGGCCGCGAAGTGGGCTTTATGGCCGGCATGGTCAAAAAGCTTAGCAACCGCGCCGACTGCGTGTTCACCGGCAAGGGTTTGTCATTCGGCGGATCGCTGATTCGGCCCGAAGCCACCGGCTACGGCACCGTGTACTTTGCGCAGGAAATGCTAAAGACGCGCGGCAAGTCGTTTGACGGTTTGCGGGTGTCGGTGTCCGGTTCGGGCAACGTGGCGCAATACGCCATCGACAAGGCGCTGGCGCTGGGAGCCACCGTGGTGACGCTGTCCGACTCCAGCGGCACCGTGATTGACGAAGAGGGCTTGGACACCGAAAAGCTTGCGATCTTGATGCAGGTGAAAAATGAGGAATACGGACGTGTGAGCGACTACGCGAAGCGCACCGGTGCTCGGTTTGAAGCGGGCGTACGCCCTTGGCATGTGCCTGTCGATGTCGCCCTGCCCTGCGCCACCCAGAACGAGCTCGATGCCGATGACGCGGCGCTCCTGATCAAGAACGGCGTGATTTGCGTAGCCGAAGGCGCCAACATGCCATCGACCATCGAAGCCGCAAAAGCTTTCGAAGCAGCCGGCGTTCTGTATGCGCCCGGTAAAGCCAGCAACGCGGGTGGCGTGGCCACCTCGGGTCTGGAGATGAGCCAAAACGCGATGCGCCTGAATTGGGCGGCAGAGGAAGTCGACGCGCGCCTGCTGGGCATCATGCAAAGTATCCACGCGGCCTGCGTGAAGCACGGCACCAAGGCTGATGGCAGCGTGAGCTACATCGAAGGCGCTAACGTGGCCGGTTTTGTAAAAGTGGCGGACGCCATGTTGGCGCAGGGCGTGGTGTAACCCACGCAAACGGATGGCGGCGGCAGGTCAAATTTGCTTCATTGGCACCATGCTTGGCCTGGCTCGCTTCACATCCACAGCCGGTACATCCAGAACGACTCGTCGTGCTCAAAGCGCTGTGCAAACTCGGTGGGCGTAAAACCTGTGATGCGCCGCGCGCTGCGCACCATGTGGGATTGATCGGCGAATCCTTCATCGTGCGCCAGCGCCGCCCAATCTAGCGGGTGCCCCGCTTCATGCCTCTCACGCGCTGCGAAGAACAGACCTTCGGTGCGTACCAGCCCTTTCCAGGCACGTAGCGACCGGCCGCTGTAGTTTTGCACGCGGCGCTCTACCTGCCGTGGGCTGTGGGTGCGGCGCCATTCATGCGCCTGCCAAGCCAATTGCTCGACCCACTGACGCCCCAGCTCGCGCAGCGGGTGCGTTTTTTGTGCCGGGTCTTTCAGGGACTGCCAATGCGGCAGCACATGCGCGGTTAACGCCTGCAAAACAGACGCCATATCCGGCGCCGTCAGCAAGGCATTGAACAGCGGTGCCCATGGCGGGCCCATGGCGAGCGTTGCCGGTACAAATCGGTCATGCACGCTGGCAGGATCAATACCGAACAGCCGGCGCGCGTTGTCTGCGGTGAAGCAAATCATACCGGCGCGGCCTTCCCCTGGCGCCCAACTCACCGTGGGATGAAACTGGCTGCCTGAGACCCATACCGCTTCAGCGAAAGGACTCCACTGCGGGCCGTCTGGTCCACGTTCTATGGTGCCCAGTTCGGTGCCTTGGCACCAGGAAATGCACATCAGCTCCGAGGCGGGAAAATGGTTCAGCCGCTGCGCATCGGTAAGGGTCACGCCCTGCGTGTCGCGAAAAATGACGGCAGCGATGGCTTCGCGCAAGCCCGGCGGCGCGAGTGAAAGCTCGGAGCACGCCGCTTCCAGCCTGGGTGCGCGCAGCAAAGGGTCAGGACAACAGATGACGGGAATTTTTAGCACGCCAGAAGTGTACGCAGCATGCATGTCGTTTGGGTTCAAGACACACGCCTCTGGCCTAAGCATCATCACACCATGAACCCGCAGCCACCCGCCCGATGCCCCTTCCAGTCCGATTCGCAGCCCAGTGCCACCGTGACGGCGCCGATGGCTCCAACGCCCGCGCCTGGCCAGTGGCCGCCCGGACCGTCCGCGAGATTTGCGGGACTGGACTTGATGTGGCAGATGTCGCGCGACATGCTGGGCGCCCAGGCCAAGTGGAAGCGCCGCTACGGCGACGTCGTGCATCTGCCAGTGGTGCACGAACACCAGATCATCGTCTCCGACCCTGAGTTGGTCCGCGAGCTGCTGGTCACCCAGCACGACGCCTTGATTCGCTGGGAGCGGGGGATCGAGGTGTTTGCGCAATTGCACGGCCAAAGTGTGCTGGTGACCGAAGGTGCGGTTTGGAAGGCCAAGCGCCAAGCGCTACAGCCCGCGTTCACACCCAAAGCGGTGCAGGCGTTTCTGCCCACGATTGCCGCTGCTGCTACCCATGCGCTGGATGGCTGGCCTGAGTCCGCAGAGCGTTGGCCCATCGAAAGCGCGCTGACATCGCTGACGATGGACGTGATCATGCGAATGGTTTTTTCTGCTGCGATGGATGGCGGTGGAGCACGCAACGCCGAGCAGGCAGTCCACGAGGCCAGCAAGGCTGGAGATGCGGAGTTTTACTGGCCCGCGAGCTGGCCCGACACCATGCCCTGGAAACGCAAAAAACGGGAGGCGCTGCGTTTTCTGCGTGACCTTGTCCAGCGCCACTTAAGCGCACGCCAAGCCATGCCGCAGGAGCTTTGGCCAGACGACCTCCTCACGCGCTTGCTGGCGCTTCATGTGCAAGACCCGGCCACCTGGACGCTGCAGGCCGTGCACGACGAATGCGTGACCGCCTTCCTCGCAGGACACGAAACCGTGGCCGCTTCTCTTACTTGGTGGACCTGGTGCATGGCGACGCATCCCGAGGCGCAACAGCGCGCGGCGCGCGAAGTGCAAACGCAGCTGGGTGGCCGCGTAACAGGTGCGGACGATGTGGCAGCGCTGCCGTTTCTCACAAGCACCTTGCAGGAAGCCATGCGCCTCTACCCGGCTGCACCCATGCTGATCACGCGCCGTGCGGTGCGCCCTGTGACACTGGGGCCGTGGCGTCTGCCTGCCCGCACCTTGTTCATGGTGCCCATCTGGCTGATTCAACATGATCCGCGCTGGGTAACAGAGCCCGAAACGTTTCGGCCCAAACGTTTTGACAACGACGGCGCTCATGCGCCCCGCGCGGCCCGTCTGGCGTTTGGCTTGGGGCCGCGTGTGTGTTTGGGCCAGCACCTCGCCACCACCGAGATGACGACGATCGCAGCCCTGCTGCTGCAGCGTTTCGTGCTGTCAACAGTCGCCGGCCAAGCCCCAACCAAACCCGTGATGCGCGTAACACTAAGGCCGGAAAAGCCTTTGCACCTCGCACTGGTGCGGCGGTGAGGTTGCCTCCGAATCGGCTAGTCCGAAGACTGCATCTCCAGCACCTTATGCCTATGCTTTTTAGACTTTTCCGCTTGCGCTGGTGCATCGGTCAGCTTGGCGAATTGCGCCAGTACGTGCCGCGTCCAGTAGCCAATGTCGTAGCGCTGTACCTGGGTCAGCATGCGGCCCATGCGCTGGCGTTTTTCAGGCTCGCTCATGGCGAGTGCCTCGTCCAGGGTCGCATCCAGCGAATTGCGGCTGAATGGGTTGACGAGGATGGCGTCTTGCAGCTCCATCGCCGCTCCCGAAAACTCTGACAACACCAGCACCCCGGGCTCGCCCTGCTTGGCGGCAATGAATTCTTTGGCTACCAAGTTGAGGCCATCGCGCAGGGGCGTGATCCAGGCGATATCGGCGGCGCGGTAGGCACAGACCACTTCTTCAAATGCCAGCGGCGTGGTGGACAGGTGAATCGGCAGCCAGTGCAGCGAGCCAAAGTGGCCGTTGATGCGACCCACCAGCTGCTCGATTTTTTGCTGCTCGGCGCGGTAGATTTCCATGCCCTCCGCAGCCGCCACCGTGACCAGGAGCAGCTTGATGCGGCCATGCAGGTCGGGACGGCGGATCAGCAGCCGCTCAAACGCCTCAAGCTGTTGGCGGCCGCCCTTTGCGTAGTCCACACGGCTCACCGAGACCACCAGTGTTTCGGTGTTCATGTCACTGCGGATGCGCTCCGTACGTTCTTGTCCTTCTGACGAATTGACGGCCTCGGCAATGATGTTGGGAGCGGTGCCGATGGGACAGGTATCAATCACGATACTTCGTCCATCCACATCCAGCTGCACCGCCACGCGCGGCTCGGATAGCGCGCAAGCCCGGGTCGTAATCGGCAGGCTGACAGGGGCGTCGTGGCGAACCACACCTTCGCGCAGGCTTTCCACCACCGAGCAGAAATTCTGCGCAAAACGTGGCACGTGAAAGCCCACTAAGTCGCAAGACAGAAGGCTCTCGATGATCTCGTCGCGCCACGGGAGGATGTTGAACACGTCGGGCGACGGAAACTGCGTGTGGTGAAAGAAGGCAATCTTCAGGTCCGGCCGCATTTCGCGCACAAAACCGGGCACTAGCCACAGGTTGTAGTCGTGTACCCAGACCACGGCGCCGTGCTCGGCTTCCTCGCATGCCGCCCCGGCGAAGCGGCGGTTGACTTCCCGAAAATCGGCCCACTGAATGTTCTCGGTGGAATACAGCCAAGGGAATGAATGGATCACGGGCCACAGCGCTTCTTTGGAAGTGACGTGATAAAACTGGTGAATCTTGGCCGCTTCCAGCGGCAAGCGCACCACGTCGTATTCACCGAAGCTGTCGCTGACCGTAATACGGCGTTCGAAATCCTGCGCTTTGTTGGCCGGTGCCTTCTTCTTCCATGCCACCCACACCGCTTTGTCGACATGGCTGAAAAAGCCCTTGATGGCGGGAATGATGCCGTTGGGGCTGCGCGGCTCGCGCAGCACGGTTTGGCCGTCTTCCACAACCTCTTCATACGGCTGGCGGTGGTAGACGACGACCAGCTCGTTCTTCAGGTCTTTCGCACCGGGGGCGCGGTTGCGTGCGTCGGGGGCAGCGCGGGCCAAGCCGTTGTGGGGTTGGGTGGACGTGATATTCATGCGATCCTTTGGTTCTGGTGGGGCCGACTGGCGGCAGTGGCAACAGTCTCCTGTTGCGGCAATCGTGCTAAGCGCTCTCAGTGAATGCGGTGCAGGGCATCGAGCACTCCGGCTGCACCATTTTTTTCGCTCCAGTGCACGTTGGGTAAATCTTTAGCCGCCTCGGCCAACAAGGGTTCGCGGTTGGCGACGATGACGCCTTGCAGCCCCGTCTGGAACAGCGACAAATCGTTCAGCGTGTCGCCCGCAACCAGCGTTCGCCCGTGCGGCAGGCCTAGTGCGTCCAGCGCGCGCAGCAGCGTTGGACCCTTCTGCACGCCGCGGGGCAGCACGTCGAAGTACTGATCAGCTGAGAGCAGCACGTCATAGCCATGCGCCTGTATCTCGGCGCGCGCGGTTTCCGCCAAGGCCAGGTCGGAATAAAAGTACGACAACCGACGGCCTTCCACCACGGGCTGCGCTGTTAAATGCGTGTGGCGCGCCAGCACTTCACGTACGGCCGGCAAGGTGTGTGCTGGCCAACCCGCATCCAACCACGGCTCCAGCGCGGCCAACGGGGTGCGCTCGGGGCCCACATAGACCGCAGTGCCCACGTCGGAAATGATGTGGTCGGGTTGCAATGGCAGCTCATCCAGCACGTCGCGCATGGTGGTGAGGCTGCGCCCGGTGACGTAGATCAGCACGATCTCGCTGCGACGCGCGTTGATCCAGTCGTACAGCGACGCACGTTCGTCGGCCGTGCCGCCAAGAAAGGTACCGTCTAAGTCGGTGGCGAGGATGGTCTGGGGCATGGGGAACACTTTCAGAATCAGCAATAAAGCGGCCGAGCTCAGCGCAGTTCGATGCGGTGTGCGGGTCGCTGGCCTGAAAAAAACAGACCAGGGTGAAAAGACAGACCGTAGCGACGGGGGCGCAGGGACATAAGCAACCCAACGTTGCAGCGGGACGTTGGCGCGGCCTTGCAGCGCCATTCGCCTGGCTCCAGCCCTTCCGGCCCTTGCAGCCAACCTCCGCGGTCTACCGCGGTGCCGCCCAACTGGCAGCGCTGCGAAGGGTTCAGTCAGCGGACCGAGCCTGTAAGGCTTTGAGCGTCCGGGTTGCCCGGCTTACTTGGGTTACCTGAGTTACCTGAGTTACCCGGATCAGCCGCGTCAACGTCCGGCGCGCTGCTTGGCTGAATGGAGACGGGGATAGCACCATTGCCGCCCAACACCAGCGTGCGGGTGGGGAAGGCAAACTCTGCGCCCAGGGTGGCGAACTCACGCATCAGCGCCAGGTTCACCGCCTGCTGCACGTCCATGTATGCGCCAAAGTCGGGCACCGTCATCCAGTACACAACGTCAAAATCCAGGCTGGATCCGCCAAATGCTTTGAAGTGCGCACGGTCAAAGCGGGCTTTTTCTTGTGCGTCTACGACGCGCTTGACGATGCCGGGAATCTGCTCGAGCTGCTCGGGCGTGGCGTCATAGGTCACGCCAAAAGTGAAAGCAATACGGCGCTCGCGCATCAGCTTGTAATTGCGCAGGCGCGATTTGGTCAAATCGCCGTTGGAGAACACCAGCACCTCGCCGCTGATACTGCGAATGCGTGTGGTCTTGAGGCCGATGTTCTCTACCGTGCCGCTGAAATCGTCGATGACCACAAAGTCGCCGACTTGAAACGGCTTGTCCAGCACGATGCTCAGGCTGGCAAACAGATCGCTCAAAATGTTTTGCAGCGCCAGGCCGATGGCGATGCCGCCGATCCCCAAGCCGGCAATCAGGGTTTTGACATCAAAGCCCAGGTTATCGAGCAGCACCAGCGCCAGAAACGACCACACCAGTACCCGCGCGATAAAGCTCAAAATGGACAGCGCGCTGGTGGTCGATGGGTCTTTCTCGAACGAATCCTGACGCACATTGAGGATCCAGGTGGTAATGAACGCACTGGAGCACAGTGCCAGCTGCAGAAAGAGGGCCACCATCGCAAGCCGGTCTACACCGCGCTCCCAGTTGCCAGTCACTGTCAACTCGTCAATCGCAAAGTGCAGCGCCATCAATGCCACAAAGTACCAGCGGATCGCCCGCAACGCCTGAACGGTGGCGTCATCCCAGCGCGCCGCGCTGGCAGCGGCCCAGCCTGAAATACGCTTGATCAGCATGGGCAACACCGCCCTCATCAGCGCCACGGCACCCAGAATCCAGAGCGCAGCGCGCGCCCATGCAAGCGCCGTGCTACCGGCGAAAGACATCGTTAAAATTTCCTGCATCGTGGAGAAAAGCTTTCTTTATCTGTGAAAAAGCGCTACAAAAATTGCGGCAACCCATTACTAATTAATTAATATTAAGTATTAAAAATAATACAACTTAGAACAAGTTTATATCCAAGTATTTGGATTATTCAGAAATAAAAAAAACGCTTATTGTATCATGAGGTACTCAATCTTCCTAATCGCACCAAGAAGCTTCCGAGTAATGGGATACTGAAACAAGTATAAAAACGATGTGAGCAAACGCAAATCATGCCGCCCAGTTACCAGCGTGTCGCACGCGCACTACCTCTATCCATCCACAGGCATGCAAGTCGGTGCGGCCCGGCACCAACGCTCCCAGTGACCACCCCGAAGCGCGGCGTAGCCCGTCACATAGCACACCCCGCCCGCCCTATCCTTCTGCTACATGCTGCCCCTTCCTAACAGCCCGCCCCTTGGCAAAACTGCTCTGCCTTGCGTGGCAATCGTCGGTCCCACCGCTGCTGGCAAGACCGAGGCCGCGTTGGCATTGGCAGGCCACCTCGTAGGGCGCACACCGGTAGAAATCATCAGCGTGGATTCCGCTTTGGTCTACCGCGGCATGAACATTGGCACCGCCAAACCCAGCGCAGCCGAGCGTGCCGCCGTGCCGCACCACCTAATCGACATTCGCGAGCCGTGGCAGCCTTACAGCGCGGCGACCTTTGTGAACGACGCCACCGCGCTCATCGCCGCCATTCGCGCCCGCGGTGCGCTGCCGCTGCTGGTGGGCGGCACCATGCTCTACATCAAAGCGCTGATGGACGGCATTGATCCCATGCCCGCCGCGAACCCTGCCGTACGCCAAGCGCTGGAAGCGCGCGCCGCAAAACTCGGCTGGCCGGCGCTGCATGCCGAACTGGCCGCTGTCGATCCGACTACGGCGGCGCGCCTTGCTCCCGGCGACAGCCAGCGTATTCAGCGGGCGCTGGAGGTGTGGACCCTCACCGGCCAGCCCATATCGAGCTTTCATACTATTGAAAAAATAGCTACTCGCCCTTTATCTATAAGCGATGCAGGCCTATTTGGCATAGAACCTGATGACCGAGCCTGGCTGCATACGCGCATTGCCCAGCGCTTTGACACCATGCTGAAAGAAGGCTTTCTGGACGAAGTGCGCCACCTGCGCGCCGCTCCGCACTTGCACGCCGACCTGCCCGCCATGCGCTGCGTGGGCTACCGCCAGGCGTGGGAGGCGATGGACCTGCAAGAGGCCACGGGCCAGGCGCTGAACCTGCCACTGCTGCGCGAGCGAGGCATTGCGGCCACCCGCCAGCTGGCCAAACGCCAGATCACCTGGCTTCGCAGCATGCCGGCGCGTCAGCGCATTGCGTGCGACCAGCCCGGCGCGCAGGATGCGCTGAAGCAAGGCGTAATGAACTTGCTAGATAAGGCTGGCGTATGAGCCAGCACCACCACGCAAGTAATACCGTGAGCTCCGTCAACCCCGTCAACCCCGTCAACGCCGTGAACGCCGACACAAATTTCGCCACGGCCCCTGCAATCAACGCCGCCGCTATCACGGTTAAGGGCCTCGCCAAGCGCTACGGAACCACCGCAGTCTTCGAGCATGTTGACTTTGCGGTCGCTCCCGGCGAATTTGTCGCCATCGTGGGGGACTCTGGCGTGGGCAAATCCACCCTGCTCAATTGCCTGGCCGGGCTGGACGACTGGAGCGAGGGCCGCATCCAGCAAGGCGATGTGGACCTGGCCAGCCTCAACGCCGCCCAGCGCGCGCTGTGGCGGCGCGCCCATGTGGGCTTTGTGTTTCAGGCTTTTCACGTGTTGCCGCACCTCGACGTTGCGCAGAACGTGGCCCTGCCGCTCATGCTGCTGGGCGAGCTTGAACAGGCTGCGCGGGAGCAACGCGTGGCCACCTTGCTGGAGGCTGTGGGCCTGGCAGGTCTGGGCGCGCGTCTGCCCCAGCAGTTGAGCGGCGGCCAGCTCCAACGCGTGGCGTTGGCGCGTGCCCTGGTTCACCGTCCAGCCCTGCTGCTGGCCGACGAGCC